>NZ_JBMSEA010000001.1:2802500-3279488 GCF_049446035.1 Hansschlegelia sp. KR7-227
CCCAGGCGCCGACCGAGTTCGCCAGCCGGGTGCCCTCCTTCGATCCGCTGAAGATCCAGACGCAGGATCGCGACCGGGCCGCGCCGGAGTCCGATTCGGAGGGCGATCTCTCCTTCGTCGTGTCTGATCTGGCGGCCGTCCGGGTCGGCGTCGACGAAGGTCCCACCGTGCCGCCGGTCGAAGTGCGCGCCCGCGTGCGCGAGGCGGCCGCCTTCGAGCTCGCGGCCCGCTACGAGCCGGCCATGCAGATGGCCCCCGGCGCGCAGCAGCGCTTCGCCTACGCCGCGGAGGCGGGGTCGGACGCGGTGGCGCCGTTCGATTCGCAGCTCGCGCTGCGCAACATGACTCTGGTCGCGAAATCCGCCGAGGCCGCGACGGCCGGGCCCGCGGCCCCCGGCGAGAACACCGTCGCGGTGGCGTCGGACGGCCCGCTCGCGCTCGCGCTGACGCGCGACGCGGGGGCCGCGCCCGAGGACGCCCGCGCCATCGCCGCGAAATTCGCCGGGCGCGACGGGTATGGCATCGCCTCGGTCATGACCGGGCAGCGCCTGAAGGTGCTGATGGGCCACGCCACGGCCCCGGGCGTGACCCGGCTGCAGCCGGTCCGCGTCAGCCTCTTCGACGCCGACGGCGGGCATGTCGGCTCGGTCGCGCTGTCGGACATGGGAGACTATGTGGCGGTCGCCGACGTAGCGGACCTCGCGGACGAGCCGTCGCCGGAGGAGATCGCCGACGAGGTCGAGCGCCCGGGAAACCCCGGCCGCATGAGCCTCTACAACGGGCTTTACGAGGCGGCGCTGAAGAACCAGGTGCCTAAGGCGGTCGCCGACGAGATGGTGCGGATCGTCGCCTATGACGTCGACTTCAACCGTCGCGTGGGGCCGAGCGACAGTTTCGAGCTGTTCTATTGCGACCCTGAGGAGCCGGGCGGCGACGGCGAGATCGACTACATGTCGCTGAAACTGGCCGGCGAACAGCGCCGCTACTACCGCTTCGAGACCGACGACGACGGCCTCACGGACTACTATGACGACGTGGGCAAGTCCGCGAAGAAGTTCCTGATGCGCAAGCCCATGAATGGCGGCGTGATGCGCTCCGGCTTCGGCTTCCGTCGCCATCCCGTGCTCGGCTATTCGAAGATGCACACGGGCGTCGACTGGGCGGCGCCGGTCGGCACCCCGATCGTGGCGTCCGGCAACGGCACGGTCGAGAAGGCCGGCTGGACGAGCGGCTACGGCCGCCAGGTCGTGCTGCAGCACGCCAACGGCTACGAGACCACCTACAACCACATGTCCGGCATCGCCCGCGGCGTCGCCCCCGGCGCCCGGGTCAAGCAGGGCGACGTCGTCGGCTATGTCGGCTCGACCGGCCTCTCGACCGGCGCGCATCTGCACTACGAGGTGATGATCAACGGGCGATTCGTGAACCCGATGACCATCAAGCTCCCGCGCGGCCGCGAACTCGACGGCGACATGCTCGCAGCCTTCGAGACCGAGCGAAAGCGGATCGACGGCCTGCTCGGCAAGGGGCCAAGCACGGCCGCCGCCGCGACCCCTGTCCGCGCCGGCGGCTGAAGCCTGCGCGGTCGCGGCCGAGGCTGCGACGACGCTCCCCGCGCCACGGCGCTCCCGGACCGGCCTTGGGCCAGTCCGGGATGGTCACCGGGCGTCCGGCTTACGCCGCCGCGGAGACGTGCCGCCGGCCGATCAGCAGGCCCGACCCCGACGCCGTCGCCGGCACCCGCTCGCCGTCCTTGATCTCGCCGGCGAGGATCAACTCGGCCAGCGGATCCTGCACGTATTTCTGGATCGCCCGCTTCAGCGGCCGGGCGCCATAGGCGGGATCGTAGCCCTTCTCGGCGAGCCAGGCGCGAGCTGCGTCGTCGAGATCGAGCGTGATCTTGCGGTCGGCGAGGAGGCCCTTCAGCCGCTCGAGCTGAATGTCGACGATCGCGCCCATCTGCTCGCGCTTGAGCCGGTGGAACAGCACGATGTCGTCCACCCGGTTCAGGAACTCCGGCCGGAAGTGCGACCGCACCACCGCCATCACCTGCTCGCGCACCGCCTCGCTGTCCTGGCCCTCGGGCTGGTTGACGAGATATTCCGACCCCAGGTTCGAGGTCATGATCAGCAGCGTGTTGCGGAAGTCGACCGTGCGCCCCTGCCCGTCCGTCAGCCGGCCGTCGTCAAGCACCTGCAGCAGGACGTTGAAGACGTCCGGATGCGCCTTTTCGATCTCGTCGAACAGCACGACCTGGTAGGGCCTGCGCCGCACCGCCTCGGTGAGCGCCCCGCCCTCCTCGTAGCCGACATAGCCGGGAGGAGCGCCGATCAGGCGGGAGACCGAGTGCTTTTCCATGTATTCCGACATGTCGAGGCGGACCATCGCCTGGTCGTCGTCGAACAGGAAGGCGGCCAGCGTCTTGGTCAGCTCGGTCTTGCCCACGCCGGTCGGCCCGAGGAACATGAACGAGCCGATCGGGCGATTGGGGTCCTGGAGTCCCGCCCTCGCGCGGCGGACTGCGGTCGAGACGGCCTGAACCGCCTCGCCCTGGCCGACGACGCGCTTCGCGAGCTCGTCCTCCATGCGCAGCAGCTTCGCCCGCTCGCCCTCGAGCATCCTGTCGACCGGCACGCCGGTCCAGCGCGACACGATCTGGGCGATGCGGTCGGGCGTCACGACCTCCTCGACCATGGAGCCGCTCTCGCTCGCGGCCTCCTCGGTCTCCTTGAGCTCCCGCTCGAGTTTCGGGATCACGCCATAGGCGAGTTCGCCGGCGCGGCCGAGATTGCCCTGCCGCTGCGCCTGCTCGAGCTCGATGCGCGCCTTGTCGAGATTTTCCTTCAGCGTCTGGGCCCGGCCGAGCTTGTCCTTCTCGTTCTGCCAGCGGGCCGTCATCGCGTCGGCCTCCTCCTGCAGGCCGGCGAGTTCGCCCTCGAGCTTCTCGAGGCGGTCCTTGGAGGCCTGATCGGTCTCCTTCTTCAGGGCCTCGCGCTCGATCTTGAGCTGGATGATCCGCCGGTCGAGCTCGTCGAGCGCCTCCGGCTTGGAATCGACCTGCATCCTGAGGCGCGCCGAGGCCTCGTCCACCAAGTCGATCGCCTTGTCCGGCAGGAAGCGGTCGGTGATGTACCGATTCGAGAGAGTGGCCGCCGCGACCAGGGCCGAATCGGCGATCCGGACGCCGTGATGCAGCTCGTACTTTTCCTTGATGCCGCGCAGGATCGAGATCGTGTCCTCGACCGTCGGCTCGGAGACGAACACCGGCTGGAAGCGACGCGCGAGCGCTGCGTCCTTCTCGACGTGCTTGCGGTACTCGTCGAGCGTGGTCGCGCCGACGCAATGAAGTTCGCCGCGGGCGAGCGCGGGCTTCAGCAGGTTCGAGGCGTCCATCGCGCCGTCCGCCTTGCCGGCGCCGACCAGCGTGTGCATCTCGTCGATGAACAGGATGATCTGCCCGGCCGCGGAGGTCACCTCCGACAGCACGGCCTTCAAGCGCTCCTCGAACTCGCCGCGATACTTCGCGCCGGCGATCAGCGAGCCCATGTCGAGCGCAAGCAGGCGCTTCTCCTTGAGCGACTCGGGCACGTCGCCGTTGATGATCCGCAGCGCGAGCCCCTCGACAATCGCCGTCTTGCCGACGCCGGGCTCGCCGATCAGAACCGGATTGTTCTTGGTGCGCCGCGACAGCACCTGAATGGTGCGGCGAATCTCCTCGTCGCGCCCGATGACGGGGTCGAGCTTGCCGTCGCGCGCGACCTGCGTGAGGTCGCGGGCGTAGCGCTTCAGCGCGTCATAGGCGTTTTCAGCCGTCGCGGAATCGGCGGTGCGGCCCTTGCGCAGATCCTCGATCGCGGCGTTCAGCGCCTGCGGCGTCACGCTGGCGGCGGCGAGCGCCTTGCCGGCCTCGGTGTCCTTTTCGAGCGCGATCGCGGTCAACAGCCGCTCGGCGGTCACGAACTGGTCGCCGGCCTTCTTCGCGACCTGCTCGGCCGAGGTGAAGATTCGCGCGGTGGCGGGCGCCAGATAGAGGTTGCCGGCGCCCGAGCCGCCGACCTTCGCGACCTTTCGCAAGGCCGCCTCCACGGCGGCGCGCGCGTCGGCCGGCCGGCCGCCGGCCTTTTCGATCAGCCCGGAGGCGAGCCCCTCCGGATCGTCGAGCAGGACCTTGAGCACATGCTCCGGCAGAAGCTGCTGATGGCCCGCGCCGCTGGCCGCGGATTGCGCGGCCTGCAGGAAGCCGCGGACGCGTTCGGTGTAAATTTCCGGGTTCATGAAAACTCTCCCTTCGAGCGCGCCGGCTTTCGCCGCCTTGCGGCCAGTCCGGCCGGCGCCTCAGTTCGTCTTCGCCGAACCCATGCGGGAGCGGCGCACTGGGCCCCCAGAGGCGACCCTGCTTCCGCGAATATGGTGTTGCCATTTCGCCACGAAAGGGGATGGTGACGGAGAACCGTCGCCTCGCCTTTGATCTGCGTCAGGAACCATCCGTGAGATCGACCGTCGGCCTTGTCGCCACGCTGCGGCGCTATCCCGTCAAAGGCCTTTCCCCGGAGTCGCTCGCCGCCATAGACGTCGAGCCCGGCCGCCACTTGCCGGGCGACCGTGCCTTCGCGATCGAGAACGGTCCGTCGGGGTTTGATCCCGAAGCGCCGCGCAAGATCCCGAAATTCAAGTTCCTCTGCCTGATGCGGAACGCGCGTCTCGCCAGCCTCGACACGCGCTACGACGCCGCGTGCGGCCGGCTTGAGATCCGGCGCGACGGCGTCGTGGCGCTCGAGGCGGACTTGGCGTCCGCGGCCGGGCGCGCCGAAATCGAGAGCTGGTTTTCCGAGTTCATGGGCGAGGAGCTCAAGGGCCCGCTCAAGGTTCTTCCCGCTCCCCCCTGCCACACCTTCTCCGACACCGCGAAGGGCGTGGTTTCCCTGATCAACCGCGCGAGCGTCGCGGCGATCGAGGGTTTCGTCGGCGCGACGGTCGATCCGCTGCGCTTTCGCGGCAATGTCGACGTCGAGGGTTTCGGGGCCTGGGAGGAGCTCGACTGGGTCGGGCGCGGGCTCACGATCGGCGAAGTCGAGTTCCGGGTGGTCCAGCGCACCGTGCGCTGCGCCGCGACCGAGGTCGACCCGACCACGGCCGAACGCGACCTAACGATACCCGCGACGCTCCAGAAGCGGCTCGGACACGCGGACTGCGGCGTCTATGCGGAAGCGGTCGCGGGCGGCCGACTCGAGGTCGGCGCGCCCGTCCGGCTGCTGTAAGGCGGCAGACTTGGCGCTCTACGCGGGCGTCGCCGCGGCGGCGCCATCCGCGACGTCGCGCCGGACGCCGCCCTCGGGCGCAAGCGGCAACCGCCGCATCGTCGCCAAGAACAATGCGAGCGCGACCAGCGCGACTGCGCCATGCGCCAGGAACGCGACCCCGTAGCCAGTGAGGCCGAAATCAAGTCCCAGGGCGGACGGCACGCCCTCGCCATGCTGTACGATATAACCGGCCGCGGTGGTCGACAGGCTTGCGCCGATTCCCTGCACGGTCATGACCGCGCCGAGCCCGATGTTGAAGCGGCCCGTCCCCCTCAGGATCCGCGCCACCAGCGCGGGGGTGACGACGCCAAGAATTCCCGCTCCCACCCCGTCCAGCATCTGCACCGGAATTGCGATCCACGCCTCCGGCGTCGAAGCCGCGATCACCCCGCGGACAGGAAGCGCGATCAGAGCCGCGAACAGAAGAGGGGCGTAACCGAAGCGCTCCGCGATGCGCGCGGCGAGCAACGCCATCGGCACCATGACGGCCTGAGCGACGATGATCGCAACCGACGTCCAGAACACGGCGTTGCCCAGGCCCAGCGCCTCAATGCGCTGTCCGACGAGCGGCAGCATCGGCGCGTTGCCGAAGTGGAACAGCAACAGGATGGCGCCGAGAATCATCAGCGCGGGCGTCTTCAGCAGCACCGCGACGCCCGACGCGCCGCCGTCCCTCGTCTTGGCGTCGAACCCGCGGGCCACCTCGTGGTCGATGTCGGCTTCCCGGATGACGAGCGTCGCGGCGACCGAGCCGACCGCCATCGCGATCATGACGAAGAACACGGCCTTGATGCCGAAGATGTAGGAAAATCCCGCGCAGGCGACCGCGGCGGCCACATTGCCCGCATGATTCGCGGCCTCGTTCCGGCCGATCTGGTGGGAGAAGGCGTCAGGCCCGACGATGCCGAGCGTCATCGCGGCGATCGCCGGCGGAATCACCGCGCCGGCGACGCCGGTGAGGATCTGGGCGACCGAAACGACGCCGAAGCCCGGGATATAAAAGATGGAAAGACAGGCCGCTGTGACGGCGAGGCCCGCGACGATCGTAACGAGCCGCTTCTTCGTGGTGACGTCCACGAAGGCGCCCATCGGCGTCGTCGCGAGCATGCCCGCGAGCCCCCCGATCGTCAGCACCACTCCGATGTCGACCGCCGACCAGCCCTGCCCCTGGAGAAAGATCGCCAGATAGGGACCAAGGCCGTCGCGAACGTCGGCCATCAGAAAGTTCAGCGTCGTCAGCGCGCTGACCGAACCCATCGTCTGTGCCGATCATGCCGCCGATCGCGATCAAGCCGCGAGCGCACGAACTGGCGCGAGAGCGGCTCCCCGGCAAGCGCTGCGCGGAACGGTCGCGCCGGCGACCGACGCCGCCGCGACCATCAGATCAGACGTCAGTCCGAAGGCGCGTCCGCGGTCGGCTGCGGCGACGGCTCGGCTGCGTCCTCCTCGCCCGAGGCGCTGCGGCCGTAGCGACCATAACGGCGGCGGCGCCCGCGCGAGGACGGCGCGGGAGCGTCGTCATCCGTCGAAGCTGGGGCGTCGACTGCGGTGTCCGGGGCGGCGGCCGCTTCGACGGCGACGGCCTCGGGCGCGACCGCTTCGGGCTTCGATTCGGGTTTCGACCTGGGCTTCGGCGCCTCTTCCGCGACCGACGGCGGGGCGCCGGCGGTGATAAACGCCGGGAGTTCGCTTAATGCGGGCTGCTCTTCAGAGCGAGGCGCCGCCGCGCGGTCACGGTTCTCAAAGCGACCGCCCGGACGATCCGAACGACTGTCGCGCCGATCGTTAGTGCGGTCGTTGCGCTCGTTTCGATCGAAGCGCCGCTCGCCGTCGCGGCCAGGCTGAGCGTACCCGCCGTTCGAGCGCCCCTGGTCGCCGTTCGGCCGAGGCGGCTGGTCGTTGCGGTAGGGCTGAGGGGCGCCGTTCGACTGCGGCTGCGGCTGCGCCTGAGGCTGGCTGTTGGCCTCGCCGGCGCCGTCGGCATTGTCCTCGTCGAAATCGGGGTCGTTGTAGTCGTCGGCGTCGGCGCGCACGAAGGTCTGGTGCGGCTGAAACTGGGCCTGCGCCGCGGCGAGCAACCGGTAGTAGTGCTCGGCGTGCTGCATGTAGTTTTCGGCGGAGACCGGATCCCCCGCCGTCAGGGCGTCGCGCGACAGCTGCACATACTTGTCAGCGATGGTCGCCGCGTTGCCCCGGATCTTCACGTCGGGGCCGTTTGATTCGTAGGACCGGTTGAGCGGGTTCGGGCCCTTGCCGCCACTCCCGCCGCCGCCGCCGCCGCCGCCCCCGCCGCTCCCGCCGCGACCGCGGCCGCGGAGCCGCTTCGATTGACCTTGCCTCATGGGGTTCAAATCAGCACTCGTTCTATTTGTAAGGCCGCTCGGCCCGGGGCTTGACGTCTCGCGTCCCCCGCTCCGCCGGGCTCGCTTTCCGGCGCCGCGCCAAAACTGGCGGAAGCCGGCCCGCGAGACCCGATGCGTTCCGCGGGCGTGAGCCCCCGCACAACGACTTCGGCGCGATCGAAGCTTTGCGTCGATCTTCAGAGCCTGTCGCGCCAGATCCTTCGGACCCGCGCCGCTCCGAAAACATCCATCCGTCGCTCACAGGCCCCGTAACACAGGGCGGGCGTCAGATGATTCCGAGCCCGAACATAGCGGCGCGGCGTACGGATTCCAAGGGGTTTTTAACGTCGCTCGGAGGAGCCGCGCGCCTGCCTGAAGACGATCGCCCGGGCGACGCCGGCGAGGTCGGGCGCGACGCGCTCGACGACGAGGCCGACGCCGCGCCCAAGAGCGGCGACGTCGTCGGCCTGACCGACGCCGAGTTCGAGCGCTGCGACCCCGTCCGGCGCGAGCAGACGGGGCAGGTCGGCGACGATGGCGCGATAGGCGTCCAGGCCGTCCGGGCCGCCGTCGAGCGCCGCGGCCGGATCGTGGTCGCGGACCTCCCGGTCGAGGCCCGGCATGTCGCCCCGGCGGACATAAGGCGGGTTCGACGTCACGAGATCGAACGTGTCGTCCAGGGCCGACGCCCAGTCGCCGACGACGAAGCGCGCCCGACTCTCGAGCCCCAGCGCCGCGGCGTTTGCCCGGGCCGTCGCCACCGCCGCCTCCGATCGATCGACGCCCAGGCCAACCGCCTCCGACCGCTCGCTCAGAACGGCGAGCAGGAGGCAGCCCGAGCCGACGCCGAGGTCGAGGATGGAGAGCGCGCGACGGGCCGGTCCGACCGCCGCGAGCGCCGCCTCGACCACGGTTTCGGTCTCCGGCCGCGGCACCAGGGCGGCGGGGCCGAGCCTGAACGGCAGGCCCCAGAACTCGCGCCGCCCCAGGATGCGCGCGACCGGAGCGCCGGCCGCGCGGCGGGCGACCATCGCGTCCAGCGCCGCGAGGGCGTCGGACGGCGCCGGCTCCCGCGCGCCGGCGACAAGTCGGGCGAGGTCGACGCCGAAGGCTTCGAGCGCCAGCACGCGGGCGTCGAGATCGGCTTCCTCGACGCCCGCCTCGCGCAGGGCGGCCGCGGCGGCGCGGACGGCCTCGCCCCGGGTCACGCCGCTTCGGATTCGGAGGCCAGCAGACGGGCGCGCTGCTCCGCCGCGAGCGCGTCAACGATCTCGCCCAGCGCTTCGCCGGCCATGACGGCGTCGAGCTTGTGCAAGGTGAGGCCGATCCGGTGATCGGTGACCCGACCTTGCGGGAAATTGTAGGTGCGGATCCGCTCGGAGCGGTCGCCGGAGCCCACCTGGCCGCGCCGGGCGTCGGCGCGGGCGGTGTCGAGCCGCTCCCGCTCGATGTCGAACAGCTTGGCGCGCAGCAGCGCGATCGCGCGTGCGCGGTTGCGATGCTGCGATCGCTCGTCCTGGACCGCGACGGCTATTCCGGTCGGCAGATGCGTGACGCGCACCGCCGACTCCGTCTTGTTGACGTGCTGGCCGCCCGCGCCCTGGGCGCGGTAGACGTCGAAGCGCAGGTCGGAATCGTCGATCGCGACGTCGACCTCCTCCGCTTCGGGCAGCACGGCGACGGTGGCGGCCGAGGTGTGGATGCGGCCGGACCCTTCGGTCGCCGGCACCCGCTGCACCCGGTGGACGCCGCTCTCGAACTTCAGCCGCGCGAAGACGTGGTCGCCCGCGATCGCGGCGATGATCTCCTTGTAACCCCCGACGGTTCCCTCGCTGACCGAAAGCACCTCGACGCGCCAGCCCTGAGACTCGGCGAAGCGCTGGTACATCCGGAAGAGATCGCCGGCGAACAGCGCCGCTTCGTCGCCGCCGGTGCCCGCGCGCACTTCGAGGATGACGTCGCGGGCGTCCGTGGCGTCCTTCGGAAGCAATTCGGTCTGCAGAGCCTCAGCCGCGGCGTCTCGCCTGGCTCCCGCCTCCGCGCGCTCCTGTTCGGCGAGCGCCCGCATCTCGGCGTCGGTCTTGGCGTCGGCGATCAGTTCGTCGAGGCCGCCGATCTCGGCGTCGATCGCGCGAAGGGCCTCGATCGCTTCGACCACGGGCAGCAACTCGGCGCGCTCACGGCCGAGCCTCGCCAGCGACCCGCCATCGGCCGCGCGCCCGAGTTCGTCCTCGACCGCGGCGAAGCGCTCCAGAACGGCCTCGAGCCGCGCCGTCGACAGACCCGCGCTCACGGCTCGACCTGCAGGCCCCGCGCGGCGGCGAAGTCCCGAAGCTCGGGGCGCAGCGTGCGCCCCCCGTCGGTGCGCGCGATCAGCGGCGCCATGAAGGCCGACACCTCATGGGCGTCGACCTCGAGCAGGGCGGCCTTGACCGGCCCGATCGCCGCCGGCGACATCGACAGCGAGCGGTAGCCGATCCCGATCAGCGCCATGGCCTCGAGCGGGCGGGCGCCGATTTCGCCGCACAGCGTCACCGGCTTGCCCGCGGCCTTCGCCTTCGCGGCGACGAAAGCGAGCGTGCGCAGGAAAGCCGGCGAGAGGGGATCGAAGCGCCCGGACACCCGCGCATTGCCGCGGTCGACGGCGAACAGGAACTGCATCAGGTCGTTCGAGCCCACCGAGATGAAATCGACGCGCTGCAGCAGTTCGTCGAGCTGAAACAGCAGCGAAGGGACCTCCACCATGACGCCGAGCTGGAGCGACGAGGGCAGAGGATGGCCGTGCCGCGCGAGGCGCGCGTGCTCGCGCTCGACGATCTCGCGCGCCTCGTCGAACTCCGAGATGCTCGCGACCATCGGAAACATCAGCTTCAGATCGCGCCCGGCCGCAGCGTACAGCAACGCCCGGATCTGCGTGCGCAACAGCGCCGGCCGGTCGAGCCCGAGCCGGATCGCCCGCCAGCCGAGCGCCGGGTTCTCCTCGGGTTCGTTGCGCATATAGGGAAGGATCTTGTCGCCCCCGACGTCGAGCGTGCGGAAGGTCACGGGCTTCCCGTCGGCGGCGTCCAGCACCGCCCGGTAGAGCTGCTGCTGCGCCGCGGTTCGCGGCATGGAGGACGCGACCATGAACTGCAGCTCGGTGCGGAACAGGCCGACGCCGGCCGCTCCCGTCTCCGCAATGTGCGGCAGGTCGACGAGAAGGCCGGCGTTGAGCATCAGCGACACGGTCTCGCCGTCGCGGGTGATCGAGGGCCGATCGCGCAACGCGCGGTACTGCTCCTGCCGACGCGCGCGAAACCGCACCTTGTCGGCGTAAGCGCGCTCGACGTCGGCGGTCGGACGGGCATGGACCTCGCCGGAGACGCCGTCGACGATCACAGCATCGCCGCTCTCGACCAGGCCAGCGGCGTTCTCGACCTGACCGACGGCGGCGATGCCGAGCGCTCGGGCGACGATCGCGACGTGGCTCGACGGCGAGCCCTCCTCGAGCACCAGACCGCGCAGCCGTGATCGATCGTAGTCGAGCAGCGCCGCAGGGCCCATGGAGCGGGCGACGATGATCGCGTTGTCCGGCAGATGGGTGGTCTGGGGCGCCATCCCCTTGCCGGGCGAGGTCAGTTCGCGGAGCAGGCGGTTCGCGAGGTCGTCGAGATCGTGCAGCCGCTCGCGCAGATAGGGGTCGGTCTGGCGCTGCATGCGCGCGCGGGTGTCGGACTGCACGCGCTCGACCGCAGCTTCCGCGGTCAGGCCGGTCAGAACGGCCTCATGCAGCCGCCGGCCCCAGCCGCGGTCGTTGGCGAACATGCGGAAGGCCTCGAGGACGTCGCGATGCTCGCCGGCGCGGGCGACCTCGCCCTCGTCGATCAGCACGTCGATCGACGCCCGCAGATTGGCGAGCGCCTTGTCGAGACGGGCGAGCTCGGCCGCCGAATCTTCGGCGATGAAGTTCTTCACGACGACGCGCGGCTCGTGCAGCACCACGTGGCCGAGCCCGATCCCCTCCGACAGGGCGACGCCGCGCGCGTGCGCCGGGCGCCGGCCGACGGGTTCGAAGCCGCCCTCCTGGCCGGCGAGTTCGCCGCTCGCGATCATTTCGGCGATGACCATCGCCGTCGTCTGGAGCGCCTCGATCTCCTCGTCGGAGTATTTGCGCTGCGACTTGTTCTGAACGACGAGGACGCCGAGCGTGTTGCCCGAGCGCAGGATCGGAACGCCGAGGAAGGAGTGGTAGACCTCTTCGCCCGTCTCCGGCTTGTAGGAGAACGCCGGATGCGCCTGAGCGTCGGACAGGTTGACCGGCTCGGCCTCGTCCGCGACGAGGCCGACAAGGCCTTCGCCCTTGTGCATCGTGGTGCGATGGACGGCCTCGCGGTTGAGGCCTTCTGTAGCGTAGAGCTCGAGGTCGCCGTCGACGCGCAGCACGTAGACCGAGCACACTTCGGCGACCATGTTCGCCGCGATCAGCACGACGATGCGGTCAAGGCGCTCCTGGGCCGAGACCGGTTCGGCCATGACTTCGCGCAGCCTGCGCAAAAGTACGCGCGGGCCGCCATACGCGCCTCGCATCTTCCGCTCCCCGGCCCCAGGGGCAGGCCTGTCGCTCGCCAACCCGTCCCGCTTTTACATGCTAGAGCAATATCGTCAGCCCGCGCGACGTCGCGACGCCATAGCGTCGCGCGCCCGAGCCGGCAACGTCCCCGCCTTCTCGGGCCGATCGAGGTCCTCGCGGCCGCCGCCGCGTCGCCCAGAGCCTGACGACGTCAGGCCTTGTCGAGCCCGTATACCGAATGCAGCGTTCGCACGGCAAGTTCGGCGTAGGCCGTGTCGATGAGGACGGAGATCTTGATCTCCGAGGTGGTGATCGCCCGAATGTTGACGCCGCGATTGGCGAGCGCCTGGAACGCCTGCGCCGCGACGCCCGCATGGCTTCGCATGCCGATGCCGATGACCGACACCTTGCAGGCGTCCGCCTCCGTGTTCAACGCCTCGAAACCGATCTCGGCCTTCTTGGCGTTCAGGATCTGGATCGCGCGCGCCTGATCCGAGGTGGGCAGCGTGAAGGTGATGTCGGTGGTCTTGCCGTCCTCGGAGACGTTCTGGACGATCATGTCCACGTTGATCGACGCCTCCGCGAGCGGCCCGAACACGCCGGCGGCGACGCCCGGCCGATCCTGCACGCGGCGCAGGCTGATCTGGGCCTCGTCCTTGGAGTAGGCGATGCCTGTGACGACCTGATGTTCCACGATCTCGTCCTCGTCGCAAATGAGCGTTCCCGGCGGCAGCCCGCCGGGTCCGACCTGGGGCGCGTCATGCGCGTCGAAGCTCGACCGCACGAAGACCCGCACCTTGTGCACCATCGCCATCTCGACCGAGCGCACCTGAAGCACCTTGGCCCCGAGCGACGCCATTTCGAGCATCTCCTCGAAGGCGATGCGCTCCAACCGCCGCGCCTGGGGCACGATGCGCGGATCGGTCGTGTAGACCCCGTCGACGTCGGTGTAGATGTCGCAGCGGTCGGCCTTCACCGCGGACGCGATGGCGACCGCGCTGGTGTCCGAGCCGCCGCGCCCGAGCGTCGCGATACGGTTGTTCGGGGCGAGGCCCTGGAAGCCCGCGATCACCGGCACCTGTCCGTCCGTCATACGCGAGATCAGCGTCTCGCCCTCGATCGAGGCGATACGCGCCGCGCCGTGCGACTCGTCCGTTCTGAGCGGGATTTGCCAGCCCTGAAAGGAGCGCGCGGGAACGCCGATCGCCTGCAGCGCAATCGCGAGCAGGCCCGACGTCACCTGTTCGCCCGAGGAGACGATCGCGTCGTATTCGCGCGCGTCGTGCAGCGGGGAGGCTTCGGTCGTCCAGGCGACGAGCTGGTTGGTGGCGCCCGACATCGCGGAGACGACGACCGCCACCTCGTGGCCGGCGTCCACCTCGCGCTTCACATGCGCTGCGACGTTGCGGATGCGTTCGACGTTCGCGACCGAGGTGCCGCCGAACTT
The DNA here is from genome assembly GCF_049446035.1 of Hansschlegelia sp. KR7-227. Taxonomy (NCBI): domain Bacteria; kingdom Pseudomonadati; phylum Pseudomonadota; class Alphaproteobacteria; order Hyphomicrobiales; family Methylopilaceae; genus Hansschlegelia; species Hansschlegelia sp. KR7-227. The sequence goes on from NZ_JBMSEA010000001.1 coordinate 2,816,139, forward strand.
CATGACGATGCGGGACATGGGAGAGAAGCGGCTTCCGGAATGGCGGGCGGCGGACGAAGGACTGCGCCCCCGGCGAAAACGCGGCTATAGATAGCGGCGGGTCACGGCGGACACAACGCCGGAGGGAGGACGCCGATGGCGACGGTCAAGGCAGCGCAGGCGCCGAGCCTCGACGAGAGCGAGGTCGCCCGCTTCGACGCGCTCGCGCAGCGCTGGTGGGACCCCGAGGGGCCGATGAAGCCGCTTCATCGGTTCAACCCCGCCCGCGTCGCGATCTTCCGCGACGCGATCGCCGCGCGCTTCGCCCGCGACGCTTCGGAGATGCGGCCGCTGGAGGGGCTGACCCTGCTCGACGTCGGCTGCGGCGCGGGGGTGCTCAGCGAGAGCCTCGCCCGGCTCGGCGCCGAAGTGACGGGGGTCGACCCGGCGGCGGAGCTGATCACGGTCGCCGCCGCGCACGCCGCGGAGGCCGGCCTCGAAATCTCCTACCGGGCCACGACCGCGGAGGCTCTGCTTGCAGACGGCGCGGCGTTCGACGTCGTGGCGGCGTCGGAGGTCATTGAGCACGTGGCCGACGTCGACGCCTTCGTCGGCACGGTGGCGAAGCTCGTGAAGCCAGGCGGGATCGCGCTGTTCTCCACGATCAACCGCACATTGATGGCGCACGCGCTGGTCATCATCGGCGCGGAGTATGTCCTGGGCTGGCTGCCGCGCGGCACGCATGCCTACGAGAAGTTCGTCACCCCCGCGGAGCTGCGTCTCGCCTGCCGGAGCGTCGGCCTCGACGTCGCCGATCAGCGTGGAATCAAGTTCGATCCCCTCAGGAACGCGTGGGGACCAAGCGACGACATGTCGGTCAATTACACGCTCGCGGCCGCACGGGCGTCCTAAACCTCGTCGACGCATTCAATTCGACGGAAACACGCGCAGGAACGTTCATCCCGCGGGACCAGTCTTCGACCGGCCGATCGGCGACACCCCAGGCGCGACGCGCCGGACCGGGACCGTCCTTCCATGCGCGTCAGACGGACGTCCGTCGCCTTCCTGCTCTGGCTCGCCAGCCTCATCGGCCTGTGCGGACTGCACCGCTTCTACGTCGGCCGGCCGCTCACCGGCTTTCTGTGGCTGATCACCTTCGGCCTGCTGGGGCTGGGCCAGTTCGTCGATCTCTTCCGGCTCATCGCGATGACCCGCAAGGCCAACGAGGCCCGGGCCGCCGCCGGCCGCTCCGACGAGCGCGACCGGGTCGTCGGGCGCCAGAGTTCGTTCGACGACGAACCGCCCGTTCCGCTCCCGCCTCTGGTCGTTCCCGAGCCGCCGCGCCGACTGATCCTGCGCGATCCGCCGGCCGCGCCCCGCATGAAGCCGCTGTCCCCGACGTCCTGAGCCCGGAGCCGCTCAGTTCCCGTCGTCGGGCGAGGGCGGCAGCGGCAGGATGTCGATGCCCTCTTCGATCAGCTCCTTCACCTCCTCGGCAGTGGCGCGGCCGCGGATCGACCGCGGCTCGGCCTCCTCGGCGTGCATTTGCCGGGCGATCTCGGGGAAGCGGTCGCCGACGTCCTCGGAACGGGCCACGACCTGACGGCGGACGTCGCGCAGCATGGCTCGCAGCCGCGCCTCCTTCTCGGTCAGCAGGGCGACCGGGGCCGGCGGCTCCGATTCCTGACCGGAAGTCGTTTCGACGGCGGGGGACGGAGTTCCCTTCGCGATCGTCGGCGCCATCAGGGCCTTCTCGACTTTCTGCGATCCACAGACCGGGCATTCCAGCAGCGCGCGCGCCGACTGCGCGTCGAAGTCCCCGGACGACCGAAACCAGCCATCGAAGCCATGGCCCTCGGCGCAGGTGAGTTGGTAGAGAATCATCTGCCTAGGCCCCGACCTCACGCAACGCGGTCGGCTCGCTCGGGAGGGAGACCACGCCGAAGCGCCGGCCGTTCTCGAGGGCGGGGATCCGGCGACGCACCGAGGCGACCTCCTCAAGATCGATCTCGGCCAGAATGACGCCGGGCTCGGCGCCGTCCGCCTCGGCGAGGACGCGCCCCCAGGGGTCCACCACCAAGCTGTGGCCGTAGGTCTCGCGGCCGTCCTCGTGCTTGCCGCCCTGGGCGGCGGCGACCACGAAGGAGCCGGTCTCGACCGCCCTCGCCCGCAGCAGCACGTGCCAATGCGCCTTGCCGGTCTGGGCTGTGAAGGCGGCCGGCGACGCCAGCACCTCCGCCCCGCTTTCGGCGAGCGCCCGGTGCAGCATGGGGAAGCGCAGGTCGTAGCAGATCGTCAGCCCCAACCGCCCCCAGGGCAACTGCACGCTCACCGCCTGCTCGCCCGGCCGGTAGGTCTCGGATTCCCGCCATGTCTCGCCGTCCGGCAGGTCGACGTCGAACATATGGATCTTGTCGTAGCGCGCGACGATGTCGCCGGCGGGATCGATGACGAAGCTGCGGTTCGCCGCGCGCTCGCCGTCCAGGCGAACCGCGATCGAGCCGAGATGCACGGTCACGCTGAGCCCGCGCGCGAGCTCCTGGAACGCCGCGACCGCCGGGCAGGCGGCCTCCGGGAGGATGGCTGCGAACAGATCCTTGCGGGAACGGACCAGGATGTTCGTCATTTCCGGGGTCTGCACATAGGTCGCGCCGGCCTCCGCCGCCTCGCGCACCAGACGCGCCGCGACGTCGAGGTTGCGCATGGGATCGACGCCCGAGCGCATCTGCACGCAGCCGACGACGAGGCGGCGCGGGGTTTTCTCTTCGGTCATGCCGCGAGCAGCGGGTCGAGGCCGCCGGCGCCCTCAAGCGCATAGAGGTCGTCGCAGCCGCCGACATGCCGGCCGTCGATGAAGATCTGGGGCACGGTCGTCCGCCCGCCCGCGCGTTCGATCATCTCGGCGCGGCGCGTCGGCTCGCGGCCGACATCGATCTCCTCATAGGCCACGCCCTTCCGGCCAAGCAGATCCTTGGCCATGTGGCAGTAAGGGCAGTCGGACCGGGCGTAGATCGTCACCGACGGCATGGCGGCCTCTGGGATCGGTTCAAAGCGGGTCCGACGATATAGACAGTCAGGCGTCGTTCACAACAAGGGCGAAGACCAGCACGTCAACCGAGGCTGCTCCCGCGCGGCGGACCAGTCGCGCAAGCCGGTCGACGGTGGCGCCGGTCGTCAGCACGTCGTCGACCAGCACGACCTGCCTCCCCTTGAGAAACGCCCCGGGAGAGACCCGGAAGGCGCCGGCCAGGTTGTCGGCGCGCTGCGCCGCGGTCAGTCCGACCTGAGGCCGGGTCGACTTGATGCGTTCGAGCGCCTCCGGCGCGATCGCCGCCCTAGCTGTTCGCGCCGCCGCCTGGGCCAGCAACGCAGCCTGGTTGAAGCGTCGGCCCCACAGCCGGCGACGGTGCAGCGGCACGGGGACGAGCAGCGCGTCCGGGGCGAGCAATTCGTGCCCGGCGCGCGCCATCATCGCCCCGAGCGGCCGGGCGAGGTGGACGCCGTCGGCGTATTTCAGGCGATGGACCAGATCGCGCGCCGCGCCGTCGAAGCGGGCGACCGCCCTCGCCCGGTCATAGGCCGGCGGGCGGGCGATCGCGGCGGGAGACAGCAGGCCCGGCCCGAAATCGGCGGGAAACGGCGTGCCCAACCGCTCGCAATAGGGCCGCTCGATCAGCTTCAGCGCGCTCCAGCAGGCGACGCAGAGGCCGCCAATCTCGGTGACGGGCGCGGAGCAGGCGAGGCACTGCGGCGGCAAGGCGAAATTGAGCGCGGCGCGGCCGGCGCGCGAGATCCACGGACCGGCCGTCGTTCGTGAGGCGTTGACACGAGCGAGGAATGCGTCGAGGGGCATCGCCATGGAAAGCCCGCTGCTCTAAAGGGCCGATCAGCGCACGCCGTCGCCGGAGTCGTCAATGCAGATGCTCAACGCCATGCTCGGCCGGTTCATCCGCGTCGGCCAACTCACCGTGATCGACGCTTTCGGCGGCTCGCATGTGATGGGCGGCGCGGAGGCGGGACCGGTCGTCACGATCCGTCTGCGGGACGCCAAGCTTCACAGCGCCTTGTTCCTCAATCCGGAGCTCAAGACCGGCGAAGCCTATATGGACGGCACGCTGACGATCGAGCAGGGCACGCTTCGCGACCTGCTCACGCTTTACGCCCTCAACCGCACGAACCTGCGCGCCCAGCCAATCCAGAAGACCATGCGGACCTGGATCAAGCGCCTGCGCCGCTTCGCGCCGGCGAACGACGCCGCCCGCTCGAAAAAGAACGTCGAGAGCCATTACGACTGGTCGAACGAGATGTACCGGCTCTTCCTCGACGAGGGGCTGAACTACTCATGCGGCTATTTCCGCTCGCCGGACGACACGCTGGAGCAGGCGCAGGTCAACAAGCTGCGCCACATCGCGTCGAAGCTCGATCTGAAGCCCGGGCAGCGCGTGCTCGACATCGGGTCCGGCTGGGGCTCGATGGCGATCTATCTGGCGGAGGCCTGCGACGTCGAGGTGCTCGGCGTCACGCTCTCGACCGAACAGCACAAGCTCGCGACCGAACGCGCCGCCGCGCGCGGGCTGACGGGCCGGGTGACGTTCGAGCTGCGCGACTACCGGGAGGTCCAGGGCAAGTTCGATCGCATCGTCTCGGTCGGCATGTTCGAGCATGTCGGGCTCGCGAACTTTCCGGCCTTCTTCACGAAGGTCCGCTCGCTGCTGACGGACGACGGCGTCGCGCTGCTGCACTCGATCGGCCGCAAGGGCGGACCGGGGACCACCGGCGCCTGGGTGCGGAAGTACATCTTTCCCGGCGGCTACGCGCCCGCGCTGTCGGAGACCTTCACCGCGATCGAGCAGTCGAAGCTCTGGGTCACCGACACCGAGATCTGGCGGCTGCACTACGCCGAGACCTGTCTCGAATGGGGCCGCCGCTTCGAGGCGAACCGCGCAAAGGCGGCAGAACTGCTCGGCGAGCGGTTCTGCCGGATGTGGGAGTTCTACCTGCTGATCAGCGAGTTCTCGTTCCGCTACGGCAAGCACATGGTGTTCCAGATCCAGCTCGCCCGCGCCGTCGACGCCACGCCGCTCGCCCGCGACTATATGTTCGAAGCCGAAGGCCGGCTGCCCGGGCTGGAGGCGCCCGCCGCCGCCCGCCCGGCCGCGCGAGCCTGACGGCTAGTGCGACGCCATCCGTCCTGCGATCTCAGCGACCCGGGCGAGCGTCACCCCGTCGCGCTGTTCGATGGCGAGCGGATGATCGGTCGGCTCAAGCTCGATCAAGGGCGCGAAGCCCGGCGGCCGCTGATGGACCATCGTCTTCAGGCCGCCGGTTCCCGGATCGTAGGGCAGGTCCGAGTTCAGCCAGCCGAAGAACGGCCCGCTGGTCTGGTGTCGGTCGTCGTCGTCCCATGTCTCGACCATCCGGTCGAAGCTCGTGATCGAGAGCGACGCCCAGACCGTCCAGGCGAAGACGTCCTCCGTGCCGAGGATCGGAATCTCGATCAGGCCGCGGACATAGAAGCGTTCTTCGTCGATGATGCAGACGTCCGGCGTACGCTGCGCCCGGACCTCCCGTTCGGCCTCCGGCAAGTCCATATAATCGTCGGGCGCGGGGAAGCCCCAACAGAGCGGCAGTTCGTCAAACATCCCGCCGCAGCACGTGCATGTCCACCGATAGGCCATCGCTCACCCGCACCCTGAGGTTGCACCTCGTCAATCGGACGTCGCAACGGGGTCTTCGTCAAGATCCGGAAGAAGCCGTAACGCGGAGAGACCCCAAGCGTGCCTGATGTCCCGCGCCTCATCGACCGCGCAGCGCTGGCGCGCTTCCGGGCTCGAGCCGCCGCCGCCGCGTCCGCGGGAAACGCCGATTTCCTGCTGCGCCGCGCCGTGGAGGACGCCGAGGACCGGCTCGCGGCGACCCTTCGTCCCTTCCCGCTCGCGCTCGACCTCGCGACCCCCGGCGCCTTGCTCGCCGGCTCCCTTCGGCGCGGAGCGCCGGGACGGCGCGTCCTACGCGGCGCCGCCTTCCCCGACGACCACGGCGACGTCGTCTGCGATCCGGAGACGCTGCCCTTCAAGGCCGAAAGCTTCGACCTGGTGGCGTCCTGCCTCGCGCTGCAGTTCGCCGACGATCTTCCCGGCGTGCTCGTTCAGGCGCGGCGCGCGCTGAGGCCGGACGGGCTGTTCCTCGCTTGCCTGCTCGGGGGCGACACGCTGACTGAGCTTCGCCAGGCCTTCGCGGCGGCGGAGGCGGACATGGAAGGCGGCGTCAGCCCGCGCGTGCTGCCGTTCGCGGACCTGCGCGCGCTCGGCGGCCTGCTGCAGCGCGCGGGCTTCGCGCTTCCGGTGACCGACGTCGACCGCGTCACCGTGCGCTATGGCGATCCGCTCGCGCTGATGGCCGATCTGAGAGCCTGGGGGGCGACGAACGCGCTTGTCGAGCGCCGCCGCGCGCCTCTGCGGCGGGCGACGCTCGCGCGCGCGCTCGACATCTACGCCGAGCGGTTCTCCGACGCCGACGGCCGGGTGCGCGCGACCTTCGAGATCGTGTGGCTGTCGGGCTGGGCGCCGCATCCGGACCAGCAGACGCCGCTCAAGCCCGGCAGCGCCAAGATGCGACTCGCCGAGGCGCTTCGGCCGGACGGGCGCGCGCCCGGAACGTGATCATTCCGTCGACGACGGCGCGGTGACGGCCGGCAACAGGGCCACGAAGTAGCTGTCCCGGAGCGTTCCGCCGATGGCGAACACTGTGACAGCGATCACGATCGAAAGGCCACCGGCGATCAGCGCATATTCAATCGCCGTCGCGCCGTCGCGCCTTCCAGCGAAGCGGCGGATGAGCCGCCCGACCGACGCCGTCCTCGTGCATGCCATCAACGCGCCTCCAGCGACGGTTTTCGCCCTCGCGGCGGGCGCTCGCATCAGAGCAGGTCGACGAGATGCGCGATCAGCGGCTCGTCGGCCGGCGGCATCGGAAAGTCGCGAAGCCGGTCCGGGCGGACCCACCGCGTCGCCTGCCCCTCGCGTCCCGTCACGATCCCCGTCCAGCGCCGGCACACGTAAAGCGGCATCAGCAGGTGGAACGTCTCGTAACGGTGGCTCGCGAAGGTCAAAGGCGCGAGGCACGGCTCCTCGACCGCGACGCCGAGCTCTTCGGCGAGTTCCCGGACCAAGGTTTCTTCCGGCCGCTCCCCCGCCTCGACCTTGCCGCCGGGAAACTCCCACAGCCCCGCCAGGCTCTTGCCTTCGGGCCGCTGCGCGATGAGCACGCGGCCGTCGGGATCGATCAAGGCGCAGGCGACGACAAGGACGATGGTCGAAGACGCGTCCTTAAAGGACATGGTCCGCTGCGCAGCTTAAGGATGCGTTCCAGAAAACGCTCATGAGCGATAGTCCGCGTTGATCGCGATGTAACCTTCGGTCAGGTCGCAGGTCCAAACCCGGGCGGTTCCCGTCCCCAGGCCGAGATCAACGGCGATCAGGATCTCCTCGTTCTTCATGTAGGCCGACGCAGTCGCCTCGTCGTAGGTCGGATCGCGCGCGCCGAGTTCGGCGACCTGGATGTCGCCGAAGCGGATCGCGAGCCGGTCGCGATCCGCGGGCTCGCCGGCCTTGCCGACCGCCATCACCACCCGGCCCCAATTGGCGTCCTCGCCGGCGACCGCCGTCTTGACCAGCGGCGAGTTCGCGATCGACAGGGCGATTCGGCGGGCCGAGGCGTCCGTCACCGCGCCCGCGACCTCGACGGTGATGAATTTGCGCGCGCCCTCGCCGTCTCGGGCGACCAACTGGGCGAGTTCGGCCAGCAGGTCCTCGAACGCCGTCCGGAATCCTGCGAGCGCCGGGTCGGCGACGTCGGAGACGGCAGCGTTGCCGGCGCTTCCGGTCGCGAAGGCGAGCAGCGTATCGGAGGTCGAGGTGTCGCCGTCGATCGTGACGCAATTGAAGGTGCGGCCGACCGCATCGGCGAGCACGGCCTGAAGAACCGTCGCCGGAAGGGCGGCGTCGGTGGCGACGAAGGACAGCATCGTCGCCATGTCGGGCGCGATCATGCCCGCGCCTTTCGCGATGCCGTTGATCGTCACCGTGACGCCGCCGATCTCGGCCGTGCGGGTCGCGAGCTTCGGGAACGTGTCGGTCGTCATGATCGCGCGGGCCGCGGCCTCCCAGCCGCCCGCGTCGGCGTCCGACGCGAGGCCCTGCATCACGCCGCCGAACTTCGAGGCGTCCATCGGTTCGCCGATCACCCCGGTCGAGGCCAGGAAGACCTCGGACTCTTCGCAGCCGACCGCCGCAGCGGCGAGCTCCGCGGTCAGCTTGGTCGCGGCGCGTCCGCTAGCGCCGGTGAACGCGTTGGCGTTGCCGGAATTGACGACAAGCGCGCGGATCCGCCCGCCGCCGATCCTCTCCTGGCACCATTCGACGGGCGCCGAAGGGCAGCGGGAGCGCGTGAAGACGCCGGCGACCGTCGCGCCCCCATCGAACGCCACCAGCAGGACATCGGTGCGGCCGGCGTAGCGGATCCCGGCCGCCGCGGTTGCGAGCCGGACGCCCACGATCGGCGGCAGTGTCGGGAGAGTCTTAGGGGCGAGCGGGGAGACGGCGGTCGACATGCGGGCGTCGCTCCGATTTTCGAAAGGAACCGGGCGGGAGGGCGTCGCCGCGCGCCCGTCTGGCGATGAGGAGGGATAGCCGCAGACATCGGCGATGGGAATATGACGACGCCGCGCCTTCGGAAAAGGCGCGGCGTCGGACTGCGGGACCGCGAACGCGCGGACCGTCAAAAAAAGGCGACGTTCTCAGTTCGGCTTGGCAGCCGGATCCGGCGCCGCCTCGGGGGCGGCGGGTTCGGCGGCGCCAGGCTTGGGCTCGGCCGGCGCGTCGGCGCGCTCGATCTTGGCGTCGTTGCGCAGCTTCAGGATCAGATCCTGCTGGGCGGTGCGCACCACGTAGTTCTCGATCTGCGGCCGCACCTGCTCGAACGGCGGCACCGGTCGGGTGCGCTTCTCCTCGAGCTTGATGACGTGGTAGCCGAACTGCGACTTCACGGGCTCAGAGACCTTGCCCGGCTCGAGCTTGAACGCCGTCTCCTCGAACGCCGGCACCATCTGGCCGCGGCCGAAGAATCCGAGGTCGCCGCCCTGCTTTCCGGAGCCCGGGTCGATCGAGACCTCCTTGGCGATGGCCGCGAAATCTTCGCCCTTCCCGAGCCGCTCCTCGACCTTCTTCGCCTCGGCCTCGGTCTTCACCAGGATATGGCGAGCGTGGACCTCCTCCTCCGGCTTCAGGTTCTTGGCGGTCTCGTCGTAAAGTTTGCGCATCCGCTCTTCGGTGACGGCGGCTTTCGCCTCCTTCTGGAGCAGCTCCTCCATCAAAGCGCGGTCCCTGAGGTAGCCGAGCCGCTTCTTGAAGTCCTCGCCGTCGCCGAGCTTGTCCTTCTCGGCCGCCCGGGCGGCGAGCTTGAGATCGATGAGATAGTTCAGCGCGTAGTCCCGGCGCTGCGGCTCGGTCATCGAGGCCATCGACTGCTGCAAATCGTCCGACGCGACCTCCACGTCGCCGGCGGTGATCTTGTCGCCGTCGATGGTCGCCAGCACGGTCGCGGGATCCTGCGGCGGTGCGGCCTTCGCGGCTTCCGGCGCGGGCGGAGGCGTCTGCGCGATCGCGACCGGACCACAGGCCACGGTCAAGGCGATTGTCGCGCCAAACACCGCCAGGCGCCGGGCCGTCAGGTCGAAAAATGTCATGATCGTCATCCGTTGTGCGCGGTGTCGCGCCCCAATGGCGCGGGACATTGTCGGAAAGGCTTCGGATTGACAACCCTGAGGCCCCCTCTTATCTGACCCGCTGGCCTTTGCGCGCGCGAAAAGCGCCTCAAAAAAGAGCGTATGTCGGGGTCAGCATCCAAGCCCGGACCGCATATGCGCGGCCGGAGCGCCTGCGCCCACCGAGAAAGGTAACCTCATGTTCGGCGGTCTCGCCCGACGCCTGTTCGGCTCATCCAACGAGCGCCGCCTGAAAGCGCTGCGTCCGCGGGTCGCCGAGATCAACGCGCTCGAGCCGGAGATCGCCGCGCTGAGCGACGAACAGCTCCGCGCCAAGACGTCCGAATTCCGCGAGCAGCTCGCGGCCGGCAAGACGCTCGACGAGTTGCTCGTGCCGGCCTTCGCGGTGGTGCGGGAGGCCGCGAAGCGCGTGCTCGGGCAGCGGCATTTCGACGTCCAGCTGATGGGCGGCATGACGCTGCACGAGGGCCGCATCGCCGAGATGAAGACCGGCGAGGGCAAGACGCTGGTCGCGACGCTGCCGACCTACCTCAACGCGCTCGCCGGACAGGGCGTCCACGTCGTCACCGTCAATGATTACCTCGCCCAGCGCGACTCGGGCTGGATGGGCCGGGTCCACGGCTTCCTGGGCCTGTCGGTCGGCGTCATCGTCCATGGAATGGACGACGACGAGCGGCGCGAGGCCTACGCCTGCGACGTCACCTACGCCACCAACAACGAGCTCGGCTTCGACTATCTCCGCGACAACATGAAATACGACGTCCGCGCGATGGTGCAGCGCGGGCATTCCTTCGCGATCGTGGACGAGGTGGACTCGATCCTCGTCGACGAGGCGCGCACGCCGCTGATCATCTCCGGCCCGATGGAGGATCGATCCGAGCTGTATGTCGCGGTCGACGCCTTCATCCCGCGGCTGGTCGACGGCGACTACGAGATCGACGAGAAGCAGCGCACCACGACGCTGACCGAGCAGGGCAACGAGCACATCGAGCGCATGCTCGAAGAGGCCGGGATGCTCAAAGGCGACAACCTCTACGACGTCGAGAACGTCACGGTCGTCCACCACGTCACGCAGGCGCTGCGCGCGCACAAGCTGTTTGCGAAGGACAAGGATTACATCGTCCGCGGCGACGAGGTCGTCATCATCGACGAGTTCACCGGCCGCATGATGCCGGGCCGGCGCTATTCGGAAGGCCTCCACCAGGCGCTCGAAGCCAAGGAGCGCGCGAAGATCCAGCCCGAGAACCAGACGCTCGCCTCGATCACCTTCCAGAACTATTTCCGCATGTACTACAAGCTCGCCGGGATGACCGGCACCGCGCTGACCGAGGCGGACGAGCTGCTCGACATCTACGGCCTCGAGGTCGTCGAGATCCCGACCAACCAGCCGGTCGCCCGCGTCGACGACGACGACGAGGTCTACCGCACGGCCGGCGAGAAGGAGAAGGCGATCATCGAGCTGATCCGCGATTGCCAGACGCGCGGCCAGCCGATCCTCGTCGGCACCACCTCGATCGAGAAGTCCGAACAGCTCTCCGAGGCGCTGCAGAGGGCGAAGCTGCCCCATCAGGTGCTAAACGCCCGCTACCACGAGCAGGAGGCGCACATCGTCGCCGACGCCGGGGTCCCGGGCGCCGTCACGATTGCGACCAACATGGCCGGCCGCGGCACCGACATCCAGCTCGGCGGCAATCTGGAGATGCGCATCGAGCGCGAGCTCGACGGCGTCGACGATCCCGCCGAGCGGGAGGCGCGCATCGCCGAGATCAAGACCGAGATCGCGGCCAAGAAGGAGATCGCGCTTCAGGCCGGCGGCCTGTTCGTGGTCGGCACCGAGCGCCATGAGAGCCGCCGCATCGACAACCAGCTGCGCGGCCGCTCCGGCCGACAGGGCGACCCTGGACGCAGCCATTTCTTCCTGTCGCTGCAGGACGACCTGATGCGCATCTTCGGCTCCGAGCGCATCGACGGCATGCTTCAGAAGCTCGGCATCCAGGAAGGCGAGGCGATCGTCCACCCCTGGGTGAACAAGGCGCTGGAAAAGGCGCAAAAGAAGGTCGAGGCGCGCAACTTCGACATCCGCAAGAACCTTCTGAAATACGACAACGTCATGAACGACCAGCGCAAGGCGGTGTTCGAGCAGCGGCTCGAATTCCTCCAGGCGAGCTCGATCACGGCCTCGATCACCGAGATGCGGCATGACGTCATCGACGACATCGTCACACGCCACATCCCCGAGAACGCCTATCCCGAGCAGTGGGACGCCGCCGGTCTCGAGGAGGAGGTCCGCGAGATCCTGAACCTCGACCTGCCGGTCGTGGCCTGGGCGGCCGAGGAGGGCATCGCCGACGAGGAGATCCGCGAGCGGCTGACGAAGGCGGCCGACGCCGCCTCCGCCGAGCGCGCCGAGCGCTTCGGGCCGGACATCACCGGCCAGATCGAAAAGGCGGTCCTGCTGCAGACGCTCGACCATCTGTGGCGCGAGCATCTCGCGACGCTCGACCATCTGCGGCAGGTCATCGGCCTGCGCGGCTACGGCCAGCGCGACCCGCTGAACGAGTACAAGTCGGAAGCCTTCGAGCTGTTCCAGGCGATGCTGGCGAAGCTTCGCGAGGCGGTGACCGGCCAGCTCATGCGCGTCGAGCTGGTGCAGGAGCCGCCCCCTCTCGCCGGGGAGCCGTTGCCCGAGATGCACGAGATCCACGCGGACCCGACGACCGGCGAGAACGAGATGGCGCTGGCGGAGGCCGTCGCGGCCTTCGAGGCGGGCTCCATGCGTTCCGCCGCGAACGTCGATCCGCAGGACCCGTCGACCTGGGCGGCCACCCCGCGCAACGCGCTCTGCCCCTGCGGCTCGGGAAAGAAATACAAGCACTGCCACGGCCGCCTGGCCTGACGCACGCCTCGGGCGGGCGACGGCCGACCAAGGCGCAAGGGCAGACTGCGGCGGCTTGCTCGGACCGATCGCACGCACGATGGTTCCGCCGCCATTGCGGAGCACGACGACGCCGAAAGGCGTGAGACGCTCCGCTGGCCCGGAACCGATCGCGGAACCAAAGCAAAGCGGCCCGGCGATATCGCCGGGCCGCTTTTGTTTGTCATGCGTTTCGTGGAGCGCCGTTGAGCGCCGTCATTCGACCGCGGCGAACGACGACGCCACCCGGGAATTCGGGGCCGGCCTCGTCCGGAAGGACTCCGGCAGGTTCGCCTGGCGGTTCCTCCGCGGCGTCGCGGCCGGCGGAGCATAGCTCGCCGGGACGGTCTCGACGGGAGGCGCGGCGACGGGAGGCGCGGCGACGGGAGGCGCGGCGACGGGCGCCGTCTCCTGCGCGTTGTTAGAGCCGAACAGGCCCCCGACCCATCCCTTGAGCTTTCCGACCGCGCCAGGCTGGTCGGCCGCCGCAGGCGCGGGTCCGACCGAAGAGGCCATCATCGGCGCCTGGGTCGGCGAAATCTCGCGCGAGGCGCGCTTCGCGTCCGGGGCCCGAGCGGATGCGACCTCGATGGCCGGAGCCGGGGCGGCGGCTGTCGTGGTCTCTGCGGCCGGCGAGGGGTCTTCGCCGCCGGTCCGGAACATGCGGGCGAACAACGAGCCTTCCGGCTTGCCCTGGGCGGTCGCGGCCGCCGCGCTGCGGCTGTCCACCGGCGTCGCGAGCGCGACCGTCTGGGCGGAGGCCGGGGCGGCCGGGGCCGCTCCCATGACGACGCCGCGCGAATTCTGCGAGACGGAGGCGACCGCCACGCTGCCGGTCGACGTCGGCTGCGCCGTCAGCGGAGTTCCCGCGGCTTCCGGAGCGACGGCGGCGACGGCCACGATCGGCTCATCCAGCGTCCGCCGCAGGCGCCCATTCTGGGCGACGTATTCGGGCGCGATCGGCTCGGATTTCGAAAGCTGCGCGATCAGGATGTTGTCCGTCTTCTCCTTGGCCGCCACGGCCTTGGCGATGGCGGGCTGCGCCGCGTTGTTGACGCAAGGCGCGTCGCCGCTCGTCCCGGCGTTGAAGGCGTAACGCTTGGCGCAGACGTCGACCGTCGGCTCCAGCTTGGAGACCTCGAAGGCGTCGGAGCCCTGCTTCAGGTTCTTCCAGAACGCCATGTTCTTGTCGTTGCGCCGCCGGGCCATGTTCTGCGCGGTCATGCGGAACGGCAGGGCCTGGACCTGGAACGACTTCTGGCCGGCGGAGAACGATTCGCGGGCGAGCGCATAGATTTCGGCGATCTGCGCGTCGGTCATGGCGTAGCAGCCGGCCGACAGGCAATCACCATGCATCATGACGTGCCGGCCGGTGCGGCCCAGCGCCTGATCGTATTTGTTGGGGAAGCCGATGTTGAAGGAAAGGTAGTAGCTCGAGCGCGGATTCATCTGCGCGGGCCCGACCGAATAGAACCCTTCCGGCGCCTGCTTGTCGCCTTCCTTGATCTTCGGGCCGAGCTTTCCGGAGAAGCGGCAGATGTCGTAGCTCTTGAGCAGCGCATAGCGGCCGTCGGCCTTGCGCTTCTTCCAGACCTCGGCCTTCGCCTCTTCCTTGTAGATCCGCAGCAGGATGGGGTCCTGGCGGGTCATGCCCTTCTCGGTCATCAGCGACACGGTCTGGGCGGAGATCGGCTGAATGCTCTTGGCGGTGACGGCCTGCTCGCTCTTGCATCCGGCGAGCGCGAGCGCGGCCGCGAGAGCGGCCCCGGCGACGGCTGGGCGTGCTGAGGACATCAAATGCCTCCCCGATCGAGCAAGGACGGTCTCCCGTCCCTGACGGTTAAAGCGATACCCTTACCCGACCGTTACCGCAAGGATTTCGGCGCCTCCACGAGCGCTCTACAGGCTGCGTCCGATCGCCAGGAACTTGCGACGGCGCTCCTCCCGGATCTGCCCCGGCGACAGGCCGTCATAGCGCCGCAAGGCGTTCGCGATCGCCTCGCCGGCGGCCTCGATCGCCCTGTCGGGCGCTCGGTGGGCGCCGCCGAGCGGCTCCGGCACGATGCCGTCGATGACGCCGAGCCGCATCAGGTCGGCGGAGGTGATCTTCATGTTGGTGGCGGCGTCCTGCGCCTTGGCGGCGTCGCGCCACAGGATGGAGGCCGCGCCTTCGGGCGAGATCACGCTGTAGATCGCATGCTCGAGCATCAGCACGGTGTTGGCGGTCGCGATCGCGATGGCGCCGCCCGACCCGCCCTCGCCGATCACCACGGCGACGTTCGGCGTCGGGAGGTTGATGCAGGCCTCGGTGGAGCGCGCGATCGCCTCGGCCTGGCCCCGCTCCTCGGCCTCGATGCCCGGAAAGGCGCCCGCGGTGTCGACGAGCGCGATCACCGGCAGCGAGAACCGTCCGGCCATCCCCATCAGACGGATCGCCTTGCGATAGCCTTCCGGACGCGCCATTCCGAAATTGTGCCGGAGCCGGCTTTCGGTGTCCGCCCCCTTCTCGTGGCCGATCACCATCACGGGGCGGCCGCGGAACAGGCCGGGACCGCCGACGATCGCCTGATCCTCGCCGAAGCCGCGGTCGCCGGCGAGCGGCGTGAAATCCTGGATCAGGGCGGCGACGTAGTCGGAGAAATGCGGCCGGCTCGGATGGCGGGCGACCAGCGTTTTCTGCCAGGGCGTGAGCTTGGCGTAGAGCTCCTGCAGCGCCTGACGGGACTTCGCCTCGAGGCGACCGACCTCTTCGTCGATGGCCACGGCGTCGCCGTTTTCGCCGAGCGTGCGAAGCTCGGCGATCTTGGCCTGCAGCTCGGCGACCGGCTTTTCGAAGTCGAGATAGCTTTTCATGGGACGCGCTCCGCGCCGTCGACGCGCGGGAAGTGGCGGTGGTCCTGCGGAGCGGGGGCACAGTTGGGCGGGGGAGCGACGAAAGTCAACAGATGGCCCGGCGCGACCTCCAGCGCCCGTCAGGCCGCCTCGTCCCCTAGCGGGTGCAGATCGCGCACCATCGCGCGGGCGCGCTCGTCGAGCACGTGAGTGTAGATCTGCGTCGTCGCGATGTCCGCGTGGCCGAGCATCTGCTGCACGGCGCGCAGATCCGCGCCGTTCTGCACGAGGTGGCTCGCGAAGGCGTGCCGCAGCACGTGCGGGCTGACCTTCGCCGCCGGGAGGCCGGCGCGGACCGCCGCGGCCTTCAGATCGCGGGCGAACACCTGGCGGGTCAGATGGCCGCTGTCGCCCCCGCCCGGAAACAGCCACGGGCTCTCCGCCTCCCGCCCGGCCGCGGCGAGCGCCGCGAGATAGGCGGCCATCGCCTGCTTCGCGAGCGGGGTGAGCGGCACGAGCCGCTCGCGGCCGCCCTTTCCCTTCACGACGATCACGGCGGCGTCCGGCCGCGCGGCCGAGCGCGGCAGCGTCACGAGCTCCGAAACGCGAAGTCCGGTGGCGTAGGCGATCTCGAGCAGGCAGGCGAGGCGCGCGGCGGCCAGCGCCGCCCGGGGCGTCGGATCGGGACCGCAATCGCCGGCCGCGGCGATCAGCGCCTCCATATCGGCGACGTCCAGCGTCTTGGGCAGCGGGCGACCGCGTTTGGCGCCCTGCAGCGCCGAGGTCGGGTCGTCGCCGCGGAAGCCGTCGGAGTAGAGGAACTTGTGGAGCTGGCGGACCGCCGACAGCTTCCGCGCCGCCGACGACGCCTTGAAGCCGCGGGCGGACAGGTCCGCGAGATAGGCGCGCACGTCGTCGGCTGCGGCGCGGTCCGGCGCGCTGCCGCGGCCGGCGAGCACGTCGACATAATCCTCGAGATCGCGGCGGTAGGCGGCGAGCGTGTTCGCAGCCGCGCCGCGCTCGGCGCTCGCCATTTCCAGGAACGCTTCGACCAGACGGCGGGCCGACGGGGCGCTCACCGCGCGGTCGCTCCCGACGCTCCCGCTTCGGCGCCAGCGGTCTGCGGGTTCGGCGGCGAAGCCTGAACCTCGGCCACGGGCGGCGGCCGGAGCCGCGCGGAGGGGATGGTCACAGTCATTTCGCGCGTGCGCGGCGCGACGAAGGTCGCAAGGGAGTACACCGCGCCCAAGCCGAGCGCGGCGATCACGCCGAGCACGCCCAGAAAACGCATCAAACTCGGCATGGGCCACCGTTTCGTGCGCGAGCCTGAGCCCGCACGCTCCCTCGATCAAAGGTCACACGCCGCCGAGGCGGCCGCAACCGTCGACGATTGTGCGGCGGCGACCTTTAGGAATAGGTTGCGCCCGCGCGCCCGGAACGGCGCAATTTCCGCAAAAGCTATGGCGGTCATGCAACATCTCGACGACGGGCGGCAGCGCCCGCCCCAGGAGCGGGTCCAGCCCACGGCCGGCCAGGACATAGGCCGCAAGATCGCCGCGATACGCTCCGGCCTCGCAGGTCGGTCGATCGTGCTGGTCGGCATGATGGGCGCCGGCAAGACCTCCGTCGGCCGCCGGCTCGCTCAAGCCCTCGACATGCCGTTCGTGGACGCCGACGCCGAGATCGAAGCCGTCGCCGACATGACCATCGCGGAAATCTTCGAGAAGCACGGCGAGCCGTATTTTCGCGCGGGCGAAACGCGCGTGCTCGCGCGACTGCTCTCGGAAGGCCCGAAGGTGCTCGCGACCGGCGGCGGAGCCTGGATGAACCCGGAGACGCGCGCGCGCATCTCCGAGGCCGGGGTGTCGGTCTGGCTCAAGGCCGAGATCGACGTGCTGCTGCGCCGCGTGCGCAAGCGCGGTTCGCGACCGCTGCTCGCCTCCGCAGACCCCGAGGCCACCTTGAGGGCGCTCGTCGAGACCCGCTACCCCATCTATGGCCTCGCCGACCTCACCGTGCTGTCGCGCGACGCCCCCCACGAGCAGGTCGTCAGCGACGTGATCGAGGCTCTCAGCGCCCGGTTCGGCGCCGAGCCGAGCCCGGAGCGCCCGTCATGACCGCAGCCGCCCTCAGCAAAACCGACGCCGAGCGCGTCCGCGTGACGCTCGGCGCGCGCTCCTACGACATCGTCATCGGGGCGGGCGTCCTCGACGGGCTCGGCGCCGGGGTCGCAGCGCTTGGCGCTCGCACGGTCGGCGTCGTCACCGACGAGAACGTGGCCGCGACCGCGCATCTGCCGCGCGCGCTCGCCTCGCTGCGCGACGCCGGCCTGGTCGCGAAAGCCGTGACGGTCGCCGCAGGCGAGCGCTCGAAGGGCTTTGCGACCCTGGCCGAAGTGGTCGATGGGCTGCTCGCCGCCCGGATCGAGCGGGGCGACGTCGTCGTCGCCCTCGGCGGCGGCGTGGTCGGCGACCTCGCGGGCTTCGCCGCGGCGATCCTGAGACGCGGCGTGCGGTGCGTGCAGGTTCCCACCAGCCTGCTTGCGCAGGTCGACTCCTCCGTCGGCGGCAAGACCGGCATCAACTCCCCCCGCGGCAAGAACCTGATCGGCGCGTTCCATCAGCCAAGCCTGGTCCTGGCCGACACCGACACGCTCGACACCCTGCCGGAGCGGGAGTTCCGCGCGGGCTACGCGGAGGTCGTGAAATACGGCCTGATCGACCAGCCCGACTTTTTCTCATGGCTCGAGGCGAACCACGCCGCCGTGTTCGCCGGAGGGCCGGCGCGCACGCGGGCGATCGCCACAAGCTGCCGCGCCAAGGCCGCGGTCGTCGCCCGGGACGAGCTCGAGAGCGGCGACCGCGCGCTGCTCAACCTCGGCCACACCTTCGGCCATGCGCTGGAGGCGGAGGTCGCCTATGACGGCGGCCGCCTGGTCCATGGCGAGGGCGTCGCGATCGGGATGGCGATGGCGTTCCGTTTCTCCGCGGCTCTGGGCCTCTGCCCGAGGGACGACGCCGCCCGCGTGGAGCGCCACCTCGCCGCCGCCGGGCTTCCGGTCAGCCCGAAGGCGGTGCCCGGCCCGCTCGGCGGCGCGGAGGCCCTGTTCCGCCACATGCAGCAGGACAAGAAGGTCGAGCGCGGGCGGCTGACCTTCATCCTCGCCCGAGGGGTGGGACAGAGCTTCGTGGCGCGCGACGTCGACCCCGACAAGGCGCTCGACTTCCTGCGCGACGAGCTTGTCTAGGGCGACGGTCGGTCGCCTTGCCTCCACGCTACAAATTCGCTTATGTAAACGTCAGTAAATTACATATCTTCTCTGTCAAATTATCGGTCGCCGATGTCCTCACGCCTCTCGACGCATCTGAAGCGGCTCGAAGCCGAATCGATCCACATCATCCGCGAGGTGGCGTCGGAGTTCCGCAACCCGGTCATGATGTATTCGATCGGCAAGGACTCCTCGGTGATGCTTCATCTCGCGATGAAGGCGTTCTACCCGGCGAAGCCGCCCTTCCCGCTTCTCCACGTCGATACGACGTGGAAGTTCCGCGAGATGATCAGCTTCCGCGACGAGACCGCGAAGCGCCTCGGCGTCGACCTGCTGGTGCATATCAATGAGGACGGCGTGAAGCGCGGCATCTCGCCGATCGCGTCCGGCTCCAACATCCACACGCAGGTGATGAAGACGGAGGGCCTGCGTCAGGCGCTCGACAAATACGGCTTCGACGCAGCCTTCGGCGGCGCGCGGCGCGACGAGGAGAAGAGCCGCGCCAAGGAGCGGGTGTTCTCGTTCCGCACCGCGAACCATGGCTGGGACCCGCGCAACCAGCGCCCGGAGCTCTGGCGGCTCTACAACACCCGCGTGAAGGCCGGCGAATCGATCCGTGTGTTCCCGATCTCGAACTGGACCGAGCTCGACGTCTGGCAATATGTGCTGGCGGAGGACATCCCGGTCGTGCCGCTGTATTTCTCTTCGGAACGGCCGGTCGTGCGTCGCGACGGCGCGCTCATCATGCGCGACGACGAGCGGCTGCCGCTCAACCCCGGCGAGGTCGCGGAGATGCGGCGCGTGCGGTTCCGCACTCTTGGCTGCTACCCCCTCACCGGCGCGATCGAAAGCGAGGCGGTCAGCCTCGAGGACATCATCGCCGAGATGCTAGCCTCCACGACGTCGGAGCGTCAGGGCCGCCTGATCGACAGCGACGAGGCGGGCTCGATGGAGAAGAAGAAGCGCGAGGGGTACTTCTGATGCACGCCCCCGCCGCATCCTCCGCCGCGCTCGCGGACGCCGTCGCCCAGAAGACGCTGCTGCGCTTCATCACCTGCGGCTCCGTCGACGACGGCAAGTCGACGCTGATCGGCCGGCTGCTCTACGACACCAAGCTGATCTTCGACGACCAGCTCGCGGCGCTCGAAAAGGACTCCAAGAAGTACGGCACGACCGGTCCCGCGATCGATCTCGCGCTGCTGGTCGACGGCCTCGAGGCCGAACGCGAGCAGGGCATCACGATCGACGTCGCCTATCGCTATTTCGCGACCGACAAACGCACCTTCATCGTCGCCGACACGCCCGGTCACGAGCAGTACACCCGCAACATGGCGACCGGCGCCTCCACGGCCGGCCTTGCGGTCATCCTGGTCGACGCGCGCAAGGGCGTGCTGACGCAGACCAAGCGCCACAGCTTCATCTGCTCGCTGCTCGGAATCCGGCACGTCGTGGTGGCGGTCAACAAGATCGACCTGATGGACTACAGCCACCGCGTCTTTGCGGACATCGAGGTGTCTTACCGCGAGTTCGCCAAAAAGCTCGGTTTCGAGTCGATCACGCCGATCCCGATGTCGGCGCTCACCGGCGCGAATGTGTCGGCGCCGTCGCCGGACCTGCCGTGGTACCGCGGCCCGACCCTGCTCGAACATCTCGAACAGGTCGACGTCGACGCCGACCTTTCCGCGCAGCCGATGCGATTCCCCGTCCAGTGGGTGAACCGTCCCAATCTCGACTTCCGCGGCTTCGCCGGCACGCTGGCGTCCGGCACGGTCCGGCCCGGCGACCCGATCGTCGTCGCGGCGTCGGGCAAATCGAGCACGGTCGCCCGCATCGTCACGATGGACGGCGACCTGGACGCGGCGCACGCCGGCGACAGCGTGACGATCACGCTCGCCGACGAGGTCGACATCGCCCGCGGCGACGTGCTGGCGCACCCGACCGCGCGGCCGGAGGTCGCGAACCAGTTCACCGCAAATCTGATCTGGATGGAGGAGGAGCGCCTGTTCCCGGGCCGCTCCTATCTGCTCAAGTGCGGGACGAGGACCACGCCGGCGACGGTGACCGGCCTGAAGCACAAGATCGACGTGAATACGCTCGACGAGCTCGCCGCCAAGACGCTGGGCCTGAACGAGATCGCCGAAGTCAACATCGAGACCGGCGCGCCGCTCGCCTTCGACGCTTACGCCGACAATCACGACACCGGCGCCTTCATCCTGATCGACCGCGAGACCAACGCGACCGCGGCCGCCGGCATGATCCTCCACGGCCTGCGTCGGGCCACCAACATCCATCACCACGCCTCGCTGGTCGACCGGAGCGCGCGCGCCCGGCTCAAGCGACAGAAGCCGGCGATCCTGTGGTTCACCGGCCTGTCCGGCTCGGGCAAGTCGACGATCGCAAACGTTGTCGAGCAGAAGCTCGCGGTGATGGGCCAGCACACCATGCTGCTCGACGGCGACAACGTCCGTCATGGCCTGAACAAGGACCTCGGCTTCACCGACGCCGACCGCGTGGAGAACATCCGCCGCGTCGGCGAGGTGGCGAAGCTGTTCGTCGACGCCGGCACGATCGTGATCTGCTGCTTCATCTCGCCCTTCGAGGCCGAGCGGAGCCTGGTGCGCGGCCTTGTGGACGAGAGCGAGTTCGTCGAGATCTTCGTCGACACGCCCCTGGAGACCTGCATCGCCCGCGATCCCAAAGGCCTCTATCGGCGCGCGCTGGCGGGCGAGATTCCGAACTTCACCGGCGTCTCCTCCCCCTACGAGCGGCCGGAGGACGCCGAACTTGTTCTCGAGACTCCGACGGGAACGGCCGAGGAGCTTGCGGAGCGCGTGATCGAGATCCTGGTGGCGAAAGGGCTGATCGAGCGCGATTGACGCCCGGTTCACCTTTTTTTCGCCGCTTCGGCGGGCATTAACCGCTGCGACACCGAAGCGCCGCACCGTAGCGCTTCGGCGGTGCTGAGGCGGATGGCTGCGTGTTCAAGACCTTGCTCGGAGCCGGCGCGATCGTCGCTGCCGCGGCGGTGGCCGCGACAGGGCTGAACACCAGCCTGCTCGCGCCCCAGCCGCCCCTTGCCAAATCGGTTGAGACGCCCGGCGGCGAGGACGACGATCGGTCCGGCGTCGTCACGCTGCGCGCGGACCCTGACGGTCATTTTCGCGTCGACGCCACCATCGGCGGCCGGCGCGTGCCGATGCTGGTCGACACCGGCGCGACCGTGGTCGCCCTCTCCTACGAACAGGGCCAGGCGCTGGGGCTCATCTCGGGCGGCGACCGGTTCGACAGCCGCGTCACCACGGCGAACGGCCAGATCGGCGCCAAGCGGGTCGTCCTGCGCGACGTCCGCATCGGCTCCGTGCGCGTGCCGGACGTGTCCGCGCTGGTGCTGACGCAGGGGGCGATGGACGGAGCGCTTCTCGGCATGAGCTTCCTCGGCCGCCTTCGCCGCATGGAAAGCTCGCGCGACAAGCTCGTGCTCGAACGCTGACCCCGGCTGGCGCTCGGTCCTGCGCGCCATATCTTCCGCCCCGCGCCGAAACCGGCGACAGTCGAGACGGCCGGGCCTGTCGCCCGGTCGAGCGGAGAGCCTTCACGTGCCAGCCGACATCAGCCGCTTCGCCGGCAAACCGATTCCGTCCGATCGACTTGTCGACGTCGCCGGACTGATGACAGCCTATTTCTCCAATGAGCCGGACATGTCCCACGCCGCCCAGCGTGTCGCTTTCGGCACCTCCGGACACCGCGGCTCCTCGCTCGACGGCGTGTTCACGGAAACCCACATCGTGGCGATCGCCCAGGCGATCTGCCTCTACCGCGCCAAGGCCGGGATCGACGGTCCGCTGTTCGTCGGCAAGGACACGCACGCGCTGTCGGAGTCGGCCTTCGCGAGCGCTCTGGAGGTGTTCGCGGCGAACGAGGTCGAGACGCTGATCTCGACCGGGGCGCGCTACACGCCGACGCCGGCCGTGAGCCACGCCATCCTGACCTACAACCGAGGCCGGACCACCGGGCTCGCGGACGGCGTCGTGATCACGCCCTCGCACAACCCGCCGGAGGACGGCGGCTTCAAATACAATCCGACGAACGGGGGCCCGGCAGGCGGCGACGCGACGGGCTGGATCGAGGCCAAGGCCAACGAACTGATCGAGGGCGGCCTCAAGGACGTTCGCCGCATCTCGCTGCAGCGGGCGTTGAAGGCGCCGACGACGGGGCGCCACGACTTTCTCGCGGCCTATGTCGCGGATCTCGGCTCGGTCGTCGATATGGAGGCGATCAGCGCCTCGGGCGTGCGCATCGGCGTCGACCCGCTGGGCGGCTCCGGGCTCGAATACTGGGCGCCGATCGCCGAGCGCTACAAGCTGGACCTAACTGTCACCAACGAGATGGTCGACCCGACCTTCCGCTTCATGACGGCGGACTGGGACGGCAAAGTGCGGATGGACTGCTCGTCGCCTTACGCCATGGCGAAGCTGATCGAGCACCGCGGCGGCTTCGACGTGGCGTTCGCGAACGACCCCGACGCCGATCGCCACGGCGTGGTCGCCCCCTCGGTCGGCCTGCTCAACCCCAACCATTATCTCGCGGCGGCGATCTCGTATTTGTACGGCCACCGGCCGGACTGGAAGGGCTCCCCTGCGATCGGCAAGACGCTGGTGTCGTCGAGCGTGATCGATCGGCTGGCGGCTTCGCTCGGCCTCACCCTGACCGAGGTGCCCGTCGGCTTCAAATGGTTCGTCGACGGCCTCATCGACGGCTCCTTCGGCTTCGTGGGCGAGGAGAGCGCCGGGGCCACGTTCCTGCGCCGCGACGGGACCGTGTGGACGACCGATAAGGACGGCCTGATCCTCGGTCTGCTCGCCGCCGAGATGACGGCCGTCACCGGCAAGGACCCGGGCGAGATCTACCAGGACCTCACGGAGTCGCTGGGCGACCCCGTCTATGAGCGCATCGACGCGCCCGCCACCCCCGAGCAGAAGGCGAAGCTCAAGAAGCTCTCGCCGGCCGACATTCCAGGCGACACGCTCGCGGGCGAGCCGATTCGCGAGCGGCTGACCAAGGCGCCCGGCAACGGCGAAGCCTTCGGCGGCGTCAAGGTCGCGACGCAGAACGGCTGGTTCGCCGCCCGCCCGTCGGGCACCGAGAACGTCTACAAGATCTACGCCGAGAGCTTCCTCGGCGAAGGCCACCTCAAGCGCATCCAGGCGGAGGCGCAGGAGATCGTGTCCAAGGCGATCGGGGGCTGAGGGGCGACGGGACGCCGCCCCTCCTTCACGCCGGTTGCGGCGTCGGGTCGCCGGGCGACGCTCTGCCTTCGCCCGGCTTGGGAGCGGCGGCGGTCGGCGGGGCCGACGGCCCCTCTCCCGCGCCGGCTCCCGGGCCGCCATGCCCGTCGCCGGGCGTACCGCCGCGCGGCGGAGACGTGTCGCCCGAGTCCTTCTTGCGGCTCATCCGGATCACGAGCATGCGGATGGCGACGTAGAACACCGGCGTCAGGAACAGGCCGAGCACCGTCACGCCGACCATGCCGGCCAGCACCGCGACGCCGATCGCCTGCCGCAGCTCGGCGGCCGCGCCCGTCGCGAAAGCGAGCGGCACCACGCCCAGCGAGAAGGCGAGCGACGTCATGATGATCGGCCGCAGCCGGTCCCGACATGCGTCGACGGCGGCGCGGATCGGATCCTCGCCCTCCGCCTCGCGCTGACGCGCGAACTCCACGATCAGGATGGCGTTCTTCGCCGCAAGGCCGATCAGCACGATGAAGCCGATCTGGGTCAGGATGTTGTTGTCCGACCCCTTCGCGGCCACGCCGAGCAGGGCTGCGAGCAGAGACAGCGGCGTGATCAGGATGATCGCGAGCGGCAGGGCCCAGCTCTCGTATTGCGCCGCGAGGAACAGGAACACGAACAGAATGGCGAGAGCGAACACGAAGACCGCCGTATTGCCCGCGAGCTTCTCCTGATAGGCGAGATCGACCCATTCGAACTGCACGCCGGGCGGCGCGACGTCCTTGAACAGCCCTTCCATATATTCGATCGCCTGGCCGGTGGAGACGCCGGGCGCGGCGTTACCCTGCAGCGCGACCGCGTTGTAGATGTTCTGGCGCTCGACCGTGTAAGGGCCCGTCTGGTTGCGCTCGGTGATGAGCGTGCCCAGCGGCACGAGCGCGCCATTCGTCGACCTGACCTTGAACTGATACACGTCCGCCATCTTGACGCGGAATTGCGCGTCCGCCTGGGCGTTCACCTGGAACGTTCGACCCAGCGCCGTGAAGTCGTTCACATAGGCGGTGCCCAGAAGAGACTGCAACGCATCGAATATATTCTGAACAGGAACGTTCAGCTGCTGCGCCTTCACGCGGTCGATGTCGAGATAGACCTGCGGAGCGCGGGTGTTGAAGGACGTGAACACGCCCGCCACCTTGCCCGAGGCGTTGGCCTTCTGGATCATCTCGTTGACCGTGCCTTCCAGGGCGGGGAAGCCCAGGTTGGTGCGGTCCTGCACGTACATCTTGAAGCCGCCGCCCTGGCCGATGCCGCGCACGGTGGGCGGCAGGATGGCGATGACGAAGGCCTCGCGGATCGCGCCCAGCCGCTTCTGAGCCTCGGCCAGGATCGCCGGGGCGCGCTGAGCCGCTCCGAACTCGTTCCGCTTCTCGAACGGATCGAAGATGATGAAGCTCGTCGCAGCGTTCGAAGCGGCCGAGAAGGTCGCGCCGGAGAAGCCCGCGATGGTGACCGCGCTTTTCACGCCCGGCACGCTGCGAGCGATCTCGCTCGCCCGCCGAGCGACCGCGTCGGTCCTCTGCAGATTTGCGCCTTCCGGCAACTGCACCACGAGGATCGCATAGCCTTGGTCGGCCTGCGGGATGAAGCCCCGCGGCACCGACGAGAACATGTAGAGCGCGCCGCCGATCAGGCCGACATAGATGATCAGGAAGATCGACTTGTGCCGCACCATCCAGCCGACGGACGAGCTGTAGCCGTGCGCGCCGCGATCGAAGTTGCGGTTGAACAGGTCGGCCGCCCGCTGTCCCAGTCCGCGCTTGCCGCCATGCTTGTGCGGCTTCAGGAGGATGGCGCAGAGGGCGGGAGATAGCGTCAGCGAGACCAGCGCCGACAGCACGGTCGACGCGGCGATGGTCAGGGCGAACTGCTGGTAGAACACGCCCGAGATGCCGGGAATGAAGGCCGTCGGCACGAACACCGCGCATAACACGAGCGCGATCGCGATGACCGCGACGCCGACCTCGTCCATGGTGGCGTGGGCCGCCTCGCGCGGGGTCTTGCCTAGAGCGATGTTGCGCTCGACGTTCTCCACGACGACGATCGCGTCGTCCACGACGATGCCGATGGCGAGGATCAGGCCGAACAGCGTGAGCATGTTCAGCGAGAAGCCGAACAGGTTCATGACGAAGAAGGTGGCGATCAACGACACCGGGATCGCCGCCACGGGCACGATCGCCGCGCGCCATGACTGCAGGAAGATGAACACGACGATGACCACGAGCGCCACGGCCTCGTAGATCGTCTCCTCGACCGCCGCGATCGACTCGTTGATGAACTCCGTCGGATTGTACTCGATGCGGTATTCGAGGTCCTCGGGGAAGGACGCCTTCAGCGTCTCCATCGTGGCCTTGATCTGCTCAGCGGCCTGGGTCGCGTTGGTGCCCGGCCGCTGGAACACGCCCATGCCGACCGTCGGATCGGCGGCGAGATAGGAATTCGACGAGTAGCTTCTCGCGCCGAGTTCGACGCGCGCCACGTCGCCGACCCTGAGCAGCCGGCCGTCCGACGTGTTGCGGACGATGATCTGCTTGAACTGCTCCGGACTTTGGAACCGGCCCTGGGTCGTGACGGTGATCTGGTTCGCCACGTCCGGCGGCGACGGGGGAGCGCCGAGCGCGCCGCCCGAGACCTGCACGTTCTGGGCGGAGATCGCCGACACCACGTCGCTCGCCGCGAGCCCGTAGGCCGCGAGGCGGTTTGGATCGAGCCAGATGCGGAGAGACAGCTCGCGCTCGCCGAAGATTCGGATGTCGCCGACGCCCTCGAGGCGTTTCAGCGCGTCGACGATGTTCACCGACGCGTAGTTCGACATATAGAGCGTGTCGAGCGACTTCTTGGGCGAAATCAGGTTCACGACCATCAGGAAGTCCGACGATCGCTTGTTGACCTGCACGCCGGTTCGGCTGACGGCCTCCGGCAGCCGCGGCGACGCCTGGGCGACGCGGTTTTGGACCTGAACCTGCGCGATGTCCTGGTTGGTGCCCGGAGCGAAGGTGACCGTGAGCTGCAGCTGACCGTCGCCGGTCGCCAGCGAGTTCATGTAGATCATGCCCTCGACGCCGTTGATCTGCTGCTCCAGCGGAGCGGCGACGGTCTCGGCGATCGTCTCGGCGTTCGCGCCCGGGTAGGACGCGGTCACGGCGATGGTCGGCGGCGCGATCTCGGGGTACTGCGCGATCGGAAGCGCGAGCAGCCCGACCGCGCCGACGATCATCAGAACAATCGAAATGACCGACGCAAAAATGGGTCGGTCGACGAAAAAATGGCCCATTCCCATGACGCGGCCTTACTTCGCTGGCTGCGCCGCGGCGCCTTGCGGATTGGAATCGGGCTTGGTCGGATCAACCGTCTCGGGCTTCACCTGTGAGCCGGGCCGCGCCCGCATCAGCCCATTGACGATCACCTTGTCTTCCGGGGTCAGGCCCTTCTTGATCACGCGCAAGCGCCCGTTCAGCTGACCCAGCTCCACGACCTTCGGGACGACCTTGTCATCCGGACCGATGGTCATGACGACCTTGCGGGTCTGGTCCGACAGGATCGCGTCGTCCGGGATGAGCAGCGCGTCATAGGTCGGGCTCGACTGCAGCTTCAGGCGTCCGAACACTCCGGACGTCAGGAAGCCGTCCTCGTTCGGCACGGTGGCGCGCAGGCGCAGCGTGCCGGTCTGCTGGTCGAGCTGGTTGTCGGCGAAATCGATGCGGCCCTTGATCGTGAACTCGGCCGAGTTCGGCAGGGAGATCTCGACGGGCGCTCCGCCCTCCTCCGGCTTGATCTGCCCGGCGCGGACGAACTCCATGTAGCGGAGGTAGCTCTGCTCATCGACGTCGAAATAGAAGTAGATCGGCTTGGTGTTGACGATCGTCGTCAGGACCGAAGAGCTTGCGCCCGCCGCGATCAGATTGCCCTCCGTCACCAGTTTGCGGCCGATGCGGCCGTCGATCGGCGAGCGGACGTTGGTCCATTCGAGGTTGAGTTTCGCGTTCGCGACCTGGGCCTCGGCGGACTTCAGCGTCGCAAGGGCCTCGCCATAGGCCTGCTGACGCTGCTGGGCGACCTGATCGGAGATGTTGCCGGTGCGCCGGAGGTCCTTGGCGCGCTCGACGTCCGCCTTCGTCAGGTCGACGCGGGTCTGCGCTGTGATGACGGACGATTCGGCCTGCGTCAGCGCCGCCTCATAGGGCCGCGGGTCGATCTTGAAGAGCAGGTCGCCCTTCTTCACGTCCGCGCCGTCCTTGAAGGCGACCTCGATCAGTTGTCCGCTCACCTGAGCGCGCACCTCGACGAGGGCCGACGCCTCGAAGCGGCCGGTGAACTCCGCCATGTCCGCGACCTGCCGCTGAACCGGAGCGGCGACCGAGACCGGCATGGGGCCA
The DNA here is from genome assembly GCF_049446035.1 of Hansschlegelia sp. KR7-227. Taxonomy (NCBI): domain Bacteria; kingdom Pseudomonadati; phylum Pseudomonadota; class Alphaproteobacteria; order Hyphomicrobiales; family Methylopilaceae; genus Hansschlegelia; species Hansschlegelia sp. KR7-227. Next base: position 2,844,577 of record NZ_JBMSEA010000001.1, read on the forward strand.
GGCGCCCCCTGCGCGCGCGCCGCGGAGATCGGCAGCGCGAACGCGAACGCGACGCAGAAAGCGGGAGCGGCGAGTCGGAACATGAGACACCTGAACAGGGACGCGCGGCGCAAGCTACGCGCATGATACGATCGTCTGACGTCCCCAGGCTGTGTGTAAGGGGCCAGCCCGCCGAGGGCAACTGGGCTGACGCAGCCGAGCCCGGCGGCTCCCCCGCCTGGATGCGGCGCTCAGGCGCTCTCGCGCACGATCAGTTGAAAATCGATGTTCAGCCGGTAGGACGGCAGCGTCCGGCCGAGCCGGGCGGCGGCGCGGGTGGACAACACCATCTTGCCCATCTCCACGCCCACGAGGACCGGGTTGAACCCGATCGTCGTGATGGCGGGCTCGACGTGCCGCGATATGTCGCTGTCGCCGAATCCGACGACGGCGAGATCGGCGGGCGCCGATCGTCCCCGCCGGCGAAGCTCGCCCACGACGCCGACCGCGGCGTAGTCGTTCATACATACAAGCGCGTCGACGTCGGGATGGCGATCAAGCGCCTCCCCCGCCGCCCGAAGGCCCTGATCGAGCGGCGCGAGCGGCGAGCCATGCCGGATGACGATCGGCTGGTCCAAGCCGAGCTCGCGCGCCGCCGTCGTCACGCCCGCGATGCGGTCGGCTTCCCCGGCGTCCGGATCCTGACGGGAAGCGGCGACGGCGACGCGGCGTCGCCCCCGCGACGCAAGATGCCGGACAGCGGCCTGCCCAGCCGCGGCCTGGTCGATCGCGACCACATGGTCGACGCCTTGCCCCGCCCGCTCGAGGCACTCGATGACCGGGATTCCCGCCGCTTCGAGAAGCTTCGTCGCCCGGTCGGTGTGATCGACGCCCACGATCGCGAGCGCCTCGGGGCGGCGGCGAAGAACGGCCCTCAGCACCTGCTCCTCCCGCTCCGGACTGTAATCGGAGAAGCTCATGAAGAGCTCGAGGCCTTCCGCGGAGAGCGTGTCGTGCAGGCCGCGAGCGATCTGGGCGAAGGGCGGAACGGTGAATGTCGGCATGATCACGGCGACAAGACCCGAACGTCCGGACGAGAGCGCCCCCGCCGCCTGGTCCGGCACGTAGCCGACCTCGTCGATCACTTCGAGCACCCGCGCGCGCGTCCGGTCAGAAACCGAGCCGTCCTGGCGGAGCGCCCGGCTCACCGTCATCGCAGAGACGCCGGCGAGTTTAGCGACGTCGGCCATCGTCGGAACAGGTCTCACGGCGCGATCCGCTGATCGAGCGGAAGGAAAACTCCGCTCCGCGCAAGCCGTCGCACTTAAAAACTCCTCTGCCCCGAGCGTTTGACCGAGATTCGGCCGGAGGATGAGCAGGTACGGCGACAAACGTTAGCGTCAAGACCCAAAGAAGAATTTCGCTTTAGCGAAGTCTAGGTAGCGATAACCTACGTCTTAGGTCTAAGATTGGGGTGAGTTGCGTCGCACACGTCACTCCGCGTCGCGGCAGCGGCGGCCGCCCATTAGGGAAGGACGCGCCGGCGCTAATAACAAATTAGAATTGTTATTTTTTCCGCACTTGCAAACCCAAATGTAAAATATCATTGTTCCGGCCGAACGGAGCCACACCGATGCCGCGACTGTCCTCGTTTCCGGCCTTCCACCGCGTCGCCGATCGCCTTGTGCTGATCGTCGGCTCGGGCGCGGCCGCGGCTGCGAAGGTGCGGCTGCTCGGCGAGACGGAGGCGCGTCTCGTCGTCGTCGCCCCCGCCCCTGGCGCGGAGCTTGTCGCCGACGCGGCGCGGGTCGGCGCCGAACTCAGGGACGAAGCGTTCGCGCCGGGTCATCTCGAGGGCGCCGTGCTCGCCTTCGCCGCGACCGAGGATGAGGACGAGGACCGGCGCATCGCCGAGGCCGCGCACGCCGCCCGCGTGCCGGTGAACGTCGTCGACCGCCCCGACCTCTGCGATTTCACGACGCCCGCCATCGTCAACCGGGCGCCGCTCGCCGTAGCTATCGGCACCGAAGGCGCGGCCCCCGTCCTTGCGCGGCACGTCCGGGCGAAGATCGAGGCGATGCTTGCGCCGGAGATCGGCCGCCTCGCCTCGCTCGCCGACGGGCTGCGTTCGACGGTGGCCCGAATGATTCCCGGCGGCGAGGCGCGCCGCCGCTTCTGGGCCGGCCTCTTCGACGGTCCCGTCTCCGCCCGGGCGCTCGCCGGCGACGTCGCGGGAGCGCGGGCCGAAGCAATCCGCATGATGGCGGCCGAGCCGGACGTCGCCGGCTTCGTCTGGCTGGTCGGGGCCGGCCCGGGCGCGACCGATCTTCTGACGCTGCGCGCCCAGCGCGTGCTCCAGGAGGCCGACGTGATCATCCACGACGCCCTCGTCCCGGAGGAGGTCATCGCCATGGGCCGCCGTGACGCGCATCGCATCTCGGTCGGCAAGCGCAAGGGCCGCCACGAGGCCACGCAAAGTGAGATTGACGCGATCCTGGTGCGCGAGGCGAAGACGGGCCGCCGCGTCGTCCGTCTCAAGAGCGGCGATCCTCTGATCTTCGGGCGCGCCGGCGAGGAGATGGACGCGCTGTCCGCCGCCGGCGTGCCCTTCGAAGTCATCCCCGGCGTCACCGCGGCCTTCGCGGCGGCGGCGTCCGCCCGCACCCCGCTCACGCTGCGCGGCGTCGCATCGAGCCTGGTCTTCGCGACCGGTCACGACGTCGACGGCCGCACGCTGCCGGACTGGGCGGGCCTGGCGCTCGGCGGCGCGACCGTCGCCGTCTATATGGGCCGCACGGTCGCCGCCGCCGTCGCGGACCGGCTTGTCGAAGCCGGCCTGTCGCCCGACACGCCGGTCGCCGCCGTCGAGAACGCCTCGCAGCCGGACGAGCGCCTGCTCGTCGGCGCGCTTGGCGACCTTCCGACGCTCGCGGAGCGCGGCGACATCGACGGTCCCGTCCTTATCCTGATCGGGCGTGCGCTCGCGAGCGGCTACGCCGAACGAGCCGCTCCGCTCGCCCTCCCGAGCGCGGCCGTCGCCGCGGCCTGAAAGCAGATTCCATGGCAGCTCCCATCCAGAAGTCGGCGGCCAAGACCCGGGCCGCCTTCCAGGTCGTCACCGCCAACCGGCTCGACGACGGCGTGGTCGTCTATCTCGATCCGGCCGGCGGCTGGACCGAACGGATCGACGACGCGAAGGTCGTGGAAGGAGAGGCCGCGCTTGCGGCCGCCGTCGACGAGGCCAAGCGCGCCGAGGCCGACCGCGTCGTCCTGGAATCCTATCCGATCGACGTGGCGCGCGAGGACGATTTCGTCCTGCCCCTGCGCCTCCGCGAAAAGATCCGCGCCGCCGGCCCGACGATCCGCCCGGACGTCGGCCGCGCCTTGGGCGCCTGAGGACCTATCTCCATGTACCGCTACGACGAATTCGACCACAGCTTCGTCTCGTCCCGCGTCGCGCAGTTCCGCGAGCAGGTCGAGCGCCGGCTGTCCGGCGAACTGACGGAAGACCAGTTCAAGCCGCTCCGGCTGATGAACGGCGTCTACCTGCAGCTCCACGCCTACATGCTGCGGATCGCGATCCCCTACGGCACGCTGTCGTCCAAGCAGATGCGCATGCTGGCCCACATCGCGCGGACCTATGACCGCGGCTACGGCCACTTCACGACGCGCCAGAACCTGCAGTTCAACTGGCCGGCGCTGAAGGACATTCCGGCGATCCTCGACGACCTCGCGTCGGTCGAGATGCACGCGCTGCAGACCTCAGGCAGCTGCATCCGCAACGTGACGGCCGACCATTTCGCCGGCGCCGCGGCGGACGAGGTGGTCGATCCCCGCCCTTACGCCGAAATCCTGCGGCAGTGGTCGTCGATCCACCCGGAATTCACCTACCTGCCCCGCAAGTTCAAGCTCGCGGTGATCGGGGCGTCCGCCGATCGGGCGGCGATCCAGACCCACGACATCGGGCTTGAGGTGAAGCGCGACGACGGCGGCGCGCTGGGCTTTGCCGTCTATGTCGGCGGCGGCCAGGGCCGCACCCCCATGATCGCGCACAAGATCCGCGACTTCCTGCCCGAAGAGGACCTGCTCGCCTATGTCGAGGCGATCATGCGGATCTACAATCTGCACGGCCGCCGCGACAACAAGTACAAGGCGCGCATCAAGATCCTCGTGCACGAGACCGGCGCGGAGGAGATCGCCCGCCAGATCGAGGCGGAGTTCGCCGAAGTCCGCAAGAGCGAAATTCTGCGGCTGCCCGACGAGGAGATCCGGCGGATCGAGGCCTATTTCGCGCCGCCCGCCCTCGCCGAAAAGCCGGAGCGATCGAGCGTCCTCGAGGCCGCCAAGGCCGACAGCCGCGAGTTCGCGGCTTTCGCCGAGAACAACGTGTTCCCGCACAAGCGCGTCGGCTACGGCGTCGTCACGATCGCGCTGAAGGCGATCGGCGCCATTCCGGGCGACGCCTCCGCCGAGCAGATGGACGCGGTCGCCGACCTCGCCGACCGCTACAGCCAAAGCGAGATCCGCGTCAGCCACGAGCAGAACCTCGTGCTCCCGCACGTCGCCCTCGACGATCTGCCCGCCCTCTACGCGGCTCTCGCCGAGCAGGGGCTCGCGACCGGCAACGCCGGCCTCGTCACCGACATCATCTGCTGCCCCGGGCTCGACTATTGCGCGCTCGCCAACGCCCGCTCGATCCCGCTCGCGCAGGAGCTGTCGACGCGCTTCGGCGACGCCGAGCGCCAGAAGGAGATCGGCGAGCTCAAGATCAAGATCTCGGGGTGCATCAACGCCTGCGGCCACCACCATGTCGGCCATATCGGGCTGCTCGGGGTCGATAAGCGCGGCGAAGAAGTCTACCAGATCACGCTCGGCGGCTCCGGCGACGAGACCGCCGCGGTCGGCACGCTGGTTGGACCCGCCTTCAAGACCCACGAGGTCGCGGACGCCGTCGAGACCGTCGTCGACACCTATCTGAAGCTGCGGGAAAGCCCGGACGAGACCTTCCTCGCCGCGGTGCGCAGGCTCGGCCAGTCGCCGTTCAAGGAGGCGCTCTATGGAGCGGCCTGATCTCCCTGTTCCGGAGATCAGTCGGGCGCGGGCGGCGGAGCGGGCGACCTCGCTCGCGGCTCACCTCGATCGGCGCTTCGGCCGGCTCGACGCCGTCGACATCCTGCGCGAGGCGATCCGGAACCTGTTCCGAGGCCGCATCGCTCTGGTGTCGAGCTTCGGCGCGGACTCCGCGGTGCTGCTGCATCTCGTGGCCCAGGTCGACCGCGCGACGCCGGTCGTCCTGGTCGACACCGGGCAGCTGTTCGACGAGACGCTCGCCTATCGCGACGAGCTGACGGCCCGTCTCGGCCTCACCGATCTGCGCGCCGCGCAGCCGGACGCGGAGCGCCTCGCGCGCTTCGACCCGGAGAAGTTCCTGTGGCAGTCGAACCCCGAGCTCTGCTGCCGCCTTCGCAAGGTGGAGCCGCTCGCGCAGTCGCTCGGCGACTTCCCGGCCTGGATTTCCGGTCGCAAGCGCTTCCAGGCGGCGACGCGCGAGGAGTTGCCGGCCTTCGAGGCCGACGGCGCCCGCATCAAGGTCAATCCGCTGGCCGCCTGGTCGGCGGAGGACGTCGCGGCCTACCGCGCCGAACATGATCTGCCCGCGCATCCGCTGGTGAAGCACGGGTTCCTGTCGATCGGCTGCATGCCCTGCACCACGCGGGTCAAGCCGGGCGAAGACGCAAGAGCCGGCCGCTGGCGCGGACTGGCCAAGGTTGAGTGCGGAATCCATACGCGGAACGCGATGGAGAGTGAGGGAAGCGGAATATGACGCCCGCCAACGCTGCGCTGCTGCGCGACACCGACCTGCGCGATCCCGCGCCGGCTTCCGAGACCGCCCGCTCCCGCAAGGAGGCCGGACCGCGGCTCGCCGTGCTGCGCGAGGGGGCGCCAACCGCCGAGTCTGCCGGCTCTCCCCTTCCCGACGGCCCGGCCCTCTGGCGCGCCGGCCGCTTCGAGGCGGACGAATGGGCCGTGGTCGGCCCCGAAGAGGCGATCGGCGCCGGCCCGTCGATCGTGCCGCTCGAGCGGCTGCTGGCCGAGATCGACGCGCTCGCGCCGGGGGACGCGTCGCTCGGCGTGCTCGTGCAGCCCAATGAAGCGGTCGAGGAGCTCGCGCCGCTGCTCGACCGGGTCGCGCTCGTCGCGCTGGTGTTCCCGAAATACACCGACGGCCGCGCGATGTCGGCGGCGCGCCTGCTGCGCGAACGCTATGGCTTCAAGGGCGAGCTGCGCGCCACCGGAGACGTGCTCATCGACCAGATGCCGCTGATGCGCCGCTGCGGCTTCGACGCCTTTGCAGTGACCGACCGGGCGACCCGCGCGCAGCTTGCGGCTGGCAAATGGCCCGACATTCCGTTCTATATGCAGCCCGTCGGCTCCTCGATGCAGGGCGAGGCGCCCGCCGGCGCGCGCCCCTGGGCGCGACGCCTGGTCGCCTGAAGGAACCGCCGGTGAAGATCAACGTCCGCGACCGCCACGGAAAACTGCACGAGCTCGAGGCCCTTGAGGGCTGGCGGGTGATGGAGGTCATCCGCGACTGGGGCGTCGGCATCAAGGCCGAATGCGGCGGCGCCTGCGCCTGCGCGACCTGCCATGTCTATGTCGATCCCGAATGGGTCGACCGCCTCACGCCGGCGACCGACGAGGAGCAGGACATGCTCGACAGCGCGTTTTCCGTCGACGACACGTCCCGGCTGTCCTGCCAGATCCTGATGTCGGAAGAGCTCGACGGCCTGACCGTCACGATCGCCCCCGGCAGCGAGCCGGACGAGATGGCGGCGTAAGTCCGTCGCCGCCAAGGGGGTCCGGTCGAAGCGGATCATTCCGGTTGCGAAGCGGCGGTCACCCGCCCCAGACGCGCTCCAGAACGCCCATCCAGTTCCGCCAGGCGAGCTTTTCGAGCGTCGCGTCGTCAAAGCCGTGCGCGCGGAGCGCCGCGATCAGGCGCGGCAGGCCGGCCGCGTCGCCAAGCGCCGCCGGCACGATCGCCCCGTCGAAGTCCGAGCCGAAGCCGACGCGGTCCTCGCCGAGCCGGCCGATCAGATGATCGAGGTGGCGCGCCATGTCGTCGAGCGGCGTGTCGGCGCGCATGCGGCCGTCCTCGCGCAGAAAGCAGCTCGCGAAATTGAGGCCGACCAGCCCGTCCCGTTCGGCGATGGCGTCGAGCTGGGCGTCGGTCAGATTGCGGGCGTGCGGCGTGACGGCGTGGGCGTTGGAATGGGTCGCGACCAGCGGCGCGCGGCTTGTCGCCGCGACATCCCAGAAGCCCGCCTCGTTGAGATGCGACAGGTCCACGACGATCTTCAGCGCGTCGCATTCCCGCACCAGCGCCTTGCCGGCGTCGGTCAGCCCCGGCCCGATGTCGGGCGAGGCCGGGAAGCGGAACGGCGCGCCGTGGCCGAACACGTTGGGACGGCTCCACACCGGCCCCAGCGAGCGCAGTCCCGCGGCGTGCAGCACGTGCAGAGCGTCGAGATCGGCGCCGATCGCTTCCGCCCCTTCGATGTGCAGGACGGTCGCGAAGGCGCCGCGCTCCTTCGCAGCAAGGATGTCGGCGACCCTCCGGCAGACCGCGACGGCCCCGTCCGAGGCGCGCTCGACCCTGAACAGCGTCGCCGCCATCCCGAGGGTCGCGGCCTGCGCGTCGCCGAGCGGAAGCGGACCCGGCAGCGGCACGTCGTAGGACGCCTCGCGCATCATCCGGATGTAGTCGACGCCGAGCTGCTGCGACGGCGTGAAGATCGCGAACAGCCCGCCGAACAGGCCGCCCTGCCGAGCCTTCGGCAGGTCGATATGCCCGCCGACGCCGCCGTCAAGGAAGGCCGCCGCCCCGCCGTCGGCGTCGCGCCGCTGCCAGAGCCGAAGCAGTGTGTCGTTATGGCCGTCGAAGACGGGGATCGGCGCGTCGGTCATCTCGTGCGGACAAGATCAGGCGCAGCGGCGGCGCGCAACGACGGCGTCAGAGGCCGGGACAACGCCTCGGCGGGCGGAGCCTGCCCGGGCGGCGGCTGACGCCGCCGGCCAGATTCCGTCACGAGGCGAAGGGAAGAGGCTCAGACCAACCCGTTTTCGGCGGCGAGCGCCTTGAGCTCGACCTGAGGCCGCGCGCCGACGTGAGAGATGACCTCCGCCGCCGCGAGCGCCCCGAGTTCGGCCGAGCGCTTCAGTCCGAACCCGTTGACATGGCCGTAGAGGAATCCGGCCGCGAACAGGTCGCCGGCGCCGGTCTTGTCGACGATCGACCCGTCGACGGGCGCCGCCGGCGCATAGACGCGCTCGCCGCGTTCGATCACCACGCAGCCGTCCGCTCCCAGCGTCACCGCGGCGAGCTTCGCGTCGTTCGCGACCGCCGCGAGCGCCGTCTCGATGTCGCCCGTCTCGTAGAGCGACTTCAGCTCGCTGTCGTTGGCGAACAGGATGTCGACCTCGCCGGTCCGGATCAGCTCCAGGAACTCTGCGCGGTAGCGGTCGACGCAGAACGAGTCGGACAGCGACAGCGCGACCTGGCGGCCCGCCCCGTGGGCGATGGCCGCGGCCTTCCGGAACGCCTCCTTGGCCGCCGGCGGATCCCAGAGATAGCCTTCGAGATAGGTGACCTTGGCGGCCTTGACCGCCTCCTCGTCGATGTCGCCGGCGTTCAGGCCCTGGCAGGCGCCGAGATAGGTCGACATGGTGCGCTCGCCGTCCGGCGTCACCAGGATGAAGCAGCGGGCGGTGGCGACCCCGTCGGAGGCGCCCGGCGTCGGGAAGTCGACGCCGATCGCTGTGATGTCGTGGCGGAACACGGCGCCGAGCGCGTCGGCCTTGACCTTGCCGATGAAGGCGACCTTGCCGCCGAGCGAGCCGAGGCCGGCCAGCGTGTTCGCGGCCGAGCCGCCCGAGGCTTCGATGGCCGGCCCCATCAGACTGTAGAGCGCCTCGGCGCGCGCCTCGTCGATCAGCGTCATCGATCCCTTGGCGAGGCCTTCCCGGACCAGGAACTCCTCGTCGGTCATGGCGATCACATCGACGATGGCGTTGCCGATGCCGAGGACGTCGTATTTCGTGGCGGTCATGCGGGAACGGCTCCGGGCGGGAAAGGGAAGGGCGCGCGGGCCTTGCGCGGCCCTGTGAGCGACGCCATAACGCGCCGTCGCTCACGGGGCAAACACGAACAAAATGACCAACGCGCACGAGCGGGTGTTTTCCGGCGTCCAGCCGACGGGCAACCTGCATCTCGGCAACTATCTCGGCGCCATCAAGCGCTTCGTGGAGCTGCAGGACAGGTTCGACTGCCTCTATTGCGTGGTCGACCTGCACGCGATCACGGTGTGGCAGGACCCCGCCGAGCTGAAGCGCTCCATCCGCGAGGTCGCGGCCGCGTTCCTCGCGGCCGGCGTCGACGGCGAGAAGCACATCGTGTTCAACCAGAGCCAGGTGTCGGCCCACGCCGAGCTCGCCTGGATCTTCAACTGCGTCGCCCGCCTCGGCTGGCTGAACCGCATGACGCAGTTCAAGGAAAAGGCCGGCAAGGACCGCGAGAACGCGAGCGTCGGCCTCTACGCCTATCCGAACCTGATGGCGGCCGACATCCTGGCCTATCGCGCGACCCATGTGCCGGTCGGCGAGGACCAGAAGCAGCATCTCGAGCTCGCCCGCGACATCGCGCAGAAGTTCAACAACGACTTCGCCGCCTCGATCGCCGAGAACGGCCTTCCGGAAAAGTTCTTCCCCCAGCCCGAGCCGCTGATCGCGGGGCCGGCGACGCGCGTCATGAGCCTGCGCGACGGCTCGAAGAAGATGTCGAAGTCGGAGCCGTCGGACGCGAGCCGCATCAACCTCACCGACGACGCCGACCAGATCGCGCAGAAGATCCGCCGCGCGAAAACCGATCCGCTGCCGTTGCCCGAGACCGTCGAAGGCCTCAAGGAGCGACCCGAAGCCGACAACCTCGTCGGCATCTACGCGGCTCTCGCCGACACCGACGCCGCGGGCGTCATCGCCGAGCATGGCGGGTCGCAGTTCTCGCAGTTCAAACAGGCGCTGGTCGATCTGACGGTCGCCAAGCTGTCGCCGATCACCGCCGAAATGAAGCGGCTCGTCGCCGACCCCGGCCACATCGACCGGACGCTCGGCCACGGCGCCGAGCGCGCCGAAGCGATCGCCGGCGAGACCATGCGGCACGTGAAGGACATCGTCGGGTTCGTCCGGCGCCCCTGACGGCGGATTGCGGACCTCGTCCCCCTCCCCCATCCTGTCGGCCATGACCGCCATCCGCCGCTGCTACGAGGCCGGCCACCGGCCCAAGTTCCTCGTCGTCGTCGACGACACGGAGGAGGCCGACCGCGCGCTCTATTTCGCCGCGCGCCGCGCCGCCCGGGTTGGGGCGACGGTCGTCCTGCTCGCGACCTATAAGGCCGGGGAGTTCCAGCACTGGTTCGGCGTCGGCGACGTCATGCGCGAGGAGCAGGGGGCCGCGGCTAAGGCGCATCTCGCCCGCTTCGCGGCGCGCGCCCGGGAGATCGCGGACGTCGAGGCCGAGCCGGTCGCGCGCGAAGGGGCGCCCGCAGACGCGCTGGTGTCGCTGATCGAGGAGGACGAGGACATCGCCCTGCTCGTGCTCGCCGCGGGCGCCGGCGCGGAGGGACCTGGCCCGCTCGTCGCCTCGATCGCCGGCAAGTCGGTCGGCGCCTTCCCGATCCCGATCGCGATCGTGCCGGGCGGCCTGAGCGACGCCCAGATCGACAGCCTGACCTGAGCGGCCGCCGGAACTGCGGCGCCGCGCCGACATCCGACTCCGCGCCGGCGCCCTCGCGATTGACCCTTCGGCGGAAAGCCACCATGTCTCGGACAACCCGAGAGGTTCTGCACCGATGTTCATTCAGACCGAAGCGACCCCAAACCCGGCCACGCTCAAGTTTCTGCCCGGCCGCGACGTGCTGCCCGGCGGCACGCTCGAGATGAAGAGCCCCGCGGACGCCGAGCGCTCGCCGCTCGCGCAGAAGCTGTTCGCCGTCGACGGGGTGACCGGGGTGTTCTACGGCTCGGACTTCATCACGGTCACCAAGGCCGGCGGCGAGTGGCAGCATCTGAAGCCCGCGATCCTGGGCGCGATCATGGAGCATTATTTGTCCGGCCTGCCGCTGGTGGCGGAGGGCGCCCCCGCGGGCGACGCGCCTGACGCGGACGAGTTCTTCGAGGACGCCGACGCCGAGACGGTCGACACGATCAAGGAGCTGATCGAGACCCGCGTCCGCCCGGCCGTCGCGATGGACGGCGGCGACATCACCTTCCGCGGATTCCGCGAGGGCGTGGTCTATCTCAACATGAAGGGCTCCTGCGCGGGCTGCCCGTCGTCGACCGCGACGCTGAAGCAGGGCATCGAGAACCTGCTTCGCCACTTCGTGCCCGAGGTCGAGGAGGTCCGCCCGGTCACGTGACCGGCGGCTGACGCGGGGCCACCTGTGCGGTTGCGCCTGTTTGCGCGGCGCACCAGATGGGCTAGCGTCCGCGCGTACTGTTGAGCGCGCCGGAGCTTCGAAGACACGTGCTGACGCGAACGAAGAACCCCTATCAGGGCCTTCCGGAAAGCGCCTTCTGGAAGACGGGCGTGTCGAACAAGAGCATGTTCGACATCTCCGACATCTGGGACCCGAAATTCCCGATCGCGCCGAAGCACCAGGTCGCGACCTTTGGCTCGTGTTTCGCGCAGCATATCGGCCGGGCGCTGCGCGCGCGCGGCTATCGCTGGATGATCACGGAGGAGCCGCCGCGCGGTCTCAACGACGCGAGTCAGCGGCGCTTCAACTACGACGTCTTCACCTGCCGCACCGGCACGATCTACACGACCACGCTGCTCCGGCAGTGGATTTCCTGGGCGGCGGGCGAGCAGCCGGTTCCGGACGAGGCCTGGGAGGTCGACGGCCGCTTCGTCGATCCTTTCCGTCCGCGGATCGAACCCGGCGGTTTTGAGAGCCTGGACGAGCTCCGCCAGTCCCGCGCGGTGACGATCGCGGCGTTTCGAACCGCGATCGAGCAGTCGGACTGCTTCGTCTTCACCATGGGCCTGACTGAGAGCTGGTGGAACGCCCGCCACGGCTTCGAATATCCGGTATGTCCGGGCACGGTCGCAGGCGAGTTTGATCCGGACGCGCACGCCTTCCGCAATCAGGGCTTCGCCGAGATCCGGCAGGCGTTGACCCAGAGCATCCAAGGGCTGCGCAAGCTCAACCCCAAGATCAAGGTCATCCTCACGGTCTCGCCGGTGCCGCTGACCGCGACCGCATCGGGCCGGCATGTTCTGGCGGCGACGATGCTGTCCAAATCGGTTCTGCGGGCGGTGGCGGACGAAGTCTCGAACCGCATGCCGAACGTCGACTATTTCCCGTCCTTCGAACTGGTGTTCAGCCCGCCGTTCCGGGCGACTTTCTTCGAGCCCAACATGCGCGACATCAATCCGCATGGGGTGGACTTCGTCATGGACACGTTCTTCGGGGCGCAGGCCGCGAAGTTCGGCGACCGCGTGCGGCCGCCGACCGCCGCGTCGGCCCGCCCGCCGAAGAAGACGAACGAGGACGTGGTCTGTGAAGAGCGCCTGCTCGAAGCCTTCGGAGCGCGATGATGCGGGTCTGCGTGCTCGGCAACAGCCACGCGGCGGCGCTTAAGCTCGCTTATGACGCCGACCCCTCGATCGCCACGCGGATGGAGCTGACGTTTTTCGCCCATCGCGGCGGGGCGTTGCGTCAACTGCGCGCGCGGGACGGGATCATCGTGCCTACCAAAGCCGAGGTGGAGAAGGCGATCGCGCACACATCCGGCGGGCTCAAGCAGATCGATCCTGCGCTGTACGACGTCTTCCTGGTGTACGGGTTGGGAGTCCGCGCCTATCGGCCCCCGATGACGTTCTTCTCGCGAGCGGCCCGCCTGCAGGCGGCCCGGGACCACGTGTCCCAGTCGCTCGCGATGCCGATCCTCGACCTTCTCGGAGGCGTCGGAGCGGCCCCGATCTACGTGGCCCATGAGCCGATGATGGCGAGCAGGAGGCCGCAGGAGCCTGGCCGTCATCCGGATTACGCCGCGGGGATCGCGCTGCTCAACGAGGCGGTGTTCAACCCGCGCGACTCCATGCTGCTGGAACAGCCTCTGGAGACCGTCGTCAATGGCTGGGAGACAGGGAACGCCTTCTCCATCGGCTCCCGCCGGCTGGACATCGGGGACAAGATCTCCGGCGACCTGCATCAGGATGCGGATCACGGCCACATGAACCAGGAGTTCGGCCGGATCTACCTCGGCATGCTGGCCGACCGGCTGGCGTCCCCCGCCGCCCGGCCGCAGGCGGCCGTCGCGGGAGGCTGACAACGGCCAAATTCCGCGCCGTCGGGTCGGGAAACGCACGTCTTGCTCGTCCGTGCTGCGGGCGCCAGACAGGACGTCGTCCGCACACGGAGCCTTTCGTCATGCCTTCCCCGTTCCACCTCGCCTATCATGTCACCGACCTCGACGCCGCCAGGCGCTTTTATGGCGGCGTCCTTGGCTGCGCGGAGGGGCGGTCGACCGACACCTGGGTCGATTTCGACTTCTTCGGGCACCAGATCTCGCTTCATCTCGGAGAGCCGTTCCCCGTCACACGCACCGGCAAGGTCGGCGACCACATGGTGATGATGCCGCATCTCGGCGTCGTGCTGCCCCTCGACGACTGGTTCGCGCTGGCCGAGCGCCTGGAACAGGGCGGCGTCGCCTTCGACATTCCTCCGGTCGTGCGCTTCCAGGGCGAGCCCGGCGAGCAGCGCACCATGTTCTTCTTCGATCCGTCGGGAAATCCGATCGAGGTCAAGGGCTTCAAGGACTTCGGCAGCGTGTTCGCGAGCTGAGCGACCGTGGTGGCCGGATCTCTCGCGCTCGTCACGCGGCTCGACGCGGCGGAGGACGGCGCCTGGCTGGCGGCCCTGTCCGCCGCCATGCCGGAGGAGGCGATCGCGCCGTTCCGCGCGATCGCGCCAGCACGACGAGGCGACGTCAACGTCGCGATCGTGGCCGACCCCGACCCGGCGGACGTGGCCGCCCTGCCCAACCTCGCTTTCGTGCAGAGCCTGTGGGCGGGCGTCGAACGGCTCGCGAGCGAGCTCGGGCCCGGCGCGCCGCCGATCGTGCGCCTGGTCGATCCCGAAATGGCCCGGACCATGGCCGGCGCGGCGCTCGCCTGGACGCTTTATCTGCAGCGCGACATGCCGGCCTATGCGCGGCAGCAGCGCGACCGCGTCTGGCGACCCCTCCCCTACCGCAAGCCGTCGGACATGACGGTCGGACTGCTCGGCCTCGGCGAACTTGGCGCCGCCGCCGCGGCGAGCCTCGTCGTGGCCGGCTTCCGGGTCGCGGGCTGGAGCCGCTCTCTCAAATCACTGCCGGGCGTGGGGACTCGTTCCGGCGAGGACGGCCTCCTTGCCACGCTCGGCGCGAGCGACGTCGTCGTCTGCCTCGTGCCGCTGACGCCCGAGACCCGCGGCTTGCTGCATGCAGGCCGCTTCACCGCGATGAAGCCGGGGGCCGGGCTGATCAATTTCGCCCGCGGACCGGTCGTCTCGACCCCCGACCTTCTCGCGGCGCTCGACGCCGGCCGCCTCTCCCACGCGGTGCTCGACGTGTTCGACGAGGAGCCGCTCCCCGCGTCGTCGCCGCTCTGGGCTCATCCGGATGTGACGGTGCTGCCGCACGTCGCCGCCCCGACGGATCTCCGGACCGCGGCGAGCGTCGTCGCGGAGAACGTCCGGCGCTACCGCGCGGAAGGCCGCATCCCCGACGCGGTCGATCGACGGCGGGGCTATTAGCGGTCGACGGTCGCGCCCTGCGCTGCGCGCAACCCTTGAGACCGCGCGCAAACTGGCTTTTCCGACCGATCTGGCGTAGGAACGCGCGCAATCCGCATTCAGCCTCTTGCGATCGACCGGACGCGTCCTGCGCCCGCGCGTTCGTCTTGCGCCACCGAAAGCCTCCACCGTGCTCCTGGTCTCCGACTCTTCTCCTCTCATGCGAGCGCTCGCCGAGCGCGGCTACGCCGAGCTGACCGCCGTCCAGGGCGAGGTGCTGTCCCCGGCCGCTCGCGGGCGCGATCTCCTGGTCTCCGCGCAGACCGGGTCGGGCAAGACCGTCGCCTACGGCCTCGCGCTCGGCGAGACGCTGCTCGGCGGCGCCGAGCGCCTCGGCTTTGCGGCGCAGCCGCTCGCGCTGGTCGTCGCGCCGACGCGCGAGCTCGCGCTGCAGGTCGAGCGGGAACTCGCCTGGCTCTACGCCGGAGCCGGCGGCCGTGTGGTCTCCTGCGTCGGCGGCATGGACGCCCGGTCCGAGCGCAAGCGCCTTGAGCTCGGCGCCCATATCGTGGTCGGCACTCCCGGCCGCCTGCGCGACCATATCGACCGTCGCGCCCTCGACGTCTCGAACCTCCAGGCCGTCGTGCTCGACGAGGCCGACGAGATGCTCGATCTCGGCTTCCGCGAGGACCTCGAATTCATCCTGGAGGCGACGCCGGAGCAGCGCCGCACCCTGCTGTTCTCGGCCACCCTGCCGGACGCGATCGTCGCGATCGCCCGCCGCTTCCAGCGCGACGCCGCGCGCATCGAGACGGCCAGCGCCGCGCGCGGTCACGCCGACATCGAGCACCGCGCCGTCCGCGTCGCACCGCGCCAGACCGACGCCGCGGTCGTCAACGTTCTGCGCCAGCACGACGCCGCCGCTGCGATCGTGTTCTGCTCGACCCGCGAAGCCGTGCGGCGGCTGCACGCCAAGCTCGCCCAGCGCGGCTTCGCGGCCGTGCTGATTTCCGGCGAGCTCGGCCAGGCCGAGCGCAACCGCGCCCTCGAGGAGCTGCGCAGCGGCCGCGCCCGGGTCTGCGTCGCGACCGACGTCGCGGCGCGCGGCATCGACCTCGCCAATGTCGAGCTCGTCGTCCACGCCGATCTGCCGCATGACGCCGAGATCTTCCAGCACCGCAGCGGCCGCACCGGTCGCGCGGGTCGCAAGGGCGTCAGCGTGCTGCTCGTCCCGACGTCGCGCCGCCGCAAGGCCGAGACGCTGATGGTCGACGCCGGAGCGACGCCGATCTGGAGCGGCCCGCCGGCCGCGGACGAGATCCGCGCGCTTGATCAGGAACGCCTGTTCGCGGAGCCGGCCGTTTCGGCGCCCGCCACCGGCGAGGAACTCGCCCGCGCCCGCGCCCTGCTCGGCCGCCTGAGCGCGGAAGAGGCGGCCGTCGCGCTGCTGCGCTTCCATGCGGCGCGGCTGCCGGAGCCCGAAGAGCTCGAGGATCCAGGCGAGTGGAACGGCCCGCGCGAGCGCGTCCGGCCGAACGACGCCCCGCGCGAGGAGCGGTCGGGCGAGCCCCATGCGCACCGGCGCGAGGCGTTCGGCGACAGCGTGTGGTTCCGCCTCGGCGTCGGCCGCAAGCAGAACGCCGACCCGAAATGGCTGCTGCCCATGATCTGCCGCCGCGGCGGCATCACGCGCAACGAGATCGGCGCGATCCGCATCTTCGATCGGGAGAGCAAGGTGGCGATCGCGGCCTCCGTCGCCGACCGCTTCGCGGCGGCGACACAGCGCGCCGAAAAGGGCGACGTCGTCATCAGCCTCGGCGACGCGCCCGAGGAGCGGGCGGCGCCGGCGCGCAGCCACGCTCCGCGCCCTGCGACGCCGCGCGCGGACAAGCCGGTCTACGCTAAGCCGTCGTCCTGGGCGCCCGCCGCGTCCAAGGGCAAGTTCGGAAAGGCGTCCGCCGGACGTCCGGACCGCGCCAAACCGGAACGCAAGCGCGACGGCCGGCGCGACAACGCCGCGGCCCCGGCGGCGCACGCGCCCGCCCGGGCGAAAGACAAGCACGCGCCGCGCCGCGAACGCGGGTCCTGAACGGGTTCCGGCCCGCCCTCTCGAACCCGGACGGCGACGGTCAGTAATGCGGGGGCGGTCGGTCGACCGGCCCCGGCCCGCTGACCGCGTCGTCCAGCCGGTCGACCAGCTCCGCGAGTTCGCGTCGCAGCGCGTCGATCAGGGTCCACTGCCCGACGACGGTCTGGTTCAGCGCTTCGAGCGCGAGATCCTGATGGGCGATCCGTTCCTCGAGCGCGTCGACGCGCCGGGCGAGATCTTCGACGTCGTCAGCCATAGGCCTGCTCCGGTCCCGCCTCGACCAGCCCGTGCCCGAGCGCGATCCGTTCGTCGAACACGAAGCACGAGCCCCGCCACCGGCTCGCGGCCGGCTCGATCTCCTCGAGATAGCGCAGCACGCCGCCCTTGAGCTGGCGGACGTCGGAGAAGCCGTTCGCGAGCAGATGGGCGCTCGCCTTTTCGCAGCGGATGCCGCCTGTGCAGTACAGCGCGATCGTCCGGTCCTTTGCGCCGGCGAGCGTCCCTGCGGCGAACGCCCTGAAGTCGGAGAAGCGCGACGTCCGGGGATCGACGGCGCCTTCAAAGGCGCCCATCGCGACCTCGAAAGCGTTGCGCACGTCAATGGTCAGCACGTCGGCGCGGCCGATCAGCGTGTTCCAGTCGGCTGGCGAGACATAGGCGCCCGTCCGCTCGCTCGGCGCGGCGGAAGGGTCGCCGAACGCGACGATCTCGCGCTTGAGCTTCACCTTGAGCCGCCCGAAGGGCGCCGTCGTCGCCGTGGACAGCTTGACGTCCAGCCCGCCGAGCCGGCCGCCGAGCAGCGGGCCGAAGCGGAGCTGATCGATCAGCGCATCGACCGCCTCGCCTTCGCCGGCCACCGTTCCGTTGATCCCCTCCGGCGCGAGCAGCAGAGTGCCCGTCACGCCCAGCCCGCTACAGAGATCGTGCAGGCCTTCCCTGAGCGCCGGAGCGTCAGGCAAGGGCACGAAGGCGTAGAAGGCGGCGACGGCGAACGGCATGTCCGCCCCTCTATCAGCGTCGCGCGCGCAAGAACAGCGTCGCGCGACCCGCCGGTCGCCCCCGGCGGGTCGCGCGGCTCGGCCTTCCGTCAGTCGACGTCGGGCCGAAGCGAGCTGGTCCGATTCTGCTCGCGCATTTCGAACCACATGGCGTTGAGGATCGCGAAGGAGCAGGCGAGCCCGAGGCCCAGCACCCAAGAAAAGTACCACATCGAGCGTTCCTCTCAGTAGGCGTTGGGATTGCGGCCGATGGAGGTCGCCGTCACGGGGCCGCTCATGACCCGGTAGACCCACACGGTGTAGGCGAGGATGAGCGGGAGGAAGATCACCGTCGCGATCAGCATCACGAACAGCGTGAGATGGCTCGACGAGGCGTCCCAGACGGTGAGGCTGGCGCCGGGCTGGATCGAGGACGGCAGCAGGAAGGGAAACAGCGACAGGCCGGCGGTCGAGATGATGCCGAAGATCGCCGCGCTCGAGCCGAGGATCGACGTCTTCCACAGCCGAAAGGCGAGGCCGACGAAGGCCAGCGCGAGACCGACAAAGCCGAGGATCGGCGCGATGGCCATCCAGGGATGGCGGCCGTAATTGGCCATCCAGGCGCCGCTTTCCTGCGTCACCGTCTTGCCGAGTGGGTTCGAGGGGCCGAAGGCGTCCTGCGCGCTCGTCACGACATATCCGTCCAGCCCGAAGGCCACCCACAGACCGCCGAGCGCGAACAGCGCGGCGGTCGCGATCGCGGCGAGCCCGCCATAGGTCCGCGCACGGGCGGCGACCGGTCCCTCGCAGCGGGCGGCGATGACCGCCGCTCCGTGGGTGACGACCATGCCGACGCTGACGAGGCCGGCGAGCAGCGCAAAGGGACTGAGCAGGCCGAAGAAGTTGCCGTCGTAATGCGGGCGGAGCGTCTCGTCGAGGCCGAAGGGCACCCCGAGCAGCACGTTGCCGACGGCGACGCCCGAGATCAGCGCGGGCACGAAGCCACCGACGAACAGGCACCAGTCCCAAGCCTCGCGCCAGCGGGGATCGTAGACCTTGCCCCGGAACTTGAAGCCGACGGGCCGCAGGATGAGCGCGAGCAGGATCGCGATCATCGCGAGATAGAAGCCGGAGAACGAGGCCGCGTAGAGCGCCGGCCACGCCGCGAAGATCGCGCCGCCGCCGAGGATCAGCCAGACCTGGTTTCCTTCCCAGGTCGGGCCGACGAGGTTGATGAGGATCCGGCGTTCCTCGTCCGTCCTCGCGGCGAAGGGAAGCAGCGTCCCGACGCCCAAATCATAGCCGTCGGCGATCGCGAAGCCGATGAGGAGGACGCCGAGCAGCAGCCACCAGATCAGCCGCAGGGTCTCGTAGTCGAGTGGGATCGTGTGCATGGGGCGAGCTTTCGGTGAACGGCTTCAGCGTTGGGGCGAGGCTGCGGCGCCGGCGGGGATGTGCGCGGAGCCTCCAACGCCGTCGAGCACGGTGCGGTTCGACGGCCCGGCGCGGACGATCTTGAGCATCAGGAAGACCATGATGATCAGGAGCGTCGTGTAGACCGTCAGGAAGAAGCCGAGGCTGATCGAGAGGTCGACGAGGGTCAGTCCCGAGGCCGCGTAGAAGGTCGGCAGCACCCCCTCCACCACCCAGGGCTGGCGGCCGTATTCGGCGATGAACCAGCCGGCCTCGATCGCGATCCAGGGCGCGGGCAGACTGAACAGCGCGATCCAGAGGAAGGCGCGGCCGTCGCCGAGCTTGTGCTTGCAGCTCAGGTAGAACGCGAAGGCGAAGAAGCCGATGAGGTAGAAGCCGAGCGCGACCATCACGCGGAAGCTCCAGAACAGCGGAGCGACGCCGGGGATGGTGTCGACGGCGGCCTGCGCGACCTCTTCGTTCGTCGCGTTCTCGACGTCGGTCCGGTAGCGCTTCAGCAACAACGCGTAGCCGAGGTCCTTCCAGTTCGCCGTGAAGGTCTCGCGCGCCGCCTGGTCGTTGCGGTCGGCCCGGATCTGCTCCAGCGCCTTGTAGGCCACGACGCCGTTGCGGATGCGGCCTTCCGCGAGCTTCACGAGGTCGAGAATGCCGGGGATCTCTCCCGAGATCGACCGCGTCGCGATCAGCCCGAGCACATAGGGAACCTGGACCTGAAACCGGTTCTCCTGGTCGCCGGGCACGGCGAACACGGTGAACGGCGCGGGCGCCGGCTCCGAATGCCACATCGCCTCCATAGCGGCGAGCTTCATCTTCTGATGCTCGGTCGCCGCATAGCCGCTCTCATCGCCCAGGACGACGACCGAGAGGGCGGAGGCGAGGCCGAAGCTCGCGGCCACGACCATGGACCGCTTGGCGAGCGCCATGTGGCGCCTGTTCAGCAGGAACCACGCGCTGATCGCCATCACGAACATCGCGCCGGTGACGTAGCCCGCGGAGACGGTGTGGACGAATTTGGCCTGCGCGACGGGATTGAAGATCACCGCCATGAAGTCGGTGACCTCCATCCGCATCGTGTCCGGATTGAAGGTCGAACCGACCGGATTCTGCATCCAGCCGTTGGCGATCAGGATCCACAGCGCGGAGAAGTTCGCGCCGAGCGCCGTCAGCCAGGTCACGGCGAGATGGGCGACCTTCGAAAGCCGATCCCAGCCGAAGAAGAACAGACCGATGAAGGTGGCTTCGAGGAAGAAGGCCATCAGGCCTTCGATCGCGAGCGGCGCGCCGAACACGTCACCGACATAGTGGCTGTAGTAGCTCCAGTTCATGCCGAACTGAAACTCCATCACGATGCCGGTCGCGACGCCCATGGCGAAGTTGACGCCGAATAACGTGCCCCAGAACAGCGTCATGCGCCGCCAAACTTCGTGCCCCGTCATCACATAGACGCTCTCCATGACCGCCATTAGGACGGACAGGCCGAGCGTCAGTGGCACGAATAAGAAATGATACATCGCAGTCGCGGCGAATTGCAGCCGCGACAGGTCGACGACCGTCAGGTCGATCATGATCCGTCCGCCTCTCGGGAAGTCTTCCGGCCCACACCGGCCGTTGCGCCCAGCTTTAGAGCGGAGGCGCGGGCGTCGCTTTGAGCAGGATCAAAGCCGGCTGGGGGATCGGCAGGTAAGGCTCCACCATCTCCAATGACAGGCGGACCGATGCGCGCGCTCACACGGGACGAGACGAAAGCGGCCGCCCGAAGGCTCTCCGCGCTGCGCGGACACGCAGGCTGGCCGTTCGCCGTCTCCGTCTGCGCGCCCCTTCTCGCCGGAGCTCTGCTTATCGGGCAAGCGGCCCTTCTGGCCGAGACGCTCGCCCGGGCCATCGCCCAGAGGGAGCCTCTGACGGCGCTCTGGCCGTCCGTCGCAGCGATCGCGCTGCTCATGGCCGCGCGCGCCCTGCTGGGCTTCGTCGGGGAATGGGCGGGCGCCGCGGCGGCGGAGAAGGTCAAGCGCGCGCTGCGGGAGACGCTTCTCACAAGTCTGCTGGCGCGTCCGCCGGGCTGGACGGCCGCGCGCAGCTCCGGGGCCCTCGCGAGCGCCGTCGTCGACCAGCCCGAGGCCCTGGACGGCTTCTTCGCGCGCTTCCTGCCCGCTGCGGTCCAGGCCGGGCTGCTGCCTGTCGCGATCGCCGCCGCGGCCTTCGCTTACGACGTGACGGTCGGTCTCTTGTTCCTCCTCACGGCCCCGCTCATTCCCCTGTTCATGGCGCTTGTCGGCTGGGGCGCGCAGGCGGCGAGCGACGCCCAGACGCAGGCCTTCGCGCGCCTGTCCGGACATTTCGCGGACCGGATACGCGGTCTGCTCACCCTCAGGCTGTTCGGCCGGACCGAGGCGGAGGCGCTGCAGGTCCGGCGCGCGACGGAGGAGCTCAGGCTGCGGACGTTGCGGATCTTGCGCATCGCCTTTCTCTCCTCGGCGGTGCTTGAGTTCTTCGCCGCGCTCGGCGTGGCGGGCGTCGCGCTCTATGTCGGCCTCAGCTATCTCGGCTTCATCGACCTGAGGGCGACGCCGCTCACTCTGTCGGGGGGGCTCGCCTGCCTGCTGCTGGCGCCGGAGGTCTATCAGCCGCTCCGCCTGCTCGCGGCGCATCATCACGACCGGGCTCAGGCGGTCGCCGCGGTCACCGAGATCGTGCGCCAGTTCGAGGAACTGCCCGAATCGCCCCACGCGGCGGAGCCCGGGGCCGTGTCCGCGCCTGCGATCAGAACTACGAGCCCGCTCTCCCTGGTGGCGAACGGCCTCGGCCTGCGTACGCCGGACGGGCGCGACATCCTGCGCGATGCGGATCTTCGTCTGGCGGCCGGGGGACGGCTCGCGCTGGTCGGCTCGAGCGGCGCCGGAAAGACCGCGCTGCTCGACGCGCTCGCCCGGCTGCGCGAGGCGGACGGCGAGATCCGCTTCGGCGGCGAACCGCTCCGTCTCGTGCCGGAGCCGACGCTGCGAGCGCGCCTCGCCTACGTCCGCCAGCGTCCCCATCTGTTCGCCGGCACGATCGCCGAGAACATCCTCTTCGCACGCCCCTCTGCGGACGACGCCGCCGTGCGGCGGGCCGCCGAAATGGCGTGCGTCCGGGATTTCGCGGATCCGCTTCCGGAGGGGCTCGCCACCCGGATCGGCGATGGCGGCCTCGGGCTCTCCGGCGGCGAGGCGCAGCGCGTCGCGCTCGCGCGGCTCTATCTGCGCGATCCCGCCGTCATCCTGCTGGACGAGCCGACCGCCCATCTGGACGCAGCGACCGAGAAGACGGTCCTTGACCGACTTCTGGCCTTCGCCGAGGGCCGGACGCTCTTCCTCGCCACGCACTCCGCCGTGGTCGCGAAGCGCATGGACGGCGCCGTCCGCATCTCCGGCCAGCGCCTCATCGTCGAACGGACACATCCGATCCAGGACATAGCCGCATGATCGCGATCCTCTCCTTCCGACGCCTGTTCGCGCGCCGCGCGCGCGGCTTCGCGGCGGCGCTCGTTCTGTCCCTGGTCGCGCTCTGCGCAGGCGTCGCCCTGCTCGGCGTCTCCGGCTGGTTCCTCACGGCCGCCTTCCTGTCCACGGCGGCGGCGAGCTTCAACCTGTTCGGACCCTCCGCCGCCGTGCGGGGCCTGTCCTTCCTGCGGATCGGCGCGCGCTACGGCGAAAAGCTCGCCGGGCACGACGCGACCCTGCGCCTGCTCGCCGACATCAGGGAATGGGTGTTCCGCTCGCTCAGCGCCGGCGCTCTTCAGAACGGCCGCCTGCTGAGGCGCGGCGACGCCGTCTCCCGGCTGACGGCCGACGTCGACGCGCTCGACAGCGTCTTCATCGTCGCGGCGGGGCCGCTGATCTCGAGCGCGCTCGTCAGTCTCGCGACCGCCGCCGCGCTCGCCTTGCTCCTGCCTGGCGCAGCCGCGCCTTATGGCGTGGCGATGGCCGCGGCCCTCGTGGTCGCGCCGACGCTGCTCGTCCTCGCGACCCGCCGCCTCGGCGCCGAGATCGTCCGGCTTTCGGCGGAGGCGAGGACGGCCGCCCTCGACGCCATCGACGGCCACGCCGACCTCATCCTCTTCGGCGCCGCGGAGACCGCGAAGGGCCGATCCGCCGCGATCTTCGCCTCTCTTGCGACCGCACGGCGTCGCCTCGCCTTCCGTTCCGCCATCGCCTCCGCGTCGGTCTTCGCGCTGGCCGGAGGCGGCGCTATCGGCGTCCTTGCCGTCGGCCTCCACGCGCATGAGGCGGGAGAGATCGGCGGGCCGAGGCTCGTGGGCCTGCTTCTCGCCGCGCTCGGCAGCTTCGAGGCGACGGCGGCGCTCGTGCGCTCGATCGCGAAGTTCGGCGGAGCGGCGGCGGCGGCGGAGCGGTTGAAGGCGATCGGCGACGCGTCGCCTTCCGTGCGCGCCCCGGAGCGTCCGCAGCCCTTCACGCCCGACGGCTCGATCGCCTTTGAACAGGTGACCTTCGGTTATGACGCCGAAAGACCCGTCCTGCGCGACCTTGATCTCACGGTCGCGCCAGGCGAGCGGGTCTCCGTCGAGGGGGCGAGCGGCGCGGGGAAATCCACGCTCGCCTGTCTCCTGATGCGGCTGGCCGATCCGGACCAAGGGGGCGTGCGCCTGGCTGGACGGGACCTGCGGACGATCGCGGAGCCCGAGCGTCTCGCATCGGTCGCCCTGCTCGAGCAGAACGCACCCATCTTTCAGGGCACTGTGCGCGACAATCTCGCCATAGGCGGGCCGGACGCGTCCGACGAGCAGATGTGGGAGGCCCTCGCGAGGGCGCGCGTCGCAGATGTGGTCAGGGCGTTGCCCGGCGGCCTGGACGCCGAACTCGGCGAAGCTGGAACCAGCCTGTCCGCGGGCGAAGGCCGGCGGCTCTGTCTGGCGCGCGTTCTGCTGTCGCGCGCTCCGACGCTTTTGCTCGACGAGCCGACCAGCGGGCTCGACCGGGAGACGGAGCTGGCGTTTCTAAAGGATCTGTCGGCGGCCACGCGGGGCCGCGCCGTGCTGCTGATCACCCACGCCGACCTGCCGGACGGCGTCGTCGACCGGCGGCTGAGGCTGCGCGAGGGCAGGCTCGTTCCGGCCACCTCGTGACGAAAGCGCCCGCGGTTTTCGCCGCGGGCGCTTTCGTGCATGAGAAAGGCTTGGGACAGATCAGGCGCGCAGCCGCCTCAGCGCCGCACGGTCCTTCAGCACGATCCCGCGGCGGTGCGCCGGAAGCGAGATCACGCCCTCACGCTCGAGCTGGGTCAGGGAGCGCGACACGGTCTCGATCGTCAGGCCGAGATGGTCGGCGATGTCGATGCGGGCCATCGGAAGGTCGATCACGCCGCCGCTCGTCGTACGCTCCGAAAGGCCGAGGAGGAAGCTCGCGACCTTCTCGACGGCGCTCTTGCGGCCGAGCAGCAGCATGTGCTCCTGCGCGCGGGCGAGAGCCTCCATCGTCGAGGCCAGAACTTCGCGGGCGAGCATGGGATTGTCGAACGCCATGGTTCCGATGGAGCGGCTGCGATGGCAGACGAGCGTCACTTCGCCGATCGCCTCGGCGGTGAAGCGGTGCTCGCCTCCGCTTTCCGCCCCGAAAATCTCTCCGGCGAAATGGAAGGCGTCGATCTGGCGCCGACCGTCGCTCAAAAGCTTGTAGGTGCGCACGGCGCCGCTGACGACCTTGTAGAAGAACTCCGCTTCGTCGCCTTCCAGGAAGATCTCTTCGTCCTTGGCGTAAGCGCGGCGAGGCGCGACTGCCGGACGGAGAGGCTCGTGACGCTTGTGGAGCGGGAGCGGCAGGATGGAAGCGGCGGTGCGGGCATCGAGGGTGGAGAGCATCTGACGACTCCGTCGATCGCGTCTGAAGGCGATCCAGAGCTACGGCCAGCGGCGGCTCCGCGAAATTCAGGTATCCACCTAAGGGGAATCCCTTAGTTGCCAGGCCGCGCCCCGCCGCGGGCCGCGAGAGCGCGGTGGATTCCCTCCATGAGCGCAGCGTCGCGGAACGGCTTCTCGACCACCAGCTCGATCCCGGCCAGGACCGCCCGGCGCCGCAGATCCTCGGTGGCTTTCGCGGTCATCAGAATGACGGGAAGCCGAACATGGCGATCCCTCAGCCGGGCGATCAGATCCATGCCCTCCATGCCGGGCATGTACTGGTCGATCAACAGGCATGCTTTTTCGGGAAGGTCGCCAGCTTCCAGCAGCGCGGCCCCGTCCTCGTAGAGGCGCACGATCAGGCCTTCCAGCTCCAGCGCGAAGCGCATCGAAGACCGCACCGCTTCATCGTCGTCTACGACGATGACAGTGCCGGCATGAACGGACATGAAGGCATCCTGACACTAGGGAACGCGTCGGAGCCTACGGTCGTTCGGCGCTCTTGGACTTGATCTTGCTCAACCGCGTCGATCGTTCTGTTCGCCGTCGAGATCGACGCCCGCGGCGACCGACATCCTCACCAGTTCCGACAAGCTCTTCGCCTGCATCTTGGCCATGACGTTCGCGCGGTAAATCTCGATCGTGCGGGCGCTGATGCCGAGCTCGAACGCGATGACCTTGTTGGGCTTGCCGCCGACGAGCTTTTGCAGCACCTGCCGTTCACGCTCTGACAGGTGATCCACGCGCTCCCGCATCTCAGCCGTGCGCGCATTCGCGCGGGATTCGCTGACGGAGACCGCGAGAGCGGATCTCACGACCCCTAAAAAGAGATCGTCGCTGAAGGGCTTCTCGATGAAGTCGACCGCGCCCCGCTTCAGCGCCTCGACCGCCATCGGCACGTCGGCGTGACCGGTCATGACGATGACCGGAAGCCGGAATCCCTGCGTCCTTAGCCGTGACAGGAACTCGATGCCGTCGAGGCCCGGCATTCGAACGTCGGTGACGATGCAGCCCTCCGGCACGTCGTCTATGTCGTGCAGGAAGGCGTCGGCGGACGCGTGGAGGCGCACGGGGAGGCCGTCCGAAGCCAGCAGGAAGGACAGGGATCGGCGAACCGCGTCGTCATCGTCGACAACGTGGACGACTTTTTCATTCGCCATTCGCGACCTCGGATTCGTCGACCGCGCGAAGGGTGAACGTAAATTTCGTTCCCCCGCCGATGGACGACTCTACGATCAGCTTGCCGCCGTGGGCCTCGACTATGGTTCGACAAATGGAAAGGCCCACTCCCATGCCATTCTCCTTCGTGGTCACGAAGGGTTGGAAAAGTCGATTGGCGATATCGGGAGCGATCCCCGGGCCCGTATCCGCGACGCTCACCGCGAGAAAGCCGCCTGGAAAGACCTCCGTGTCGATCCGAAGCTCGCGGCTCGGCGCCTCCTCCATGGCCTCGATCGCGTTCCTCATCAAATTGAGGAGCACCTGCTGGATCTGGATGCGGTCGGCGAGAACGAGGCGCGCAGCCGGCGCAAAATGGAACGAGGCGCGAACGCCGCGCTCCCGGACTCCGACCAGCGCAAGCGCGCTCGCCTCCTCGATCAGCCGGGGCAGATCCTCGATCTGGCGCTCGCTCTCGCCGCGGGTGGCGAAGTCGCGCAGCCTGCGGATGACGTCGCCGGCCCGGAGCGCTTGGTCCGCCGCCTCGCCGACCGCGCCGCGCAGGACCGCCGCGTCTTCGCCCTCCATCCGCTCCAGCATCCGTCGCGAGCCCTTGAGATAGTTCGTGATCGCGGTCAGCGGCTGATTGATTTCATGGGCGAGCGTGGACGCCATTTCGCCAAGCGCCGTGAAGCGGGACATATGGATGAGTTCCGACTGGATCTCCTGAAGACGCGCCTCGGTCTGCTGCCGTTCCGTCAGATCCCGGATGAAGCCGGTGAAGTAGCGCTCGCCAGCGGATCGCATCTCCCCCACGGCAAGCTCCATCGGAAAGGTCGAGCCGTCCTTGCGCCGCCCGACGACGACGCGTCCTTGGCCGATGATCCGCTTCTCGCCCGTCGTCAGGTAGCGGGCCATGTAACCGTCGTGCTTGCTCTGGTAGGGCTCCGGCATCAGCATCTTGATGTTGCGGCCGATGACCTCTTCCGGCTCATAGCCGAACTGCCGGATCGCGGCCGCGCTGAAGGATTGAATGATCGCCTGTTCGTCGATCACGATCATGGAATCGGGGATCGTCTCGAGGATGGAGGTCAGATGCGCCTCTCTCGCGCCCAGCGCCTTCTCCCATGCGAGGCTTTCGCTGACGTCGCGCACCGCCTGCGCGTAGCCCACCGTCCTTCCCGCATCGTCGCGGATCGCGAGCCACGCAATTTCTGCGAGGAAGCGCGACCCGTCCGCTCTGAGGAGTTCGGCGCGCTGCTCCGCGGCGGGCGGATCGTAGGACGGGCTCGGAATGAGGATGGTGAAGTGGCGCCCAATCACTTCTTCCGAAGGCCATCCGCAGACGCCTTCGGCGTTATCCGGCCATGTGAGGATACGGCCAGCGGCGTCGAGGGTGAACAAAGCCAGCCCGCGCGGCGCGCGGTTCGCGCGCGTCGGTCCAGCTCGGTCGACGTTTTCCACGGCGGTCATGCCGAGCGGTATAGCGGGTTCGAGCCCGTTCTTGAAAGGAGTGGCAGGCCGCTTGAGCAGGATCAAAGCGGACCGGCCATTTTCGCTCGACTGTCGCACCCACGTCGACAGGAGACGAAGCATGACCCGACCGATCGCTGGCTCGCCGTCTTATGCGAGCGTGATGGCGCATTTCGACCTTTCGCCCAACGCCCGGTCTCGCGGTCGGCTGGCCGTGTCCCTCGCGGACATGTTCGGGGCCCGACTGATCGGCGTCGCGGCCGAGCAGATGATCCTGCAGCCCGCCGACGACGGCGGCTTTGGAGTCGAGGCTGAGAGCCGGCGCGTGGAGCGGGACCTCGAGTCCGCTCGCCGGGTCTTCCTAGACGTCGTCGGCGCGCGGAACGACGTGGAGTGGCGCGGCTGCGTCCACGCCCCCGACAGCTACCTGATCGAACAGGCTCGCTGCGCGGATATCGTCGTGCTCGGCCGGCAGTCCTCCGCCGATCGCGGCGACTTGATGCTCGGCGTCTCCCCCGGCTCGGTCGTCATGGAGTGCGGGCGCCCGATCCTCATCGCTCCTCCGGACACGGAGACGCTGTCGACCCGGACGGTGGTCGTGGCCTGGAAGGACACGCGCGAGGCGCGCCGCGCGATCCACGACGCTCTACCGCTTCTGGTCGGCGCGGGGGAGGTCGTGGTGGTCGCCGCGACGACGTCGTTCCGGGACGAGGGCGCGGAGGACGTGGCCGCCTGGCTGGCGCGGCACGGCGCGAACACCCGGCCGCTCGTGAAGGAGGGCGAGCTCTCCTCCGTCGCCGAAACGCTTCTCGACGTAGCGGACGAGCTTGGAGCGGGCCTCATCGTCTCAGGCGCCTACGGCCACAGCCGCACACGGGAATGGATGTTCGGCGGCGTCACCCGCGATCTGCTGGAGATGGCTTCGATCCCTCTCCTGCTCTCGCATTGAACGCGGCCGACGCCGCAGCCGCGTCACGTCGGCGAACCAATCGGGGAGACCGTCGCGCATGATCCCGCTTCGACTGTCGGAACTGGTCCGGCGATCGGCGCCCCGCTACACGTCCTATCCGACGGCGCCCTCCTTTGGTCCGGACGTCGGCCCCGAGACCTATGACGCGTGGTTGAGGGAACTGTCCGGCGCGGCGGGGACCGCCTCGCTCTATCTTCACGTGCCGTTCTGCCGCGCGATCTGCAATTACTGCGCCTGCACGACCCGAGCGACGCGAAGCGACGAACCCCTTCGCGCCTACGCACGGAGGCTGCGGCGCGAGATCGGGCTCGTCGCCGCTCGCACGGGACCGCTTCGGGTCAGTCATATTCACTGGGGCGGCGGCACGCCGAACCTGCTGCCGCCGGAGCTGTTCGACGAACTCGTCGCCGATATTCGCGGCAGATTCGACGTCCGATCCGACGCCGAGCATGCGATCGAGCTCGATCCGCGTTGGGTGACGCGCGAAAGCGCCCGGCGGTTGGCGGCGGCGGGCGTGACGCGCGCCAGCCTCGGGGTGCAGGACTTCGACGAGGAGGTGCAGCGCGCCATCGGCCGGCCGCAGCCCTTTTCCGTCGTCAAGGCCGCGGTTTCGGCCCTGCGCGCAGCGGACTTCGCCGGCCTCAATTTCGATCTGATCTACGGGCTCCCGCACCAGACGATGAGCTCGATCCGCGACACCGCGCGCCGCGCGGCGTCCCTCGCGCCCGACAGGATCGCTCTGTTCGGTTACGCGCATGTGCCGTGGTTTCGCGCGAACCAGCGACTGATCGAAGAATGCGCGCTTCCAGCCTCGGCGGCCCGCTACGATCTTGCGGAGACGGCGCGGGAGACGCTGCAGGCCGCCGGCTACGACGCCGTCGGCATCGATCACTTCGCGCGCCCTGCCGACGCTCTGCGCCGTGCGGCGCGAGAGGGCCGACTGCGCCGCAATTTCCAAGGCTACACCACCGACCGCTCCGAGGCGCTGATTGGGCTCGGCCCATCGGCCATCGGGCGATCGCATCGGGGTTTCACGCAGAACGCGGCGGACGCCGGCGGCTGGGCGCGCGCGGTCGACGCCGGCCAGTTCGCGACCGTCAAAGGATACGCCCTGACGCCGGACGACCGTCTGCGCTCGGACGTCATCGAGGCGCTGATGTGCGGCTTCTCGGTCGACCTCGGCGAGGCTGCGCGCAGCCATGGGGTCGAGCCGCAGGTCTTCGACGACGATCTGGCGAAGCTGCGACCGCTGGTCGAGCAGGAGTTCGTCCGTATCGAAGGCCACCGCGTGACGATCACGCGGGACGCGCAGTCGCTGGCGCGCATCGTGGCGAGCGCGTTCGACGTCCACCTGGGCGCCGGGGCGCGCCATTCCGCCGTGGTTTGATCCGTTCGGCGCCGGACCCGGAGCGGCGGCGCAAATGCGCCCTGGCGTCGTTCCGCGGCGATGATCAGTCCCACCTCCCCTCACCCCAAATCTACGCAGAGCAGGATTGCGGCGCGCACGGCCCTAATCCGGCTTTGCGTTTGACGCATATCAACGCCCGCGCCCCGCCTCTGCCCTATCCCCGAACCAGCGGCGGTTTTCGCCGTGTATTCAGGGGGTTGAAGGTCATGAAATCGCTCCAGGCTCTGTCGCTCGCGCTGCTCGCGTCGACGGCGGCGTTCAGTCAGGCCCGCGCGGCTGACATTCCTG
This sequence comes from Hansschlegelia sp. KR7-227, assembly GCF_049446035.1. Classification (NCBI taxonomy): domain Bacteria; kingdom Pseudomonadati; phylum Pseudomonadota; class Alphaproteobacteria; order Hyphomicrobiales; family Methylopilaceae; genus Hansschlegelia; species Hansschlegelia sp. KR7-227. Next base: position 2,875,083 of record NZ_JBMSEA010000001.1, read on the forward strand.
AGCCGTCGAACTTCGTCGCGCCGTCGCCGGCGGAGTGGAGCCGGTTCATGGTGCGCGTCCGCGCCATCGGCGTGCTGCCGGATTCGTCCGCCAAGCTGAACATCCGCGGCGGCGCGCACATCTCCGACGACGTGATGCCCGAGATCGATTTCAGCTATTTCTTCACGCCCAATCTGGCGGTCGAAGTGATCTGCTGCGCCTCCCATCACAAGATCAGAGGACGGGGCGCCATCGACGGCCTCAAGATCGGCGACACATGGGTGATCCCCGCGACGGTCACGGCCCAGTACCACTTCACGAACTTCGGCAAGTTCAAGCCGTATGTCGGCGCCGGCGTGAACTATTCGATCTATTTCAAGGAGGACGGCGGCCCCGCGATTTCCCACTTGAAACTGAAGAACTCGGTCGGCGTGGCGGCTCAGGTCGGATTCGACTATATGATTGACGAGCATTGGGGCGTAAACTTCGACCTGAAGAAGATTTATATGGAGCCGAAGATCCGGCTGACCGCGGGCGGCGCGGACGTTCGCGGCAAGGCCAAGATCAATCCCTGGGTGACGGGCGTCGGCGTCAGCTATCGCTTCTGATCCGAAGGTCGGGATAGGCGCTCGCGCCAGAGTGAAGCGGCTTGAGCGACGCGGCTGTCCATTCGAGCTGTTCCGGAGGCCATACTCGACGCATGTGCCGGCCCGTTCGACAGGGTCTCTGAGCGGGGCGAAGGCGTCCCGCGCCAGGCATCCCAGGGAGACGCCGCCGGATGAATGAGAGGCTGCTCGTCACTTTCAACGCCGGCTCGTCGAGCGTGAAGATCGGCCTGTTCGCGCTCGAGCCGTCCGGCCCGCGCCGCGTCGGCAAGGGGCTGATCGACTTCCGGCGCACGCCGCTCACTTTCCACCTCGTCGAAGGACCGGACGTCTTCGACGTCGAGCTCCGGGCGCAGCCCGGCGAAGATCTGGACGAGGTGCTGTCGGAGGCCTTCGGCTGGCTGAGCAAGCACTTCGACGTCGCGCGCTTCGCAGCCGCGGGACACCGGGTGGTGCATGGCGGCGACGTCTTCGCGGGCGCCGCCGCCGTCGACGACGCGACGCTCGCTGAAATGGAACGCCTGGCGGTTCTGGCCCCCTTGCACCAGCCCCAGTCTCTCCGTCTGATCCGCGCGATCTCCCGCCTCCGGCCGGACCTGCCGCAGACCGCCTCCTTCGACACCGCATTTCACCGGACCAACGCCGACCTCGTGCGTCGTTTCGCGATTCCCCGCGAGATGCACGACGCCGGCATCAAGCGATACGGCTTCCACGGCCTGTCCTATAAATTCATAGCCGGCGAACTGTCTCGGCGGGCGCCCGAGCTCGCGGGCGGCAAGGTGATCGTCGCGCATCTCGGCAGCGGCGCCAGCCTCTGCGCGCTCGACGCGGGCCAAAGCCGCGACACGAGCATGGGCTTCTCGACGCTCGACGGCGTGCCGATGGCGACCCGCTGCGGCGCGCTGGACGTCGGCGTCCCGCTCCATCTGATGCGGCAGGACGGCCGTAGCCTCGACCAGGTCGAGGACATCCTCTACCATCGGTCGGGCCTGCTCGGCGTTTCCGGGATCAGCGCGGACAGCCGCGAGCTGCTCGCGAGCGCCCGGCCCGAGGCGCGCGAGGCGATCGACCTGTTCGCCTTCCGCATCGCCGGCGAAGCGGCGCGGCTGGCCGCCACCCTCGCCGGCTTCGAGACCCTCGTCTTCACGGCGGGGGTGGGAGAGAACCAGCCTCAGGTGAGGGACGCCGTCGCGTCCCGACTCGCGTGGCTCGGCGCGTCGATCGACGCCGCCGCGAACGAAGCCAATGCGGCGATCATCAGTTCGTCCGACTCCCGTGTTTCGATCCACGTGATCGCGACGGACGAGGAGCAGGTGATCGCGGACGAAGCCGTCGCCATCCTCGATCGAAAGGACTGAAAGCTCATGACCCCACTCGTCGACCTCTCCGGCAAGCGCGGGCTCGTCGTCGGAGTAGCCAATGAGAACAGCATCGCGGCGGGCTGCGCGGCCGCCTTCTCCCGGGCCGGCGCCGAACTGGCGGTGACCTATCTCGACGAGCGCTCCAAGCCCTACGTGCAGCCCGTCGCGGACTCGGTCGGCGCCACGATCTTCGCGCCCTGCGACGTTCGCGTGCGCGGACAGCTTGAGGGCCTGTTCCAGCGGCTCGAGCGGGAGTGGGGTCAGCTCGACTTCGTGCTGCACTCGATCGCCTTCGCCGAGCGAGAGGACCTCCACACCAGCGTGCTCAACTGCTCCGCCGAAGGCTTCGCTCTGGCGATGGACGTCTCGTGCCATTCCTTTCTGCGCATGGCGAAGTTCGCCGCGCCGCTGATGACGGCGGGCGGCAGCCTGATGACGGTGACGTTCTACGGAGCCGACCGCGTCATCGAGAATTACAATCTGATGGGCCCCGTGAAGGCCGCGCTGGAATCCAGCGTGCGCTACGTCGCGGCGGATCTCGCCGACCGGAACATCCGGGCCCACGCCATCTCCGCCGGCCCGGTGAAAACGCGAGCGGCCTCGGGGATCGGACGGTTCGACGAACTGATGGACGAGGTGCGGGCGCGCACCCCCGCCGGACGCCTCGTCACCATCGAGGACATCGGTCGCGTCGCGGCGTTTCTCGCAAGCGACGCCGCCGCGCCTCTCACCGGCTCCGTCGTCTACGCCGACAACGGATTCCACATCGTAGCCTGACGCCGCGGCCTTGAAACGCCATCGACGCAATTCCCTTTCGAAGGACGTTCGAATGACCGCTGATCCGAAGACCGACGCGCGCCGCCTCGATTCCGGAACGCTCGCCGCGATGAACGCCTGGTGGCGCGCCGCGAACTTCCTGTCGGTCGGACAGATCTACCTGCTCGACAATCCGCTGCTGCGCCGCCCGTTGCAGGCGACCGACGTCAAGCCGCGCCTGCTCGGACACTGGGGCACGACGCCCGGCCTCAACTTCCTCTACCTCCACCTCAACCGGGTGATCCGCGAGCGGGACGTCGACGTGCTCTATGTCGCTGGCCCCGGCCACGGCGCGCCGGGGGTCGTCGCGAGCACCTACCTCGACGGGACCTACAGCGAGCTCTATCCGGAGATCTCGCGGGACGAGGACGGCGTCCGGCGGCTGTTCCGGCAATTCTCCTTCCCCGGCGGCATCCCGAGCCATGCGGCGCCGGAAACGCCGGGATCGATCCACGAGGGCGGAGAGCTCGGCTACTCCCTGGCCCACGCCTTCGGCGCGGTGCTCGACAATCCGGACCTGATCGCGGCTTGCGTCGTGGGAGACGGCGAGGCCGAGACCGGGCCGCTCGCCGCCTCCTGGCACTCCAACAAGTTCCTCAATCCCGCCACCGACGGGGCGGTCCTGCCGATCCTCCATCTCAACGGCTACAAGATCGCCAATCCGACGATCCTCGCCCGGATCGATCCCGAAGAGCTGCGCGCGCTGTTTTGGGGCTACGGCTACGAGCCGATCTTCGTCGAGGGCGACGAGCCCGATCCGATGCACCAGGCGACGGCCTCCGCGTTCGATCGGGCCTTCGACCTTATCCGGACGATCCAGGACGCGGCGCGCGGCGGCGGCGCGGCTGCGGGGCGTCCGCGCTGGCCGATGATCGTGTTCCGCAGCCCGAAGGGCTGGACGGGCCCGGCCGTCGTGGACGGACTGAAGGCGGAGGGCTTCTGGCGCTCGCACCAGGTGCCGTTCAGCGACATGTCGAAGCCGGAGCATCTGACGCTTCTCGAGGATTGGCTGCGCAGCTACCGCCCGGAGGAGCTGTTCGACGAGGCCGGCGCCGTGCGGCCGGAGATCGCGGCGCTCGCGCCCTCAGGCGAGAAGCGCATGAGCGCCAATCCGCACGCCAATGGCGGCGCGCTCAAGCGGCCCCTGCGGATGCCGGACTTCACCGCGCACGCCGTCGCGGTCTCCCAGCCCGGCGCCGTCAACGCCGAGGCGACGCGCGTGATGGGCGCCTTCCTGCGCGACGTGATGGCGGCGAATGAGGCGAACCGGAACTTCCGCGTCTTCGGACCGGACGAGACGGCGTCGAATCGTCTCTCCGCCCTGTTTGAGGTGACCGACCGCGCCTGGATGGAGCGCACCATCCCCGAGGACGACCACCTCGCGCCGACCGGACGGGTGATGGAGGCGCTCAGCGAGCATCTCTGCCAGGGCTGGCTGGAGGGCTACCTGCTGACCGGCCGCCACGGCCTGTTCTCCTGCTACGAGGCGTTCATCCACATCATCGATTCGATGTTCAACCAGCACGCCAAATGGCTGAAGACGTCGCGCGAGGTGCCGTGGCGGCGGCCGGTGGCGTCCCTGAACTATCTGCTGACCTCCCATGTCTGGCAGCAGGATCACAACGGCTTCAGCCATCAGGACCCCGGCTTCATCGATCACGTCGTCAACAAGAAGGCCGACATCGTCCGCGTCTATCTTCCGCCGGACGCCAACACGCTGCTCTACGTCACCGACCACTGCCTGCGGAGCTGGGACCGCATCAACGTCATCGTCGCGGGCAAGGCGCCGGCGCCCCAGTGGCTCGACATGGACGCCGCCATCAAGCACTGCACGCAAGGCATCGGCGTGTGGGAGTGGGCCAGCAACGACCGCGGCGGAGAGCCGGATGTCGTAATGGCCTGCGCCGGCGACGTGCCGACGATCGAGACGCTCGCCGCCGTCGATCTGCTGCGCGACTACTTCCCGGACCTCAAGGTCCGCGTGGTCAACGTCGTCGATCTGATGACGCTGCAGCCGAAAACGGAGCATCCGCACGGGCTGTCGGACGCCGACTTCGACGCGCTGTTCACGACGAACAAGCCGGTGATCTTCGCCTATCACGGCTATCCCTGGCTCATCCACCGGCTGGCCTACCGCCGGACGAACCATGCGAACCTGCACGTTCGCGGCTACCGCGAGGAGGGATCGACGACGACGACCTTCGACATGGTCGTCCGCAACGGCCTGGACCGCTTCCATCTCGTCGCCGACGTGATCGATCGCACGCCCTCGCTCGGAGCGTCGGCGGTTTACGAGAAGCAGGCGATCCGCGAAAAACTCGTCGAGCATGATCGCTACATCCGGGCCCATGGCCTGGATCTTCCGGAAGTGCGCGACTGGACGTGGCGAAGCCCGACCTAGCCGACGCACGCGGGGCCGACCGCCGTCGCGCACGCCTCGACCCGGCGCGCGTCACGGCGTAAACCGCTGCGCGAACCGACGGAATGCAAGGACCTGCGCAATGCCCGCCTATCGCTCCCGCACCACCACCCACGGCCGCAACATGGCCGGCGCCCGCGGGCTGTGGCGCGCGACGGGCATGAAGGACGGCGACTTCGGCAAGCCGATCATCGCGGTCGTCAACTCCTTCACCCAGTTCGTGCCCGGCCACGTCCATCTGAAGGACCTTGGGCAACTGGTCGCGCGCGAGATCGAGAAGGCCGGCGGAGTCGCCAAGGAGTTCGACACGATCGCCGTCGACGACGGCATCGCGATGGGCCATGACGGCATGCTCTACAGCCTGCCCTCGCGCGAGCTGATCGCCGACAGCGTCGAGTACATGGTCAATGCGCACTGCGCCGACGCCATGGTCTGCATCTCCAACTGCGACAAGATCACCCCCGGCATGCTGATGGCGGCGCTGCGCCTCAACATCCCCGCCGTGTTCGTCTCGGGCGGCCCGATGGAGGCCGGCAAGGTCGTGCTGAAGGGCAAGACCGTCGCGCTCGACTTGGTCGACGCCATGGTGGCCGCCGCCGACGACCGCGTGTCGGAAGCCGACGTCGAGACGATCGAGCGCTCAGCCTGCCCGACCTGCGGCTCCTGCTCCGGCATGTTCACCGCGAACTCCATGAACTGCCTGACCGAGGCGCTCGGCCTGTCGCTCCCGGGCAACGGCTCGACGCTCGCGACCCACGCCGACCGCGAACGCCTTTTCGTCGAGGCGGGACACCTGATCGTCGACATCGCCAAGCGCTGGTACGAGAGCGACGATGCGAGCGTGCTGCCGCGCTCGGTCGCGAGCTTCAACGCCTTCGAGAACGCCATGAGCCTCGACATCGCGATGGGAGGCTCGACCAACACGGTGCTGCATCTGCTGGCGGCCGCCCATGAGGGCGAGGTCGACTTCACCATGGACGACATCGACCGGCTGTCGCGCCGCGTCCCGGTGCTCTGCAAGGTCGCGCCGGCGAAGTCGGACGTGCACATGGAGGACGTTCATCGCGCCGGCGGGGTGATGGGTATCCTGGGCGAACTCGGCCGCGCGGGCCTGCTGCATCTCGACGAGCCCACCGTCCACAGCGCCACCCTCGGCGACGCGCTGAAGCGGTGGGACGTCGCGGAGACGAAGAGCGAAGCGGTGCAGTCGTTCTACCGCGCGGCGCCCGGCGGCGTGCCGACGCAGACAGCTTTCAGCCAGGCCGAGCGCTGGGACGAGCTCGACCTCGACCGTGAGGGCGGGGTGATCCGCGCCGTCGACCACGCCTTTTCGAAGGACGGCGGCCTCGCCGTGCTGAAGGGCGACCTCGCGGTCGACGGCTGCATCGTGAAGACCGCCGGCGTCGACGACAGCATTCTGACCTTCTCGGGCCCCGCCAAGGTGTTCGAGAGCCAGGACGACGCCGTGTCGGCGATTCTGACCGGCAAGATCGTCGCGGGCGACATCGTGGTGATCCGCTACGAGGGTCCGCGCGGCGGGCCGGGCATGCAGGAGATGCTCTACCCCACCAGCTACCTGAAATCGAAAGGCCTCGGGAAGGCCTGCGCGCTCGTGACCGACGGGCGCTTCTCCGGCGGCTCTTCCGGTCTGTCGATCGGCCATGTCTCGCCGGAGGCGGCGGAAGGCGGATTGATCGCGCTGGTCCGCGACGGCGACGGGATCGAGATCGACATCCCGAACCGTTCGATCCGGCTTGCGGTGGCGCCGGAGATCGTGGCCGAGCGCCGCGCGGCGGAAGAGGCGAAGGGCGCCGGCGCCTGGAAGCCCGCCGCCCGCACGCGCAGGGTCTCGTCGGCGCTCAAGGCCTACGCCGCCTTCACGACCAGCGCCGCGCGCGGCGCCGTGCGGGACGTCGACCAGCGCCGCTGATCAGCGCCTTCAGGACGACCGCAGAAACAGTCCATAGGCGGGATTGTCGGTCTCGTCCTCGTAAGGGTAGCCGAGCGCCGAGAGGCGGTCCTGGAACTTCGTCCGCTGGTCCTGCGGCACCTGGAGTCCGACCAGAACCCGGCCGTAATCCGCCCCGTGGTTGCGGTAATGGAACAGGGTGATGCTCCAGTCCGACCCCACGGCGTCGAGAAACTCGAGCAAGGCGCCGGGCCGCTCCGGGAACTCGCAGCGCAGCACCACCTCGTCCGTGAGCCCCGGCGTGCGGCCGCCGACCATGTAGCGGATGTGGAGCTTGGCGGTCTCGTCGGCGCTGATGTCGAGGACCCGGTAGCCCCGCTCGTCCATCCGCGCGACCAGTTCGGCCTTCTCGCGCTTGGCGTCGGAGAGCTTGAGCCCGACGAACACATGCGCCTCAGCGCCTGCGATCGCGCGGTAGTTGAACTCGGTGATGGTGCGGCCGCCGATAAGTTCGACGAAGCGCCGATAGCTGCCGCGCGTCTCGGGGATCGTGACCGCGAGAAGGATCTCGCGCGCCTCGCCGATCTCGGCGCGCTCCGCGACATGCCGCAGCCGATCGAAATTCATGTTGGCGCCGCTGTTGATCGCGATCAGCGCCCCCTCGCCCCGCCCTCGCGCCGCGTATGTCTTGAGCCCGGCGAGCGACAGCGCCCCGGCGGGCTCGGCGAGAATCCTCGTGTCCTCGAACACGTCCTTGACCGCCGCGCAGATTTCGTCGGTGTCGGCCGTCACCACCTCGTCGAGCAAGGCGCGGCAGATGCGGAACGTCTCCTCCCCCGCCTGCCGAACGGCGACGCCGTCGGCGAACAGGCCGACCCGATCGAGGATCACGCGTTCACCGGCTTCGATCGCGGCCTTCATCGAAGCGGCGTCCGAAGGCTCGACCCCGATGACCTTCACCTCGGGTCTCAGATACTTGACGTAGGACGCGATCCCGGCCGCCAGCCCGCCGCCGCCGATCGGCACGAAGACGGCGTCGATCGGTCCGGCGTGCTGCTGAAGGATTTCAACCGCTATCGTGCCCTGACCGGCGATGACGTCGGGATCATCATAGGGATGGATGAAGGTCAGGCCGCGTTCGGCGCCGAGCGTGCGGGCGAAGGCGTAGGCGTCGTCGAAGGCGTCGCCGTGTAGCACGACTTCGCCGCCGAAATGGCGCACGGCGTCGATCTTGATGGGGGGCGTCGTCACCGGCATGACGATGACGGAGGCGACGCCGAGCCGGGTCGCGGACAGCGCCACGCCTTGCGCGTGGTTGCCGGCGGAGGCGCAGATCACGCCGGCGCGTCGCTCGCCTTCGCCGAGACGCGCGATGCGATTGTAGGCGCCGCGGATCTTGAACGAGAAGACGGGCTGCAGGTCCTCGCGCTTCAGCAGCACGTCGCGGCCGAGCCGGCCGCTGAGGCGCACCATCCGGTCGATCGGCGTCTGCACGGCGACGTCGTAGACGCGCGCGTCGAGGATCGCTCGGATGTAGTCCATAAGCCCCGCTCCATTCCACGAGTCACGGCGGGTCGGCCGACGCTCCGCGCGTCGCAAGCCTCCTCCGCTGCGGCGTCATGTGCGCCGATCGGGACGCGGCGGGCAATCCGCGCCGCGACCGCTGCGACGAACTGCGCGCGGAGCGCAGCCCCCTCACGGCTAAGGTTAATCAAACAAAACCGACGCTCTCGACGTCCGAGGCGTGTTCGTTCACCTTCCGGCGTCTTTCTTGTGGCAGGATGCAGACACGCTGACGACCGAGAACCCGAGCCGCGGACCCGAACGATGACTTCTCACCACGCAGACGCGCCATTGTCGAAGCCGCGCGTCGACTGGGTCGACGTCGCCAAAGGGATCTGCATCGTCCTCGTCGTGATGATGCACTCGACGCTCGGCGTCGAGAAGGCGGCCGGCGCCGAAGGCTTCATGCACTATGTCGTCGCCTTCGCGCGGCCGTTCCGCATGCCGGACTTCTTCCTGATCTCCGGATTGTTTCTAGCGCTGGTCATCGATCGCGACTGGCGGCTCTATCTCGACCGAAAGGTCGTTCATTTCGCCTATTTCTACGTGCTCTGGCTTCTGATCCAGGGGGCGTTCAAATGGCCGGGCATCGGCCTCGAGGAAGGCTTCGGCGCCGTCGTCCACCAGTTCCTGATCTCGCTGATCGATCCGTTCGGCACGCTGTGGTTCATCTATCTGCTGCCGATCTTCTTCGTGTTCGCGAAGCTCGTGCGCCACGCGCCGCCGCTGCTTGTGCTGGCCTTCGCGGCCTTGCTCGAATCTCTCAAGGTCCAGACCGGCTGGATGGTGCCGGACGAGTTCTGCGCGCGCCTGTTCTACGTCATGCTCGGCTGGTACGCCGCGCCTTACGTCTTCCGGCTGGCGGATCTCGCCCGCGACCACACGGCGCTGGCTCTCGCTGGATTGGCCGCATGGGCGCTGATCAACGGCGCCGCGGTGTTCGGCGGCGTCGCGGAGTGGCCGATCGTCAGCCTCGCGCTCGGCACGGCCGGAGCGATGGCGATCGTGACGGTCGCCGCCCTGATCGCGGGAGGGAAGGTCGCCGAACCGCTCCGCTACGCCGGCGAACGCTCGATCGTCGTCTATCTCGCGTTCTTCCTGCCGATGGTCGTGACGCGGCTGGTCCTGCTCAAGACCGGAATCGTCACCGACATCGGCTGGATCGCCCTGATCGTGACCGTGGTCGGCGTCGTCGCTCCGCTCGTCTTCCACATGATCGTCATGAAGACAGGATGGGGCACGTTCCTCTTCGTGCGCCCGAAGGCGTTCCACATCGACCGCCCTCAGGAGCGCGGCGATCGCCGGTTGCAGCCAGCGGAATAAAACCCGTTCCAGAGTGGTCACGCGCCCGCGACCAGATGGCGCAACCTCACTTTTTCGTTAGAATACGTCGCGTTCGTCTGGTTGTGTCCCCTGGCTGACCCCACGGTGCGGCGTCGGCGGCAACAAACCAGGGGGACGCTGCATGAGCGTTCGAGGACTTCTGACGGGGCTCTGCCTTGGCTCCGCGCTGATCGCCGTCCCGGCGACCGCGGCCGACGGTCCCTTCACCCAAGCGCAGGCTGACGGCGGCAAGGTGGTGTTCAATAATCACTGCGCTCAGTGCCATCGTCCCAATCTCAAGGGAGGCCTTGGCCCGGCGCTGATCGGCGATCCGTTCAAGGCCAAATGGGGCGGCCAGCCGGTGGCGAACCTGCGCGACTGGATCCACGCCAACATGCCGCAGAACGCGCCGGGCTCCCTGCCCGACGACCAGCTCAACCCGATCGTCGCCTACATCTTGTCCAAAAACGGCGTCACGGCTGGACAGGCCGAGCTGACGAAGGATACGGCGAGCGGCGAATTCCCCAAGTGAGCGGCCGGGAAGCGCCGCCGTGCCCTCCCCTGGGGGCGAGCTCGAAGCCCGCCATATGCGAGGGGCGCCGCGACTTTCGTCGCACTTTCCATGCTTTCCCACATATAATTAGTACAAAGTAGAAGCCATCACGGCTTCGCGTGCGCTCGTTCCGCTCTATGGTTCTCCTTGAGCTGCATCACGCGCAAAACAGCCCGGGAGACCGAACACATGAGTTTCAAACTGCTCTTCGCTGGACTCGCCGCCGGAACGGCGCTGATCGCCGGGCCGGCCCTGGCCGCGGAAGGCCCCTTCAATCAGGCGCAGCTCGACAAAGGCAAGTCCGAGTACAACACCCACTGCCGCACCTGCCACGCCGCTAACGGCAAGGGCGCGCTCGGACCGGCTCTGCATGGAGACGTGTTCAAGGGCCGGTTTGGCGGGCAGTCCGTCACGGACGTCCGCACCTGGATCTACGAAAACATGCCGCAGACCGCGCCGAAGTCGCTCAAGGACGAGCAGCTCGATCCGATCATGGCCTACATCCTGTCGCTGAACGGCTTCACGCCGGGTCAGAAGGAACTGACCGCCGAAACGGGCAAGGACGTCAAGATCGAGAAGTGACCCGTCCGGCGTCGGGCGTCCCGACGCCGACGGATGAGCACAGAGCCGAAGCGGTCCGCCGCTTCGGCTCTTTTGCGTTGAGCGGTCGGCGCAGCGCTCCGCGGCTGGGACGGGCCGGCGGACGAAGCAGAGCCCGGGACGGTTCCCTTCGGGCGCCCGATCCTTATAGTCCCGGCGAACCCTCGTCCGGGACGCATCCACCATGCCGAACCGCCCGGTCGCCCCAGGCGACCACGTCGTCCTCGTCGACGGCTCCTCCTACATCTTTCGCGCCTATCACGCCCTGCCGCCGCTGACGCGCCCGTCTGACGGGCTGCCGGTGGGCGCGGTGTCCGGGTTCTGCAACATGCTGTGGAAGCTGTTGCGCGACGCCGGCTGGGTCGACCCGACCCACCTTGCGGTGATCTTCGACAAGTCGGAGGTCACGTTCCGCAAGGAGATCCACGAGACCTACAAGGCCAACCGCTCCGAGCCGCCGGAAGACCTCATTCCGCAGTTTCCGCTGATCCGGCACGCCACGCGCGCCTTCTCGATCGCGACGCTGGAGCAGGCCGGCTACGAGGCCGACGACCTGATCGCGACCTACGCCCGGCTCGCCGCGGAGGCGGGCGCGGAGGTCACGATCGTCGGCTCGGACAAGGACCTGTTCCAGCTGGTGGGCGGTCTCGTCACGATGCTCGATCCGATGAAGGACAAGCGCATCGGACCGGACGAGGTGTTCGAGAAATTCGGCGTGCGCCCTGAGAAGATGATCGACCTGCAGGCGCTCGCCGGCGACTCCGTCGACAACGTGCCGGGGGTGCCCGGCATCGGCGCGAAGACCGCGGCGCAGCTCTTGGAGGAGTATGGCGACCTCGAGACGCTGCTCGAGCGCGCCCACGAGATCAAGCAGCCGAAACGTCGCGAGAACCTGATCGCCAACGCCGATCTGGCGCGCGTCTCAAAGCGGCTGGTCACGCTCGAAACCCGAGTTCCCCTGGACGTCCCCCTCGACGAGCTCGCCGTCCAGGAGCCCAATCCCAAGCGGCTCGTCGCCTTCCTGAAGGCGATGGAGTTCAACACGCTCACCCGCCGCGTGGCCGATGCGACGGGCGTCGAGATCTCCGAGGTGACGCCCGACGCCGAGATGATGTCGGCGAAGCGCGCCGCCCACCCCCCCGCCAGCGAGGGGCTGCCCCTGGGGTCCCCGCCGCAATCCGCGGCCGCGCCCGTCCGCAAAGAGGGCGAGCCTCAGCGCGAGTACCGCCCGGCGGAGGGACGCGCGCGAAAGGGCATGGACTACGCGCCGCCGACGCCCGCCGGCGGGGGATTCGCGCCGTCCTTCGACGGCCCCACGCCGCAGGCCCTCGCCGACAAGCGCCGGAGGGAAGCTTCTGACGCCGTGGTCGACCGCTCGAGCTACGAATGCGTGATGGACGTCGGCAGATTGGCTCAGTGGATCGAGGCGGCGCGCGACCAGGGCCATGTCGCGATCGACGTGGAGACCACGTCGATCGACCCGATGCGCGCCGAGCTGGTCGGCGTCTCGCTCGCGGTCGAGCCGAACCGCGCCGCCTATGTGCCGCTCGGTCACCTCACGGCTGCGGGCGACCTGCTGTCGGACAACGCAGCGACCGCCGGCGGCCTGGTCGAGGGCCAAATCCCGGCCAACGAGGCGTTGACGCTGCTCAAGGAGCTCCTGGAGGACGACAGCGTCCTCAAGATCGGCCAGGGCATAAAATACGACCTGACGGTGCTCGCCCGGCTCGGGATCGGCTGCGCGCCCTATGACGACACCATGCTGATGTCCTACGCGCTCGACTCCGGCCTTGGGGCCCAGGGGCTCGACGAACTCTCCCGTCGTCATCTCGGCCACGCCTGCATCTCCTACGAGGAGGTGACGGGGACCGGCCGGGCGCGGATAAACTTCGCGCAGGCCTCGCTCGACAAGGCCACGGCCTACGCCGCCGAGGACGCGGACGTGACGCTCCGGCTCTGGACGCTCCTGAAGCAGCGGCTCGTCGCCGAGCGCATGGTCACGGTCTATGAGACCCTGGAACGGCCGCTGCCGCTCGTGCTCTCGACCATGGAGCAACGCGGCGTCTCGATCGAACGGTCGATGCTGTCACGGCTGTCGGGCGAGCTCGCGCAGCGCATGGGCGCGCTCGAGGCCGAGATTCATGCGCTCGCGGGCGAACCGTTCAATCTCGGCTCGCCGAAGCAGCTCGGCGACATCCTGTTCGGCAAGATGGGCCTCGCCGGCGCGAAGAAGACCAAGACCGGCGCCTGGGGCACCGCCGCCGGCGTGCTCGAGGACCTGGCGGCGCAGGGCCACGAATTGCCGCGCCGCATCCTCGACTGGCGGCAGCTCTCGAAGCTCAAGTCGACCTACGCCGACGCGCTGCCGACCTACGTCCATCCCGAGACGCATCGGGTGCACACGACCTATCAGCTCGCCGCGACCACCACGGGGCGTCTGTCGTCCACCGAGCCCAACCTGCAGAACATCCCGGTGCGGACTGAGGAGGGCCGGAAGATCCGCCGGGCCTTCGTGGCGCCGGAGGGCAAGGTCATCGTCTCGGCGGATTACAGCCAGATCGAGCTCCGGATCCTCGCGCACATGGCCGACATTCCGCAGCTCACCCAGGCCTTCGCGGACGGTCTCGACATCCATGCCATGACGGCCTCGGAGATGTTCGGGGTGCCGATCGAGGGCATGGACCCGCTCACCCGCCGCCGCGCCAAGGCGATCAATTTCGGCATCATCTATGGAATCTCCGCCTTCGGGCTGGCGAACCAGCTCGCCATCGGCCGCGAGGAGGCGGGGCTCTACATCAAGACCTATTTCGAGCGCTTCCCCGGCATCCGCGACTACATGGAGGCGACCAAGGCCGCGGCCCGCGAGGCCGGCTACGTCACGACGATTTTCGGCCGCAAATGCCATTATCCGCAGATCAAGGCCTCGAACCCGGCGGAGCGCGCCTTCAACGAGCGCGCCGCGATCAACGCCCCGATCCAGGGCTCCGCCGCCGACATCATCCGCCGCGCGATGATCCGCATGGACGGCGCGCTGGCCGAAGCCGGGCTGTCCGCGAAGATGCTGCTGCAGGTGCACGACGAACTGATCTTCGAGGTCGACGAGGCGGAGATCGAGGCCACGCTGCCCGTGGTGATCCGCGTGATGGAGGACGCCCCGCTGCCGGCCCGCATGCTCAGCGTCCCGCTGAAGGTCGACGCCCGGGCGGCCGGGAATTGGGACGAGGCGCATTGAGGCGCTTCATGGCGCCAACAACAGGCCGAGCAGAGCCGGGGCCAGCAGGGCGGTCAGGACGGCGTTGAGCGCCATGGCGAGGCCGGCGAAGGCGCCCGCCGCGTCGTCGACCTGAAAGGCCCGCGCCGTGCCTATGCCGTGGGAGGCGAGGCCTGCGGAAAAGCCGCGCGCGGCGTAGTCCCGAATCTTCAGCGCGTTCATCAACGGCGTCACGAGGATCGCGCCGGTGATGCCGGTCGCGATCGCGAACACGGCGGTCAGGCCCGGATCCGCCTTGATCTGTCCGGCGATGCCGAGCGCGATGCTGACGGTCACCGATTTCGGCGCAAGCGCGGCGACGATCCCCGGCGACAGCCCGAACAGTTTCGCAAGCAGCACCACCGAGAGGAAGGCGACGGGCGCGCCGACGAGGAGCGCGGCGGCGATCGGCAGCGCCTGCTGTCGCACCAAACGGCGGTTGCGGAACAGCGACACGGCGAGCGCGACCGTGGCCGGTCCAAGCGCGAAATGGACGAACTGCGCGCCCGCGAAATAGCTGCGGTAGTCGACGCCCGTCAGATGGAGCACAACGACGATCGCGACGATCGACAGCAGCACCGGGTTGACCGCCGGATGATGGCGGGCGAGCGCGGCGACGCGCTGGGCCGCCAGGAACACGCCGATCGTGACCGTGAGCCACAGCAGCGGGCTCGCCGACAGGAACACCCACAGTTCGAAGAAGCGTTCGGAGGAGCCGTCCATCGCGCTCAGTCCCCGCCGCCGAGGCGCGCCACCAGCCGGAACACGGCGACGGTGACGATCAGGGTGACGACGGTGGAGCCGACCAGCGCCGCTGCGACCGGCAGCAGAACGCCGTCGAGCGCGTGGTAGCTTTGCGCGACGCCGACGCCGGCGGGCACGAACAGCAGCCCGAGGTGACGAAGCAGGCCGTCGGCGGCGGCCTCGACCGGGGGTGGATCCTCCCGTTCTCTCGGCGAGGCCCAGCGGGCGCGCAGCGTCAGCGCCACGACCAGCAGCACGATCCCGATCACGGGCCCCGGAACCGGCAGGCCAAGGCCCCGCGCCGCGGCTTCGCCGAAAAGCTGGAACAGCAGCAGGATGAACAGGCCTTGAAGCATATGAAACCCTCGACAGCTCTGGGACGAGAAGCGCCAGACGGCGGATTCCGGATCGCGCGACTCGCCGTCCGCCGCCTCGTCCCGTCAATCGCCGGGCGCCGACACGCCGGGCGCGCGTGGCGCGCATGACGGCCGGCCTCGACATTCGCCAGGACGACGCACTACCTAACGGACATGTCGTCGCCCGATCTCCTAACCGACCGTCAGTTCGAACGCATCGGCCGAGCCCTGGCGGAGCCGCGCCGCGTGCAGATCCTGCGGGAGATCGGCGCTCAGAGCGCTCCGCTGCCCTGCTCCGCGCTGCACGAGAACCACGACATCAGCGCGGCGACGCTGTCGCACCACATGAAGGAGCTTGAGACGGCGGGGCTCGTTTCCATCCTGCGGGAAGGCCGCTGCGCCAGCCTCTCGCTCAACCGCGAAGTTCTCGACGCCTATCTCGCCCGGCTCGCCCGGATCTGAGACGCTGTCGCGAGCCGGGCGTCCCTCTTGCGGGCTTCGTTTCGATTGTTATCTAACAATCGAAACATTCAGGCTCACAGGGGCTATTTATGACTGAACTCAAGGGAAAGACCGCGGTTGTGACCGGGGCCTCGAAAGGCATCGGCGCAGGCATCGCGCGCGCCTTCGGAGCCGCGGACGCCGCGGTCGTGGTGAACTACGCCTCCGACAAAGCGGGGGCGGACAAGGTCGTGGCTGATATCGTCGGGGGCGGCGGCAAGGCGCTCGCGGTCCAGGGCGACATGTCGAAGGCGGCCGACGTGAAGCGCCTGTTCGAAGAGACGGCGAAGGCGTTCGGCGAGGTCGACGTCCTCGTGAACAACGCCGGCGTCTACAAATTCGCGCCGATCGAGGAGATCACCGAGAGCGAATTCCACCGCCACTTCGACGTCAACGTGCTCGGCCCGATCCTGGCGACCCAGGAGGCCCTGAAGCATTTCCGGGCGAGCGGCGGCAGCATCATCAACGTATCGTCGATCGCGAGCTTCACGACGACGCCGACGGCGTCGGTCTATTCCGCGACGAAGTCCGCGCTCGACACCTTGACGCGGATCCTGGCCGCGGAGCTCGGCCCCAGAAACATCCGCGTCAACTCGCTCAATCCGGGCGCCACCGCAACGGAAGGGCTGGAAAGCGCCGGCATCGCAGGCAGCGATTTCGAGCGGCAGATGGTGGAGGCGACTCCGCTCGGACGCCTCGGGCGGCCGGAGGACATCGCCAAGGTCGCCGTGTTCCTCGCCTCCGACGCCTCATCCTGGGTCACCGGGGACGCGATCATGGCGTCGGGCGGTCAGCGCTGACCTAACCGGCCGTGGCGCCGCCGCAGGGCGGCGTCACAGCGTTGCGGACGGCGGTCTTCGCTCAGGCGGCGCCATAGGGGCCGCGGCCGCTCGCCAGCGCCTCGTCGAGAAGATCGAGCCGATCCTGCCCCCAGAACACCTCGCCCTCCAGCACATAGGATGGCGAGCCGAAGACGTCCGCTGAGATCGCCTCGGCCCGGTTGGCCTCATAGACCGCTGCGGCCTCCGGCGCGTCGGCGACGGCGAGCGCAGCGCTCGCGTCGAACCCCTGCGCCGTCAGGATCTCGGCGACCGTGTCGCGGTCTGCGAGGTCGAGCTCCTCCTCCCACACGCCCCGGCAGGCCGCGACGACATAGGGCGCGGGGTCGAGACCCAGCGCGCCGAGGGCGATCGCCGCCCGATCGGCCAGCGAGGGATTGAAGGGCCAATGCTTCGGCCGCAGGATCAGCGGCCGCGCTCGCCGCTCCGCCCACCGTTTGAGCTCGACGAAACGGTAGCGCTGGCGAGCCGGAGCGCGCTTTGCGAGGGGCGCGCCGCCGGTTTCCGCGAACACCTCGAGCAGCGGCACCGGCTTCCACGCGACGGTCACGCCGTGCCGGCGCGCGAGGTCGAGAAACGGCTGGTTGCCGAGATGGGCCCACGGCGAAACCACGGACAGGTAGACGTCGACGCGACGGGGCATGGGCGGCTTTTCCTGCGGCAGATCTGCGAGGGCGGCGACAGTGTCAGACGGCGGCGCGCCCGTCACCTGCCAGAGGCCCCGCCCGCGCCCTCCAGCAGGAAGGGCGTCTGAGCCGGGCGGCGCGGCAGCGGCAAGAAGCGGTCGACGCCGCCGGGACCGAGCCCGCGCGGGAAGGTTACGACGAGATTGTAGCGCGGCGGTTCGCCGAACTCCCGGCGGAGGTCGTAGGTGACGCCGTGATCCTCGATCTTCTCGTCGCGCGACGCGTCGATCGCGTCCAGGATCTCCTGGGGCGGCTCCCAGCCGAGGGCGCGGAACACCAGTCTGAGCAGATCCTTCGCGACCGCCTTGACCGCGGGCGTCGTCGCTGGGTCCAGCAGGTTAAGCTTGAGCCGCATGCCGTCGATCCGGTCGCCCTCCGCGCCGCGCGCGGTGAAGAACAGGCTGGAGACCGCGGCCTCGTCGCCGTCGACCGGCTTGAGGACGTCCGTCAGGCAGGTCCAGCTGCGCTGCGGCGGCTCGCCCTGCTGGAACGTCACGCCCTTGAAGCCTACGGCTTCCAGAGCCTTGCAGAACGCGTCCGGACTGATCCAGGGGCGTCGCAGGAAGGGAGACGGCGCGACAGGAGCCGGCGCGGTCAGCAGCGCGCGGGCGTCCGGGTCCAAGCCGCCGAGCGGATCATGCGTCTGGACGGCGATGGGGGCCGGCCGCGTGAGGCCGAGAGACGAGGCCACGCCCAGCGCCTCCGCGATATCGACGCGATGGCGCCAGGCCGCAGCTCCAGCGACGACGGCGAGCGCGGTCGCCGCGAGCAGGATCAGGAACAGGCGGCTGCGCGTCATTCAACGGTCCGGGCCGCGGGCGGCGGGAGGCTTTCCCTCCCGCGGTCCCGCCCCGCCGGTCTAGCGGCGCGGCGCGGCTGCGCCAAGCGTCTGCGGGGCCTCAGGCGGCCGCGGCGGGAGCCGCGCCGCCGCCTGCGAAGCGGCCGTAGAAGGTGTCGCCGGTCTCCGCCAGGTCGATCAGCAGCCTGTTCGGACGGAAGCGGGGACCGTGGATCTCCGCGAGCGCGGCGGCGAGCCTGACGAAACGCCGCGGACCCATGCCGTCGATCCAGCTCAAGGGGCCTCCGGTGTAGGGCGCGAAGCCGAAGCCCAGGATCGCGCCGACGTCCGCCTCGCGCACGTCGGTGACGACGCCCTCCTCCACGGTGCGCGCCGCCTCGAGCGCCTGCGCGACCAGGAGCCGGTGACGCAGTTCGCTGATGTCGATCGTGTCGGGATCGAGCGTCTTCCCGGCAAGCGCCGCCAGGCCCGGCCACAGCCGCTTCTTGCCGCCCTCGGGATAGTCGTAGAAGCCCTTCCCGTTCTTGCGGCCCAATCGGCCTTCCGTCTCGACCAGCGCGCGCAGCAGCTTCTCCTGCGCCGGGTTGACGGCGGCGTCGCCGAGCTGGGCGCGCGTGGAGTCGATGATCTTGAGGCCGAGGTCGAGCGCGACTTCGTCGTTGAGCGACAGCGGACCCACCGGCATGCCGGCCTGCTTCGCGACGTTCTCGACCATCGCGGCGGGCACGCCTTCGGTCAGCATCAGATGGCCTTCGAGCATGTAGGCGATGACGCAGCGGTTGGCGAAGAAGCCGCGCGAGTCCTTGACGACGATCGGGGTCTTCCGGATCGCCCGCACGTAGTCGAGCGCGGTCGCGAGCGCGACCTCGCCGGTCCGCTCGCCCTCGATGACCTCGACGAGCATCATCTTCTCGACGGGCGAGAAGAAGTGGATGCCCACGAACTGCTCCGGCCTCCGGGACGCCTTGGCGAGCCCGGAAATCGGCAGCGTCGACGTGTTCGAGGCGAAGATCGTGTTCGGCCCGATCGCGGCCTCCACCTTCGCGATGACCTCGGCCTTGACCTTCGGGTCTTCAAACACCGCCTCGATCACCAGGTCGCAGTCGGCGAGCGCGGCGTAGTCCGGCGTCGGCGTGATGCGGCCGAGAAGCGCGTCGCGCTCGGCGCCGGTCGCGCGGCCCTTCACGACCTGTCCGGAGATCAGCTTCTCGGCGAAGGCCTTGCCCTTGTCCGCCGCCTCCTGGTCGCGGTCGACGAGCACGACCTCCATGCCCGCCTGGGCTGTGACGTAGCCGACGCCGGCGCCCATGAAGCCGGCGCCGACGATCCCCACTTTTTTGATCGAGGTCGGAGGGACCGCCTTCGGCCGTCGCGCGCCCTTGTTCAGCTCCTGCATCGAGACGAACAGGGTGCGGATCATCGCCGCCGCCTCAGGCGAGCGGATCACCTTCGCGAAGTGCCGGCTCTCGACGCGCAGCGCGAGGTCCATCGGCAGCTGCAGCCCGTCGAACACCACCTGCAGCATGGCGCGGATCGCGGGGTAGTTGTCCTGCGTCTCGCGGCGGTAGATCGCGTTCGCGGGCGGGAAGGTCATGAAGCCCGCCTTCGACCAGACCGGACCGCCCGGCAGCTTGAAGCCCTTCTCGTCCCACGGCTTGACCGCCTTGCCGCCGCCGAGGATCCAAGCCTTGGCCTTTGCGGCCATCTCGTCCTTCGTCGCGACTTCGTCGACGAGGCGCATGGCGCGCGCCTTGTCCGGGCGGATCTGCTCGCCCTTCATGAGCATCTGCAGCGCATCGCCCGGCGGAAGCATCCGCGCCACGCGCGTGGTGCCCCCGGCGCCGGGAAACAGGCCGACCTTCACCTCGGGCAGGCCGACGCGGGTCGATTTGTCGTTCGAAGCGATCCGCCAGTGGCAGGCAAGCGCGAGCTCGAAGGCGCCGCCGAGGCACACGCCGTGGATCACGCAGACCCAGAGCTTTCCGGAGGTCTCGATGCGCCGATAGAGCTGGCTGAGCCTGGAGCTCTCCTCATAGACGGCCTTCGCCGCGGCCGCCTCTCCGTGCCTGGCCTTCTCGGTCGCGTACACCCGCGCGATGCCCTCCAGCATCGTCAGGTCCGCGCCGCCCGAAAAGGCGGCCTTGCCGGAGGAGACGATCACCCCCTTGACCCCTTCGTCAGCGACCACGCGCTCGACCAGCTCGGCGAGTTCGAGGATCGCGTCGGCGGACAGCACGTTCATGGAGCGGCCGGGCATGTCCCACACGACGGAGAGCACGCCGTCGGCGTCGAGATCAGTCTTGAAGTTGGTCTCGGTCATCTCGGCTCTCCCGCGGGCAAGAACTCCCCGCCCCGACGTTCTGCGTGCTTCGAGACGCCGGCCTCGGGCCGGCTCCTCAGCATGAGGAGCGCGGCGTTCCGGCTTCCGAAGCGGCGTCGGCCTTTGGCGACCTCAATCGTCCTCATGCTGAGGAGGCCCGCAGGGCCGTCTCGAAGCACGCACCAGGGCGATCCCATCCTCACACCCGCTCGATGATCGTCGCGGTGCCCATGCCCGCCCCGATGCAGAGCGTGACCAGCGCCGTCGCCTTGCCCGAGCGCTCGAGTTCGTCGATCGCAGCGCCGAGGATCATCGCGCCGGTCGCCCCGAGCGGGTGGCCGAGCGCGATCGCGCCGCCATTGACGTTCACATTGGACATGTCGAGGTTGAAGGCCTGCAGATAGCGCAGCACGACGGCCGCGAAGGCCTCGTTGACCTCGAACAGATCGATGTCGCCGATCTCCATTCCGGCGCGCTTCAGAACCTTCCGCGTGACGTCGACCGGTCCGGTCAGCATCAAAGCGGGCTCCGATCCGATGTTGGCGAAAGCCTTGATCCGCGCCCGCGGCTTCAAGCCTGCCCCCGCACCGGCCTCCTTGGACCCGAGCAGGACCGCCGCGGCGCCGTCGACGATGCCGGAGGAATTGCCGGCGTGGTGGACGTGATGGACCCGCTCGACATCGGGGTGCGCATACACGGCGACGGCGTCGAAGCCGCCCATATCGCCCATCTCGGCGAAAGACGGCTTGAGGGCGCCGAGCGACTGCATGGTGGTGTCCGGCCGCATGTGCTCGTCGCGGTCGAGGATGATGAGGTCGTTCACGTCCTTCACGGCCACGACCGACTTCGCGAACCGCCCGGCTTCCCACGCCGCGCCCGCGCGCTTCTGGCTCTCCACGGCGTAGGCGTCCACATCGTCGCGCGAAAAACCGTATTTCGTCGCGATCAGGTCGGCCGAGACGCCCTGCGGCATGAAGTAGGATTTGACCGCGATCGCAGGATCCATCGGCCAGGCGCCGCCGGAGGCGCCGAGCCCGACGCGGCTCATGCTCTCGACGCCGCCGCCCACGACGAGGTCGTGCTGGCCCGCCATCACCTGCGCGGCGGCGAAGTTCACGGCGTCGAGGCCGGACGCGCAGAATCGGTTGATCTGGACGCCCGGCACCTGGATCCCGTAGTCGGCGGCGAGCGCCGCCGCGCGCGCGATGTCGCCGCCCGCTTCGCCCACCGGGTCCACGCAGCCGAGAATGACGTCGTCGATCTTTCCGGTCTCAAGGTCGTTGCGTTCGGCCAGCGCCCTCAGCGCGGTCGTCGCGAGGCCGAGCGTCGACACCTCGTGGAGCGAACCGTCCGCCTTGCCGCGCCCGCGCGGCGTGCGGACGGCGTCGTAGATATAGGCCTCGGCCATGTTCGGTCTCCTAAGCCGTCGTCAGCGCGCCGCCACGGGCAGGGCCCGCGGCATCAGTTCGTAAGGAGGCTTCCATCCCGGCAGGGCGCGGATGCGCTCCAGCCAGGCGGAGATCGCGGGATAGCGCTCGAGCGGCCAGACCAACTCGTCGCCGTAGAACAGGTAGCCGCAGAGCGAGAGGTCCGCGATCGTCGGCCGCTCGGCGACCACGAAGGCGCGATCCTTCAGATGCGCGTCGAGCACGCTCCAGGCGCCGTCCATGCGCTGGGCGAGAAACTCCGTGACGGGCGAGTCGCCGGCCTTGGTCAGCGTCAGCAGGAAGCGACGAAGCGCCGTGAAGCTCGACAGCTTGTGATTGTCGAACAGGATCCAGCGCCAGATCTCTCGCTTCTCCTCCGGCGTCGCTCCGCCGAACCGCGCCGTTTCATCGGCGAGATAATCGAGGATCACGCCGGACTGGGTGAGATGGAGATCGCCGCGCGTGAGCACCGGCGCCTCGCCCATGACCGACATCTCGCGATAGCCGGGCCCACGCGTTTCGCCGTTGAAATAGTCGACGAACACCGGCTCCCAGTCCGAACCCGTGAGCTCGAGCATCAGGGCCACCCGGTAGGAGTTCCCGGATTCGCCGAAGCAATGGAGCTGGTACTCGGCCATACCGGGCTCAGAACGCCTCGGCCGGCAGGGCCATCACGGCGTCCGCGCCGGCGGAGATGCGGGCGAGATGGGCCGAGGTCTCGGGCAGATGCCGCTCCATGAAGAAGCGGCCGGTCGCGAGCTTCGCGTCCATCTTCTCGGCGACGCCGTCTCCTTCCGCCTTCTTCTCGAGCGCGGTCTTCGCGATCTTCGCCCACATGAAGCCGAGCGCGACGAGGCCGAACAGATGCATGAAGTCGGTCGCGCCGGCGCCGGCGTTGTCGGGCTTCGCCATGGCGTTCGCCATGAACCACATGGTCGCGTTCTGCAGGTCTTCTCGAGCCTTCTTGAGCGGCGCGAGATAGATCGCCATGCCCTCGACCGCGGCGTTCTCGGCGAGAAACCCGTCGACCTCCTTGAAGAAGGCCATGATCGCCCTCCCCCCGTCGCGCGGCAGCTTGCGGCCGATGAGGTCCATCGCCTGCACGCCGTTCGCGCCCTCATAGATCATGGCGATGCGGGCGTCGCGGACGAACTGCTCCATGCCCCATTCGGCGACGTAACCATGGCCGCCGAACATCTGCTGCGCTTTCACCGTGTTGTCGAAGCCGACGTCGGTGAGCACGCCTTTGATCACGGGCGTCAGCAGACCCATGTGGTCGTCGCCGGCGACCCGCTCCTTCTCGTCTTCGCTGACGAGCGCGACGTCGGCCTTGATCGAGGTCCACAGGATGAGCGCGCGCGCCGCCTCGTTGAACGCCTTGATCGACATCAGGGTGCGGCGGACGTCGGGGTGGACGATGATCGGGTCGGCCGGCCTCGCGGCGTCCTTCGCGCCGGTCAGGGCGCGGCCCTGCAGGCGGTCCTTCGCGTAGGCCGCGGCGTTCTGGTAGGCGACCTCCGACTGCGCGAGGCCCTGAATCCCGACGCCGAGCCTCGCCTCGTTCATCATGGTGAACATCGCACTGAGCCCGCGGTTCGCTTCGCCGACGAGCCAGGCGGTCGCGCCGTCATAGTTCATGACGCAGGTCGCGTTGCCGTGGATGCCCATCTTGTGCTCGAGCGCGCCGCACGAGACCGCGTTGCGCTCGCCGAGAGAACCGTCCTCGTTGACCAGCACCTTGGGCGCGACGAACAGCGAAATGCCGCGCGTTCCCTCCGGCGCGCCATCGATCCGCGCGAGCACGAGGTGGACGATGTTCTCCGTCAGGTCGTGCTCGCCCGCCGAAATGAAGATCTTCGTTCCCGTGATCCTGTAGGTCCCGTCCGGCTGCGGCGCGGCCTTCGTCCTGATCAGCCCGAGATCGGTGCCGCAATGCGGCTCGGTCAGGTTCATCGTGCCGGTCCAGGCGCCCGAGATCATATGCGGAAGGTAGATCCGCTTGAGCTCGTCGCTGCCATGGAGCACGAGCGCCGCGATGGCGCCGGCGGTCAGCCCGGGATACATCGCGAGCGCCATGTTGGCCGAGGAGGCGTATTCGTTGACCGCGGACGCGATCGTATGCGGCAGCCCCTGGCCGCCATAGTCGGGATCGGCCGACAGTCCGATCCAGCCGCCCTCCGCGAACTGTCTGTAGGCCTCTTTGAAGCCCTTCGGCGTCGTCACCGAGCCGTCGGCCTCCCGGACGCAGCCCTCGACGTCGCCGGTCCGGTTGAGCGGCAGCAACGTCTTCTCGGACAGCTTGGCGCTTTCGAGCAGCACGGCCTCGACCGTCTCGCGCGTCGCGTCGGCGAAGCCGGGAAGGTTGGCGTAGCGTTCGAACCCGAGCACGTCGAACAGGAGGAAGAGCGTCTCGTCGACGGGCGCCTTGTAGGTCGGCATTATGTCCTCGCCGTCTCAGTGTGTGGATGCACTATAACGGCGAGCCGGAGGAGCGGGAACTGGGCGCGGCTAAATCTTTCGGCGGGACCGCGGACGCAACGGACTGACTCGGTGACGCGGGCCAGCGGTTCGACTTCGAGAGCGTTCGCCCCGTCACTCCCCACGCGACAGCGCCGCGAGTGTTCCGAGCGCCCGATCGAAATCCTCCGGCATGAACGGCTTCTGCAGCGTTGCGACGTTCGGATAGCGGTCGCGGACGCCCGCTCCGCCGTAGCCGGTGACGAACACGAAGGGAATGTCGCGCTTCGCCAGTGCGTCCGCCACTTCGAAGCTCTCCACCCCGCCGAGATTGACGTCGAGAAGCGCGCCGTCGATCGGTTCGCTCTCGATCGCGCTCAGGGCCGCCGACACGGCGCCGGCCGGGCCGACCACCGTGGCGCCGCGGTCAGCCAACATGTCCTCCACAAGCATGGCGATCATTGCTTCATCCTCGACCAGAAGGATGCGCAGGCCGTTGACCGGACTGTCGTTCATGGAATCATGATCTTTCTCGAAAGTGGAAGGTGAATGGCGCATGATACCCCAGCAGGGTCAAATGCGAGCCGCGCGCTGCCGCCGAGTTCGCCCGGCGCGCCGCGCTCGATGAGCCGGGACCCGAAGCCGCGGCGCGCCGGAGGGCTGAGCGCCGGCCCGCCCGTTTCGCGCCAGAGGAGGTCGATCGCGGGTCCGGTCGGCCCGTGCCCGACCGACCAATCGACCGCGACCCTGCCCTCCGGATCCGAGAGCGCGCCGAAGCGCGCCGCATTGGTCGTGAGTTCATGAAAGACGAGCGCGAGGGTGACGGCCGCGTTCGGCGACAGGCGCACCTCCGGACCTTCGATCGTCACTCGCTCGCCGCCCGCGACCGCATAGGGCGCGAGCGTGTCGGCGACGACGTCGCGCAGCGGCGCCGCGACCCAGGTTTCCCTCATCAGCAGGTCCTGGGCGCGCGACAACGCCATCAGGCGGGCGTTGAAGGCGCGCTCGAACTCGTGCACCGACGTCGAATCGGACCTGGCCTGGCGGGCGAGCGCCTGCACCGCGCTCAGATTGTTGCGCACCCTGTGGTTCAGCTCCGCGACCAGCGCGTCTCGAATGCTGTCCGCCTCTCGCCGCTCCGTGACGTCCGCCGCCACCTTAAACAGGCCGGTCGGCCGACCGTCGTCGTCGACCAGGCAGGTGACGTTGCTGATCGCCCATACTGTGGACCCGTCGGGCCTGACGTAGCGCTTCTCCTGCGAGAACGACTGGCGGTTCTGGATCGCCTGCGCCAGCCGCGACGCGGTGCCGGGAACGTCGTCCGCGTGAGTGACGTCAAGGATGTTCAACGCAGAGAGCTCCGAGGGCGCACGTCCCAGGAGAAGGCCCATGCCCTCGTTCGCGCGGAGGAACCGGCCGTCGAGGCTGAGCTCGGCCAAGCCCGCGGAAGACTGCTCGAACAGCGTGGCGAACCGCCTTTCGCTCACGCGAAGCCGGGCCGCGGCGTCGGCCCGGTCAAGCGTAAGCCAAAGCTGGTCGCCAACGTCCCGAACGAGATCGAGCTCGACCGAATCCCAGCGACGAGGATCCCCGTCGCCGAGGACCCAAGCGGCGACGGCGCGGCCTTGGCGCATGATCGGCACGGCCGCCGCGGCGCGCATCTCGGCCGCCTCCCAGCGCCGGCGGGCTTCGGCCGCGACACGCGAATCGAGAGCGGCGTCCTCGACCGAAACGGCCCGTCCCTCCACCGCCTCCGAAAGCGGGGCTTCAGCTAAGGCCTCTCCCGGATCCAGACCGACGCTGAGCGAGCCGTCGGAGCGCCACCGCGCGCGGTCCGCCTTCGGACCATGCAAGCGATCGAACTCGACATAACTGACGCTCGCGACGGAGAGATGCCGGCCGATTTCCCCCAGCGCGGTGTCGAGAATCGCGGTCGCGTCGAGATCCGCGACGTCGTTGAGACGATCCGCGAGCGCCACGCGGAACGCCTGCATGCGGGCGGTCTTGACCGTCAGGGTCGTCTCGTTGCCCTGATTGAACAGGCCGGCGACACGTCCGTCTTCGCCGAAGATCGGCGTGAGGCTGTAGTTCCAGTAAGTCTCCTCGAAGCGGTCGCCGCGCCGCATCTCGAGGCGCGTGTCGAAATGGGAGATCCCCCGCCCCGTCTCCATGACCGAAGCGAACTCCGCCCCGATGGTCGGCCAGATGTCGCTCCACACCTCGGCGGCCGGCCGGCCGATCGCGTCCGGATGTCGCTCGGCGGGTATGGACGACCAGGCGTCGTTGTAGAGCAGCCGGAGCTCCGGTCCCCAGTAGATCGCCGTCGGCATGCTCGAATGCAGGCAGATCCCCACGGCCGCTTTGAGCGCCTCAGGCCACGCCGAAGGCGGTCCGAGCGGATGCGACGCCCAGTCGAACGCCCGAAGGCGCGCCGCCATCTCTCCACCCCCGCCGAACAGAAGCAGCTCCCCTCGCCCGAGGACCGCCGTGACGCGCGCTGCAAGCGCCTACGGTCCGACCATCGCGCCGCCCTTTGGCGACGCACCAATCCGGTGTTATGGCGACATCGGCGCTCTTCGACAGGGGGTGACCGGCGAAACTTTCCCGACTGCGCCGCGCCCCTCGACGGACGGCCGTCCGCCAAGCGCCTCTTCTTGCCCGCAATCGCGCGGCATCAACGCCGTCATTCGCAGCGCCGAAAGGCCGTCATGACTCGCCTGCCCTTTCGCGCGCTCCGCGCGCTGTCGCTGATCATCGCAGCCTGCGCCCTCGCCGCGTCGGTGGCGCTGGCGGAGGATCTTTCTCCCACCGTCTCGATCGACAACGCCCGGGCCGAGCTCGACCGGATCGAAGGACGCCTGACGGCGAGCGCGCTCAACGACGGCGAACTCGACGCGCTGCGCCAGAGGATCGATCCGCTGACCATCGCGCTCGACGCGGCGGTCACGCAGTTGCAGCCGCAATTGTCGGCCGCCGACGCGCGACTCGCTCAGATCGGACCGAAGCCGAAGGAGGGCGAGCCCGCTGAGAGCGCGGACGTGGCGCGCGAGAGGGACGTGCAGGCCGCGACCCGCCAGCAGATCGACGAGGCGATCAAGCGGGGCAAGCTGATTCAGGTCGAGGCGACGCAGGTCGCCGCCAAGATCGCCGAGCGACGGCGGGCGATGCTCGCCGACCGCCTGTTCGAGGGGTCGCGCTCGCTTGCCGATCCGCGCTTGTGGGCCGACGTCGTCCGGGAAGCGCCGAACGACCTGAACAATGTCGGCCGGCTGGCGGCGGACGTCGCGCAGACCGTCTCCCGGAACTTCGGTCCGGCCCAGATCGCACTGGCGGCGACGGCGCTGCTGGCCGCTGCGTTTCTGCTCTTTCCCGGCCGTCGCTGGGCCGCCGGCTTCGGCGAACGCCTCGTCATCCAGCAGGCGCCGCAGTCCAGACTCAGGCGATCGATGGTCGCGCTGGTCCGGCTTCTCGTCACCACGCTCACGCCGCTTCTCGCGACCGCCGCGCTTTACTGGGCCCTCAAGGCCGCCGGCTGGATGCCCTCGAAGTTCGAGACGCTGGCCTTCATGGTCGTGCTCGCATCGGGGTTCATCGGGTTCACCCACGGCATCATGCGCGCGCTGCTCGCGCCCTATCGGCCGAGCTGGCGGATCGTCGACCTCTCCGACGCGGCGATCGCCGAAATGAAGAACCAGCCCGTCTGGGTCGCGCTCGGCTTCGTCGCCGGCCGGCTGGTGCATCACTTCAACGAAGCCGTCGGCGCGAGCCTCCCGGTCGTCATCGCGAGCGGCGGGCTGTTCGCGCTGCTGAACGCGGCGACCTTCGCGATCGCCCTTCGGCGCATACGCGCGGCCGAGCGCGTGGAGGCGACCATCCGCTCCGATCATGGAGACGCCTTCGACCGTCCCGTGCTGCTCCTCCTGCGGCTGATCGCGTGGATGGCGGTCACCGCGTCCGTCGTGTCGGTCTTCGTCGGCTATGTCGCCTTCGCTCAGTTCCTCATCAATCAGGTGATCTGGATCGCGGCGGTGTTTTCGCTCGCCTACCTGTTGCTGATGGTCGTCGACGACGTGCTGACGACGGGGCTGTCGGCCGAGACCCGCGTGGGACGCAGCGTGAGCGGCGCGGTCGGCATGCGGCCCGAGTCGCTCGAACAGCTCGGCGTGCTGCTCTCGGGCGCCGTCCGGATCATGCTGATCGGCGCCGCCGCGCTTCTGGTCCTCGCGCCATGGGGCCTTGCGTCAAGCGACGTCTTCGGCTGGCTCCGCTACGCGATCACCGGCGTGCAGATCGGCGACATCAAGGTGTCGATCCCGGGCGTGCTCGGCACCCTCCTTCTGGTCGCGATCGGCTTCGGCGTCACGCGGCTGGCGCAGCGCTGGCTCGACAGGGATCTGCTGCCGAAGACCCGCATGGACGCCGGCCTCAAGGCCTCGATCAGCACGGGCGTCGGCTATCTCGGCGGGATCGGGGTGATCGTGCTCGCGGTCACCTCTCTCGGGTTCAGCCTCGACCGGCTCGCGATCGTCGCCGGCGCGCTCTCGGTCGGCATCGGCTTCGGCCTCCAGGCCGTGATCTCGAACTTCGTCTCGGGCGTCATTCTTCTCGCCGAGCGGCCGATCAAGGCCGGAGACTGGATCGTCATCGGCTCCGACGAAGGCAACGTCCGGCGGATTTCGGTGCGCTCCACCGAGATCGAACTGTTCGACCGGTCGACGCTGATCGTGCCGAACTCCGACTTCATCACCAAGAGCGTCAAGAACGTGACCCACGGCAGCCCGGTGGGCCGCGTGAAGATCGACTTTTCGGTCTCGGCGGCGGTCGACCCGGTCGCAGTCAAGGCGGTCGCGATCGAGACCGCCAAGGCCAACGGCGCGATCCTGGCGTTTCCAGAGCCGCAATTGTTCCTCAACAGTTTCGCCGCCGACCAGAACGCGTTCTCGCTCTTCTGCAACGTGCCGAGCCCCCGTCAGGCCGGCAGCGTGAAGAGCGACCTCAACTTCGCGCTGGTGAAGGCCTTCGCCGAACGGGGCGTCGCGCTCGGCGGGCCGGCGGGGCCGACCGTAGTGGACGCAGCAGAGCGGATCGGCGAGATTCTCGGTCGATTCGCCAAGTCCCCGGGGCTACACGACGCCTCCGACGCGCCGCTCTCCGCCCCCTCGCCCACCGCGGCGACCAAGACCTGACCCCCGCTCATGCCGAGCCGTCCGCGGAGCCTTTGATGCCCGTTCTGACCCTAGGCCGCCTCGCCGGCGCATTCGCTTTG
Organism: Hansschlegelia sp. KR7-227; assembly: GCF_049446035.1. Classification (NCBI taxonomy): domain Bacteria; kingdom Pseudomonadati; phylum Pseudomonadota; class Alphaproteobacteria; order Hyphomicrobiales; family Methylopilaceae; genus Hansschlegelia; species Hansschlegelia sp. KR7-227. The sequence continues at coordinate 2,904,856 of NZ_JBMSEA010000001.1, forward strand.
TGCGCGGGGCTCGTCGGCTGCTCGGCCGAGCCCGGACCGCGGGTCCCGACGACGCCCGGCGTGTACCAGAGCCAGTCGCGTCCGGGCGCCGCCCTCGACAAGCGCGCGGCCGTCGAGATGATCACCGAGTTCCGTCGCGGAAGCGGCCTCGGGCCAGTGACGCTCGACCCGGCGCTCGACCGCATGGCCGAGGCCCAGGCGCGCGCCATGGCGTCGCTCGGCAGGCTCAGCCATGCGGCGCCCCTCCCGTTCAAGGAACGGATCGCGCGCTCGGGCTATCGCAACGGCGGCATGTGGGAGAACATCGGCGCCGGCCACGACACTCTCGCCGACGCGTTCACCGGCTGGCGCTCGTCGCCGCCGCACCGCAGGAACATGCTGGAGCCGAAGGCGTCCCGCATGGGGATCGCGGCCGTCCATGCGCCGGGCACCCGCTTCGAGGTGTTCTGGGCGCTGGTGCTCGCGGACCCCGACGATCCGCGCCCTCAGATCGTCGCCGCGCAGCCGCCCTCGCGGCCGGCGGACCAGCTGACGATCAACGGGGTCGCCGTGCCGCGCTGAGGCTCACTGAGCGATCTTTGCGCCGACGCTCGGCCGAGCTTGCAGTGCAAATCGCGACGAAGCTCCTAGATGCAGGGCATCAAGGAGATCTCCTCATGAGCGACACAACCGCATCCGCGTCCGGTCAATTCAAGATCGGCGACGCGACCGTCAATCGCCTCGGCTTCGGCGCGATGCGCGTCACGGGCGAGGGCGTCTGGGGCGAGCCGCGGGACCGCGCCGGCGCGCTTGCGACGCTTCGCCGGCTGCCGGAGCTCGGCGTCGATTTCATCGACACCGCCGACAGCTACGGGCCCTTCGTCAGCGAGGATCTGATCCGCGAGGCTTTGCATCCCTATAAGGGGTCGCTGATCGCGACGAAGGGCGGCCTCACCCGCCACGGCCCCGGCATATGGGAGCCGGTCGGACGCCCCGAATATCTTCGCCAATGCGTGCTGATGAGCCTGCGCCGGCTCGGCGTCGAACGGATCGATCTCTGGCAGCTCCATCGCATCGATCCCAAGGTTCCGCAGGACGAGCAGTTCGGCGTGATGCGCGACATGCAGAAGGAAGGGCTCGTCGCCCATCTCGGCCTCAGCGAGGTGGGGGTCGCGGAAATCAAGGCCGCGCAGAAGCACTTCACGGTCGCGACGGTGCAGAACCGCTACAATCTCGTCGACCGCGGCAGCGAGGACGTCCTCGATTTCTGCGAGGCCGAAGGCGTCGGCTTCATCCCGTGGTTTCCGCTGGCGGCCGGCGACCTCGCAAAACCCGGCTCCGTGCTCGACGAGATCGCGAAAAAGCTCGGCGCCGGGCCGAGCCAGGTGGCGCTCGCCTGGGTTCTGAAGCGCAGTCCGGTCATGCTGCCAATCCCCGGCACCTCGAAGGTCAAGCATCTCGAGGAGAACGTCGCGGCGGCGGCGATCGCGCTCTCGGACGCCGATTTCCGCGCGCTCGACGAGCAGGGCAAGGCGGCCTTCGCGAAAGCCGCCTGAGCGCTCGAAACCATCCGCGCCGCGCTCCGGAAACGGCTGGGGCGCGGCTGAAAGGAGACCGCCATGCCGATGGCGCTGAAGGGCTCGTGTCGCTGCGGGGCGGTGCGCTTCTCCTGCGACAGCCACGCGCCCTACCCTTACCAGCTCTGCTACTGCTCGATCTGTCGCAAGACGGCGGGAGGCGGCGGATACGCCATCAACCTGCACGCCGACGCCGCCACGTTGCAGGTCGAGGGCCGCGACGCCATCGGCGTGTTCCGCGCCGAGATCGCGGAAGGGACGGGGCGCGGCCGTCTGAGTTCCGGCGAGCGGAACTTCTGCACGCGTTGCGGGACCGCCTTGTGGCTGTTCGATCCGACCTGGCCCGAACTCGTCCACCCCTTCGCCTCGGCGATCGATAGCGATCTGCCGAAGCCGCCGGTCCGCACGCATTTGATGCTGGGCTCCAAGGCCTCGTGGGTCGAGCCGGCGATCGGCCCGGACGACCTCACCTTCGAGGAGTATCCGGAGCAATCGATCGAGGACTGGCATCGCTCCAGAGGCCTCTGGATCGACTGAACCGCGTCGCCACGCGGCGGCCGGCGAGATCGACCCGAAAATGCCGAACCGGATCGCTCGGAGGGCTACGACAGAGACGCCGAGCGCCGGGTCAGGCCGAGGCTCACCCGGGCTAGCCAGACGCGGTTCGAGTGGGTCGACCGCAGCCCTCGCCGGATCGCCCCGACGCGGGTGGCTCGTCCCCAGCGCCCTTGGCGGCCCGCCCCAATCACCGCTTGCATGGACGACGTTCCGTACGGCACATCTCATGACGACGGAGGAGAAACGTTCCCCGGTGGGGCGTCCGGACTTCAAATCCGGGAGGGGCTGCGGATGCGGTCTTTGGTGGGTTCGACTCCCACTCTCTTCCACCAGCTCCAGATCAGGCGGCTATCGGCCGGACCGGGTCCGTGCCGCAGGCCCCTCGGCGTCGAGCAGTTCATCGATGTCGACGGCAGCGGGCGCCTGCGCGCTCCGGCGGCGGGCCGGAGCGGCGGGGTCCGATCGGCGAGGCGCCGCAGCTCGGGGCTCCGCGTCGTAGCCGCCATTCCATCCGCCTGCGGCCGAGGCCTGGATCGGAGCCTTCGGGGCGATCGTTCGCGGCCGCGGAGCGGGGCGAGCGACCGCCGGCCGCGGCGTCTCGGCCAGCGCCTGATCTCCCGCCCTGGACAGGGCGTAGGAGGTGTCCTCCGGCTCCGGCGATCCGTAGATCTCCCGGTCGATGCTGCCGGTGCGGACGGGCGCCGGGCCGGCGCGCCAGCCGTGAGCGGCGGGATCGTCCTTCTCGATGTCCGGCACGCGCGGACCGATCTGGACCTCCTCGCGGCGGTCGCGCCATTCCTTGTTCGAGGCGGGCGCCTGGCCGGCGTCGGCCGCGAGCTCCTCGTCGCGCCAGCGGTCTTCGGGGCGCGGCTTTTCAAGCGAGGCCACCACGATCGGCTTCCTCGTGGGCGCAGGCTCGTAGATCGGGACCTCGCCGGCGTCGGCCATGCGCGTCTCGACGCGGGCGCCGCGACGCGGCTGTGGCTCCTCGCGGACGGCGACCTCGGTCCGCTCCGCCGCGCGGCGCGTCGCGATCTGTTCGCGCGCGGGAGCTTCCCGAGCCTCGGCGCGCGGGGAGCGCTCGAGAGGCGGCTCCGGGGCGCGGTCGTTCTCGTAGACCACCTCGTTGCTCGCGACCATGATCGCGCCGCCGACGCTCTCGGAGGGAGTCGGCGGTCCCGGCCAACGGCCCTCGCCGCCCCACAAGGTCTTGGGGGCCTTGGTCTTGTCGTAGAAGGCGTTGCCGCCAGCGACGAGCACGTAGCGCATGTTCTTGTAAGGGTAGCGGTAGCCATAGGTGTGGAAGAACTGAGCGTTCTGCACGCCTGGATGACGCTTTCCCGACAAGACGATGTCCGCCATCCTGCGAGCCCGCGGCGCGCCCCGGTCGGTCATCGGACGTGTGAGCACGCCCGGCGCGAACTGCTTCGGCGCGCCGACGACCTGACACACCGTCGAGCCGTATCGGCCCGACTTCAGCCGGTTCATGACCACGGTGCCGACCGCGAGCATCCCTGCGTCGCTGGAGCGGTTCGATTCGAAATACATCGCTCGCGCCAGGCACTCGCGCTCGCTCAGGCGGACGCGCACGACGCCTCCCCCTGTCGAGGCGCAACCGGCGAGGACGGATGCAGCGATGACCAGGAACGCCGCACGGACGCAGGCGGAAGCAGGTCGGGGCACGCGGAACTCCAACACAATACGCAACGCTGGAGCGAACTGTGGCTCTTGGGCGACACATGCCCAGGAACGCCGTTCTGTTCGTCCGACGCTCAACAAAACGCGAAGAGTGTGAGGAAACGTTTAAGGGGTCTGCGCCCGCGGTTCGTCAGACCGGTTCGGACACTTCCCGCGCCAGCCAGTCGAGATAGTCCCGAGAGCCGCCCAGAATGGGGAGCACGACGATTTCGGGCAGCTCGTAGCTGTGACGCTCGCGGATCGCCGCCTCCAGCGCTGGCGCGGCGGCGGCGGTCGTCTTCATCTCGACGACAAATTCCGGCGTTCTTTGGACGGCGCCGTCCCACCGATAGACGCTGTCCGCGGCCGCTATGCGCGCGCAGGCGGCGAGGCGGCGATCGACCGCGTCGGTCGCTATCGCGTCCGCGACGGCGCGATCGTCGACGGTGGTGACGACGATCACGAACTCCGTCATCCGTGCCCCCTTACGTCCGGCCGGACGCCATCGCTCATTCGTCGATGATCTTGAAGCGCGAGCCGGGCTGCGGCGTCTCGCCGGGCGCAAGGCCGTTGAGCACGGCGAAGCGCTCGACCGCGCGGTCCGACACGGCCATGCGGGCCGCGAGGCTCGCCTCCGTATCGCCCGTCCGCGCCCGGACCATCTCGACTTTCAACGGCCGCGCCGCGTCGATCTCGGCCTGTGACAGCCTGCGGAAGCTCATCAGCGACTCGCGGAAGCCCGCGTCCACCTGGGCGGTCAGGTCGCGCGCGGCGAAGATCAGACGGTAGACGTCCGGTCCGAAGCGGATCGCGGCGAACCGGAAGGTCCATTCGCGACCGCGCGCGACGACGGTCACCGCCTCCATGCCGTTGACCTCGATCTTCTCGACCGGGCCGGGCTCCGCGCCGTCGATCCAGTTTTCGGAGACGTAGCCTTCGAGGGTCTGCCCGCCGGACAGCTTGGCGGCGTCCATGCGGAGCGCCCTCCCGTCCGGTGCGACGCCCAGCAGGGCTTCGGCGCCGTTCTCGAAGGTGAAGCCGTCCGGCGCCACGAAAGAGAAGCCCAGCCGGGGATGGAGGAAACGACGCCCGCGCGCGAATCCCTGGCTCGGATCGTCGCCATAGGTCATGCCGTGGATCGCGGCGAGATAGCCGTCGTGGTCGCGCTCGCCGATCCCCGGCGCGGCCACTTGCCGCGCGGCGGCGACCGAGAGCTGCACACGTTCCGGCGTGGACGGATGGGTCGACAGGAAGTCGAGGCCGGGCTGGGAGGGCTTTTGGCCGAGCGCGGCGCTCCTGAGGTCGGCCTGCCGACCCATCGAGAGCAGGAAGCGCGAGGCGCCGTAGGGGTCGAAGCCGGCCCGCGCGACGTTCTGCACGCCGATCCGGTCGGCCTCGAGCTCCTGGGCGCGCGAGAAGCTCGCAAGCGACAGCCGGCTCTTGGCGAGGGCGACGGCGCCGGCGTTCTGATCCTGCAGCACGTCGGAGACCACGCGGCTGACCAGCACCGCCTTACGCTCCTCGTCGGCGCGCTGCAGCGCATGGCGCGCGGTCACATGCGCCATCTCATGCGCCAGAACGGCCGCGACCTCGGAGGAGTCGTTCGCGATCGCAAGCAGGCCACGGGTGACGTAGAGGTTGCCGTTCGGAAGGGCGAAGGCGTTGATCAGCGGGGAGTTTAGGATCGTCACCTTGTAACGCAGGTCCGGCCGCCCGGACGCCGCCGCCAGTCGATCCGACACCGCGTTCAGCAACGCCGTCAGTTCCGGCTTCTCGTAGACGCCGCCGTAGACGGCCGCGATGCGCGCCTGCTCCTGGCTGACCGCGCTCGGCGGCGGCGGCGCGACCTTGGGGGCCGCCGCCGGCACCGCCGCGACCGTCTGAGGAACGGCCCGTTCGGAACCGACGCTCGAACAGGCGGCGAGCAGCGCCGCCACGCCGCCCAAAGCGACGAAGCGGCCGAACGATCCGACCATCCCGAAGAACCTGCCCATCACCGCTTCAGGCCCGCGTCTGGTATCGGCTCGATCTGGGCTGCCTCCGAGACAAAGATCGTCGGTCCGCGTCCCACCTCGACCACACCCCGCACTCTCAGCCGCGCGCCGGCGACCGCGCCCAGCGTCGCGAACCCGCCGAGCTTGCGAAGGGCGGCCTCTGAGAGCGTCAGCGACAGGGCCTCGCGCCAGCGCGCTCCGAAATTCACATACGCCCGCCGGGAAGCGATCCTTACGCTTGCGACACGCCCCTCGACCACCACGAAGCGGCCGGCCTCGGCGGCGAGCGCCGCTCCGTCTGCGGCGTTCCGAATCTCGTAGTACGGATCTGACCACAAACCAAGGCGAGCATCGGCCGCCTGCCGCTCCGCGGCGCGCAGCGTGGCTGCGCAGTCACGGCCGGCGACGTCGGCGACGACCCGGGCGAGCCCGGCGGCGAGCAGAGCGGAGGCCACGCCGGCATGGTCGGCGGCCTCGATCTCCGCGAGATAGCCGACGAGGCGACCGTAGCGGTCGGGCGACCGGCCGGACAGCCGCAACTCCATCACACGATCGGCGGTCGCCCGTTGCAGCGCGGCCCGGGAGGCGAGATCGAACGGCCACGCCTCTGCGGACTGCCCCAACGGCGCCTTCGGCGCGACGATTCCGGCGAGCCGAACCTCGCGGCCGTCGTCGAGCAGCACCGTGTCGCCGTCGAGCGCGCGCTCGGGAGCGACCGCCTCGGCCTCGGCCTGAAGAAGGCACGGGGCCGCGCTCGCCGGATGGACGGCGGCGAGGCCGAGCGCGAGCGAGATCGCCTGCTGTCGCATCACGGACGCGCGCACGTCATGTCGGCGGGAGCCCCCGAGGCCCAAAAGAAAAACCGGCCGCAATCCTGCCGTCGACATGGTGCATGTCGCGTAAACGCGGCTAAAGCACGACGATTCCCGCGTGTTTCGCCTTTTCTTCGGGCTCGACATGGATCGTCACGACGATCTCCCCGTCTTCCGCCTGGAGCGCGCGCTCGATCCGGTCGCAGATGTCGTGAGCGGCGGAGACGTGCATGTCGCCGGCGACGACGAGGTGAAAATCCACGAAGGTGAGCCTCCCGGCGTGGCGGGTGCGCAGGTCATGGGCCTCGATGGCGCCGTCGGCGTTGCGGGCGATGGTGGCCTTGATCCGATCGAGCGTTTCGGCCGGCGCGGCTTCGTCCATGAGCCCGCCCACGGAGGCGCGGACGAGCTGGACGCCGGACCACAGCACGTTGACCGCGACGAGAGCCGCGATCGCGGGATCAAGCCAGACGAAGCCGGTCGCGACGACCGCTCCGAGGCCGGCCAACACGCCGACCGAGGACACCACGTCCGCCATCAGATGCTTGCCGTCGGCGATCAGCGCAGGCGACCGCGACGCCCGGCCTCGGTTCAACAGCAGAAGGCCCCAGGCGGCGTTGATCGCTGTCGCCGCGAGATTGGCGCCGACGCCGATCGGCGTGAGATCGACCTCGCGAGGGTTGCGAAACGCGCCCCACGCCTCGTTGATGATGGCGGCGGCCGCGATGATGATCAGCGCGCCCTCGATCACCGCAGAGACATATTCGGCCTTATGGTGGCCGTAGGGGTGGTTGCGGTCCGGCGGAGTCGCGGACAGGCGGACGGCGACGAAGGCCGCGACCGCCGCGGCGACGTTGACCACGCTTTCGGCGGCGTCGGAAAACAACGCGACCGAGCCTGTCAGAAGCCATGCCGCGGTCTTCAGCGCGAGCACCACCAGCCCGACGACAATGCTCCCAAGGGCGATTTTCGCGACCCGATCCATGCCGCGCCCCCGCCCGCCGCTTCGTTCGCGGAGCGAGTAGCGGCCTCGCGCCGTTGCGGCAACAGCTATCTTCGCTGTTGCGAGGCGCTTGCAGCTCTTGGCGCTTTCAGGGTCGCCCGCCGACGGCGCTTGATCCTGCGGGCGAGCGGATTAGACCAGTCACAGGCGGCGCGCGATCGCCACAAGGGAGGCCGGATGACCGACGACCGCGAAGTTGACCATCATCACGAGCACAGCGCCGCCGACGAGCGCTGGAAGCATGACGGCGTGCGGGTCATCAAGGGTGACCGGCTCGACTCCAACACGGCCCAGACGCCCGGCATGTTCCGACAGGCGGCGATCAACCACGCCCGCGTCGGGGCCCAGAAAATCTGGGCCGGCACCGTCTCGATCGAGGCGAACGCCAAGACCGGCGTCCACCATCACGGCGCGCTGGAGAGCGTGATCTACGTTGTCAGCGGCAAAGCGCGGATGCGCTGGGGAGAGCGGCTGCAATTCGTCGCCGAAGCCGGCCCAGGCGACTTCATCTTCGTGCCGCCTTACGTGCCGCACCAGGAGATCAACGCCGATCCGGCCAACCCTCTGCAATGCGTGCTGGTCCGTTCGGACAATGAGGCGGTGGTGGTCAACATCACAGACGTCGATCCGGTGGAGCGGCCGGAAGAAGTGTACTGGGTCGACCCCATCCACAAGCATCCCTGAGATTCTGCGTAACAGCGCGGATCCGGCTGAATGCGCCCCTCTACGCGTGCCGCCGCGCCCACGCCGCGGCGCCCGCCGCGCTTCGAAAATCCTCGAAGGCCCGGGCTGGCACGTCCGGATAGGCCTCCTCGACCATCCGGGTGAGCGCGCGCCCGGACCCGATCTCCAGCGTCGCTGTCGCGCCATACTCCAAGACGGACGCCAGGCAGCGCGCCCAGTCCAGACGGTCGTGAAGCTGGATCGACAGGTAATGAGCGGCGTCCTCGACGCTGCGGAGGGCCCGGCCGTCGATGCCGGCGAGAACGGTCGCGACGGGCGGACGCCACCCGGACGCGCGTATCGCTTCGGCGAAGGGAGGCCCCGCGGCCGCCAGCAGCGGCGTGTGCGACGCGACGCGCACGCCAAGGCGGCGGACGTGGCGCGCCCTGAGTTCGGCCTCGACGGCGAAGCGCTCGACGTCGTCCGCCGCTCCGCCGATCACGACATGATCCGGCCCGTTGACGATCGCGACGAAGACGCCAGTCTCGTCGGCCAGACGCTCGGCGTCGGCGACCGACAGCCCGATCGCCGCGACCATGCCCTGCCGCGGCCGGCCTGCGCAGGCGGCGTCCATGCAGGCGGCGCGCCGGGCGACGACGGCGAGCGCGCGGCCTTCGGGGAAAGCCCCCGCGCAAGCGTGAGCCGCGATCTCGCCGGCGCTGTAGCCCGCGCACACCGACGCCTCGATTCCGTTCGCGGATAAGGCGGCGAAGGTCGCGACGGCGTGCCCGACGACGAGCAGCTGCGCGACCCGGTTTTCCGTCAGCGCCTCAGGCGGGGCCGCGATGCGGCCGCTCATGACATCGAGCCCGGTTCGCAGGGAGATTTCGGCCAGCGTCGGCCGCGCAGCCTCCTCGGCGGCGAGACGCTCGAACATGTCCGGATGCTGTGCGCCCTGCCCCGCGCAGAGGATCGCGAGCGTCACGTGCGAAAGCCGTGGTCCTCGAGCCCAGCGAGGAACAACGTCGCCGCCAGCAGATCGGCCGCCCCTCCGGGGCTGTGGCGCTCGGCGACGAAGGCCTCGTGGACGCAGACCGCGCGGGCGAAGCCCCCCGGCGCGAGCATTCCGCCGCTCGACAGGAATGCGCTCGCCTGCCCCTGGGCGTCCGCAAGGGCGGCCGCGCCGCCCCGGTAGAGAAGATTGTTGTCCGGAAGGACGGCGACGATCGCGAACAGCGCCTGGACGCTCGCCGCGTTGATCTCCAGGCCGGCGGCGCGCGCCGTCCGGAAGGCGGGCAGCGCGTGGTCAAGCACGGTGGGAAAGCCGGCGGCCGCCTCTTCGCGGGCCCCCGGCGCGCCGTAGCGCGCGCGCACGGCGGCTCCATGGCTTGCGTCCTTCGAGAACCGGGCCGCCTCAAGGATGGCCTCGCCCCAACGCAGAGCGACCGTCGAGCACACGTCCGCCGCGGCGGCTCCTCCCCCGGCGATGACCCACCCGGCCGCCGCCGCGAGCAATCCAAGGGAGAACACCGCGCCGCGATGCGTGTTGACTCCCCCGGTCGAGGCGAACATGCGCGCCTCGGCGCGACGACCCATGCGGTTCAGATCCGCGAAACCAGCCCCCCGCGCGCCGCCGTCCGCCATCTCGCCGAAATACCCATCGAGCGCCGCGATGCTGCGCATGAAGGTCTCGGCGGTCATGTCGTCGTGGCTGCCGGCGTCGACGAAGCTGACGAGGCCCGGCTTGGGGTAGCAGGCCAGCTCCCGCGTCAGGGCCGCGACCGCGAGCGCGTCAATCTCGGCGGCGATCGGATCGCCTGTCGTATCGGGCATTGCGTCCTCGGCGGCGAACGCGGACGCCGATCCTTCCGCTGTCACTTCGTCGACCCGGCGCGCACCCGGGCGGCGACGTCCTGCGCGAGACGGCGTCCGCCCCGTTCGGCGCCGAGCGCGCGGCGCGGATCGTCCTGCGGGAGAGGCTGCTCGAGCGCGTCGCGGAAGCGCGCCTTGAGGTCCCCGTCCCAAACGCCTTCGAGACCGCCGACGCGGATGAAGTTCTCCACGCCGGGGCCGAGCACCGGGTTGACGGCCGCGAGTTCCGCGAGCCGCTCGACCGGAATCTTGGTCACCCGCGCCATCGCCGCAGGGGCCATGACCCGGACCTCCGCGCCTGGGAGCGCGTAGCACAGGTCGGTCGACAGCCCCGTCGCCATGAAGCCGCCGGAGACTGCAAGGTCGTGCACCACCCCGATCACGCGGTGGCCACGACGCCGCGCGGCGTCGAAGCAGCGCGTGAGATGGGCGATGCAGCCATTGTTCGCCATCAGTTCGTCCCAGCGGCTGAGGCGGTGGCCGGCGTTGTCGACGATGACGAGGATCGGCCGCCCCGGCTCGTCCCGCATCGCGTCGAGCACCGGGCGGGCGAGATCGAGCGCGACGTCGGCGCCGATGGTCGCGCGCTCCAGCGTCCCGACGACCGTGACGGCGCGACCGTCGAAACGGGCGACTCCGGACACCACGCTGCCCTTGCGGGCGATCCCGTGATCCGCGCCGAACAATTCGGCCAGCACGCGGCCGACCGGCGTGTCAGCCAGGCCGCTCACGGCGCCCGCCCGAGCGCGTCGACGAGGCTGTTGAAGCGCTCCGCGTCAAGCGAAGGCACCGCGCCGGGGTCGTTGACGCCGAGACGCGCCCAGACGTCGGTCCCGTCGGCGCAGTCGGCGAAGCGTTCGAGCCGTCGACGGAGCGCAGCGTGCTCCGCTTCGAGCGCGTCGAGATCGAGCGGGCGGCTGCGCCCGAGGAAGCCCGCGATCGCCGTACGGAACGCCTCCACGTCGTCGGCGACGAGCGCGTCGATCTCGCCGATCAGCCGGCGATGCTTCGCGCCCATCGTACGCCAGACCAGCGCGCGGTCCTGCGCGTCGAACTCCTCGATGCCTTCGACCGCCTCGATGACCTCCGGGCCGGAAATCGACAGGCGCCCCTCCTCGCTCGCGATGATCCAGTCGCAGGAGCGCGCGACGATCGACATGCCGCCGTAGCAGCCGTTCTTGCCGCCGATCGCGACGATGACCGGCACGCCCGCGTGCCGAGCGCCGAGCGCCGCGCGCTGGATTTCGCCCATCGCCACAAGACCGGCGTTGGCCTCGTGAAGGCGCACCCCGCCAGTGTCGAGCAGCAGCACGACGGCGTCCGGCTTCACGTCCGTCGCGCGCTCGAGGATGCCGGTGATCTTGGCGCCATGGACCTCGCCGACCGCTCCGCCCATGAAGCCGCCCTCCTGCGCGGCGATCAGGACCGGCCGGCCGCCGAGCGTCCCCTCGCCCACCACGACGCCGTCGTCGAACGCCACGGGAAGGCCGAGCGCCGGCAGATGCGGGCTGACGCGCCGCTCGGCGGGCGGGCAGAATTCGGTGAAGGATCCCGCGTCGAGCAGCGCCCGCACGCGGCCACGCGCCGTCGCCTCGTAGAAACTGTTGCGGGCGACCCTCACGCGGCCGATCCCTTGATCTCGGAGGCCGCCTGGTCGAGCCGCAAGCTGACGACCGCCGGCGTCGCGCCGCCATCGTTGATCGAGATGCGGACGTCCTCGAACCGGTGGCGAGCGAAGAAATCCTCCAGCACGCGCTCCCAGGTTCCGCCGAAGCCGCGCACCGACGTGTCGACGACCGCCGAGCAGCGCCCGCCGAGGCTCGCTGCCTCGATCATGACCTCGAGATTGCCCGAGCCCACCACGCCGACCAGGGCGTTCGGGCGCGCGGGCCTCGTCCCCCCTCCGGGATAGTCGAACTCCAGGTGCTCCATCGGAGGCTCCTCACCAGTTCCGGAAGCGGGACGGCGGGTCGTACAGGCCGCCGGACCACGCCACGAGATCCTTGATCGAGCGCGCGGCGAGCAGGTCGCGCGTCGCGAGCCGCTTGTCGACGCCGATGTCCTCGGCGTACTGCACCGCGCCCTTCTGCCTCAGCCGCTCCACCATGGCCTTGTCGCGCTTCATGCCGACCGGCGTGTAGCCCGCGACGCCGCGGATCGCCTGCGCGCGCTCCGCCAGCGTGTCGCAGAGCAGCAGGTTCGCGATGCCCTCCTCGGTGAGGACGTGCGTGAGGTCGTCGCCATAGACCATCACCGGCGGCAGCGGCATGCCGAACGTCTTCTGCAGCTCCCAGGCGTCGAGGGTCTCGACGAAGGTCGGCGACATGCCGTCCCCGAAGGTCTCGACCATCTGCACGACGAGCTTGCGTCCGCGCGGCATCGTCCCTTCGCGCCGCTGCTCGGCGCCGGCCTTGAGCCAGGGCTCGCTGCCGTGGCGCCGGCCGCGCGAGTCCGAACCGAAGTTCGGGGCGCCGCCGAAACCGGTGATGCGCGCAAGCGTCGCCGTCGAGGAGTTTCCCTCGAGGTCGATCTGAAGCGTCGAGCCGATGAACAGGTCGGCGTAGTGGCCGGCGAGCTGGCAGAAGACGCGATTCGACCGCATCGTGCCGTCGCGGCCGATGAAGAACACGTCGGAGCGCGCCGCCGTATAGGCTTCCATGCCGAGCTCCGAGCCCGCGCAGTGGATGCCTTCGACGAAGCCCGCCTCGATCGCCGGGATCAGCGTCGGACACGGGTTGACCGACATGTAGCGGCAGATCTTGCCTTTGAGGCCGAGGTCCGCGGCGTAGGTCGGCAGGATCAGCTCGATCGCCGCGGTGTCAAAGCCGATGCCGTGGTTGAGCCGCGCCACGCCGTATTTCTCGTAGATCCCGCGGATCACCATCATCGCCATCAGCACCTGAACCTCGGTGATGACGGCGGGGTCGCGGGTGAAGATCGGCTCGATGTAATGCGGCTTGGGCGCCTCGACGACAAAGCTCACCCAGTCGCCGGACACGTCGACCCGAGGGACCTTGTCGACCAGGCGGTTCACCTGCGCGATCAGCACGCCGGACTTGAAGGCGGTCGCCTCCACGATCGCCGGCGTGTCCTCGGTGTTCGGCCCGGTGTAGAGATTGCCGTCGGCGTCCGCGGCGTCGGCTGCGACGAAGCTGACCTGAGGTGTGAGGTCGCAGAAATAGCGGCTGTAGAGCTCGAGATAGGTGTGGATCGCCCCGACCTCGACCTTCCCTTCCTTGATCAGCCGGGCGATCCGCAGCCCCTGCGGGCCGGCGTAGCAGAAGTCCAGCTTGCGCGCCGTGCCGCGCTCGAACACGTCGAGATGCGCGCTTAGGGCGATGTTCGACTGCACGACGTGCAGGTCGTGGATCTTGTCGACCGAGGTCTTCGCGAGCGATTCCGCCAGAAAATCAGCGTGCTTCTGATTGTTGCCCTCGATGCAGATGCGATCGTATGGCTCGATCACCGCTTCGAGGAACGCCACGATCTCGTCGCGGCGCGCGATCTTGCCGTCGGCGAAGGCGGCGCCGCGCGCCAGCCGCTCGCGGTAGCTGGTTTCGAGCGCGTTCCAGACACGCGTCTCCTGGCGAACGCTGTCCAGCATCACGGCGTCCCTTGCGGAAACCTGTCCGGCGTCCTCACTCGGCCGTCCCCATCGCCGGCTTGCCGCGCCCGCCGCGCATCTTTCCGATGAGGTCCCCGACGGGCCCCCAGAACAGGAGCAGCGCCGAGAGGATGATCAGGGTCGTAACCAGCCCGTTGGCCCAGAACACCTGGAGGCTGCCGCCGGAGCCGAGCAAAGCCTGCCGGAAGGCGTCCTCGGCGCGATCGCCCAGCACCAGCGCGAGCACCATCGGCGCGAGCGGATAGTCGAGCTTCTTGAAGACGTAGCCGACCACGCCGAACGCCAGCATGAGCCAGATGTCGAAGGTCGAGTTGCCGACCGTGTACGCCCCGATCGCGCAGACGATCAGGATGATCGGCGCGACGATCGCGAACGGCACGCGCATGATCGCCGCGAACAGCGGCACCGTCGCCAGCACGATGATGAGGCCGGCGACGTTGCCGAGATACATGCTCGCGATCAGGCCCCAGACGAACTCCTTCTGCTCGACGAACAGCATCGGCCCGGGCTGCAGACCCCAGATCATGAGGCCCCCGAGCAGCACCGCCGCCGTCGCCGACCCCGGGATGCCGAGCGCCAGCATCGGCAGCAGCGCCGAGGTGCCGGCGGCATGGGCCGCGGTTTCAGGCGCCAGCACGCCCTCGACCTCGCCCTGACCGAACCGGTCGCCGCTCTTCGAGAACCGCTTCGCCAGCCCGTAGCCCATGAAGGACGCGGCTATCGCGCCGCCCGGCGTGACGCCCATCCACATGCCGACCACGGAGGAGCGCACCAGCGTCGCCCAATACCGGGGGAGGCTCGCCCAGGTCTTCAGCACGACCTTCAGGTCGATCGCGGCCTTCTTGCCCTTGAACTCGAGCCCCTCCTCGATCGTCAGAAGAATCTCGGAGACGCCGAAGAGCCCGATCACGACGACGAGGAAATCGAAGCCGCGCATCAGCTCCATCGAGCCGAAGGTCATGCGCAGGTCGCCGGAAATCGTGTCCATGCCGACGCCGGCCAGCAGAAAGCCGATCGCGAGCGAGATGACGATCTTGGTGCGGTTCTCGCGCCCCATGCCGATGAAAGAGCAGAAGGTCAGCAGGAAAACCGCGAAGAACTCGGCCGGCCCGAATCTGAGCGCGAATTTTGCGACCAGCGGCGCGACGAAGGTGATCAGGACCACGCCCGAGAGCGCGCCGATGAAGGACGCCGTGAAGGCGGCGGTCAGCGCCTCGCCCGCTCGCCCCTGCTGGGCCATAGGATAGCCGTCGAACGTGGTCGCGACCGACCAGGCCTCGCCGGGAATGTTGAACAGGATGGAGGTGATCGCGCCCCCGAACAGCGCCCCCCAATAGATCGACGACAGCAGGATGATCGCCGATGTCGGATCCATGCCGAAGGTCATGGGCAGAAGGATCGCGACGCCGTTCGGGCCGCCGAGGCCGGGCAGCACGCCAACCACGATGCCGAGCAGAACGCCCACGATCATGAAGCCGACATTGTGCCAGCTGAGCGCGACCTCGAAGCCGTGCAGGAGCGAGGAGAGATCGTCCATCGGTCGCTATCGCCTCAGTAGCCGAGCCAAGCTTCGAACGGGCCCTTGGGCAGCGGCACCCGGAACTGCAGCTCGAACACCCAGAAGGCGATGACAGGCGTCAGCGCCGAAATCACCAGCGTCGTCCACCAGCGGAACGAGCCGAGGAACACCATGAACGCCGCCATGAAGATCGCCGACGAGACGTAAATCCCGATCCATTCGATCGCCGCGACATAGATCGCGAGCGGCGCGAAGATCTGCGCCACCAGCGCAAGCTGGCCCCAGGTCGCGAATGTCCCTTGGTCGCGCCGGCGGATTGCGTTGATGAGCGCGAAGGCCGACGCGATGGCCAGAATCCATCCCACGCGGGCGGGGAAGAAGCCGGATTGGGGCCCGCCATCCCACCCCGCGCCGCGGCCGTAGCTGTCCCACAGCACCATGGCGGCGAGCACGAGGATCGCGCCGGCGACCACGATTTCGACCGATCGACGCGACGGGCCGGACCCGCCCGCGGCGTGTTGCTCTGCCGACATGACGGCGCTCCCCGTGTCAGATCGTTTCAAACGACGTGCAAGCGCTCCGGGCGGCCGGTCTCCCGAGCCGGCCGGAGCGCGAGACATCAATTGGTCGCGAGGAATCCGGCCTTCGCCATCAGGTCCTTATGCAGAGCCTCATCGGTCGTCAGGAAGTCCTCGAAGTCCTTGCCCAAGCGGAGATCTGGCAACAGAGCGTTGCGCTCGAGGTATTCCTTCCACTCCGGCGTCCCGGCGACCTTCTTGAACAGCTCGACGTAATAGGTCTGCTGTTCGTCGGTCACGCCGCCGGGCATGAAGATGCCGCGCAGCATGTTGTAGGTGAATTTGAGGCCCTGTTCGCCGCAGGTCGGGACGTCGGACCAAGCCATATCGCCGGCGATCTTCCCGGTATAGGCGATGCGCTTCGGCGACAGCACGCAGAGCGGCCGTGTCGCGCCGCCGCGCCAGTTCGCGACGTCTTCCGAGGGATTGTTGGTGTCGGCCGCGACATGGCCTCCGGCGAGCTGGCTGGTGGCCTCGCCGCCCGACTTGTAGGGAATGTAGGTCAGCTTCACGCCCGATTCCGCCGCGATCGCGGAGACGATGAGGTCGTCCTCGCGCTTCGAGCCGCCGCCGCCGATCTTGAGCGCGGGCGAGGCGGTCTTGGCCTCCGTCAGCAGGTCCTGGACGGTCTTGTAAGGCGCGTCGCTCTTCACCCACACCAGGAACTCGTCCTGCGCGAGCATCGCGACCGGCGTGAAGTTCCGCCAGTTCACCGGAAGCTTGGTCGACAACGGCGTCATGTAGATGCCGCTCGACGTCGTCAGAAGCTTGTGCGGATCGCGGACCGACTTCTGGATGTCCATCATCGCCTCGCCGCCGGTCGCGGCGGGCTTGTTGACGACGACGATCGGCTGCGGCGCGAGATTGTGCTTCTGGACGATGCCCTGCACGGTGCGGGCCATCTGGTCGGAGGCGCCCCCGGGCCCAAACGGAACGACGATCTCAATCGCCTTGGTCGGCTCCCACGCCTGCGCGAGGGTCGGGAACGCAAGAATCGCGAGAGCCGCGAGCGCGGACGCCTTCATGTAGTCCTCCCCATGTTAGGACGCGTTGCTCGCATCCCCTTTTGTGGCGATCCTAATTCAGCGCAAATTGATGTGCAACTGACATATTATATGCGACTTCGCCGTGGCCGCCGAAGCCCGCTGAGATCTCCGGGAGCTTGCTGACGTGATCGATCTGTTCTCCGACACCCAGAGCCGGCCGACGCCGGGCATGCGCGAGGCGATGGCGCGCGCCGAGGTCGGCGACGAGCAGGCGGGCGCGGACCCCACGACGAACGCGCTGTGCGCACGGGTCGCGGAGCTGCTCGGCATGGAGGACGCGGTGTTCATGCCGTCGGGGACGATGTGCAACCTCGCCGCGATCCTCGCGCAGACGCGGCCGGGGGACGAGATCGTGGTCGACGCTTCGTCGCACATTTTCAACACCGAGGCGGCGAGCGCGGCGACCATCGCGGGCGTCTCGAGCCTGCCGATCACGACCGCGGACGGCGTGTTTTCGGCCTCCGACGCCGAGGCGGCGGTGCGGCCGAAGATCCGCACGGCGCCGCGGTCGGCGCTGATTTCCGTTGAAAACACAACGGCTTTCTCCGGCGGCTCAGTCTGGCCGCTCGCGACCATGCGGGCCGTCCGGGACGTCGCGAAGCGCCACGGGCTCGCCGCGCATGTCGACGGGGCCCGGCTTCTGAACGCGGTCGCGGCGACCGGGATTTCGGCTGCGGACTACGTCCAGGGCTTCGACACCGCCTGGATCGACCTGTCGAAGGGGCTGGGCTGCCCGGTCGGGGCGGTGCTGTGCGGCTCGAAACCGTTGATAATTGAGGCGTGGCGCTGGAAGTACCGGCTGGGCGGGGCGATGCGGCAGTCGGGAATTCTGGCGGCGGCGGGGCTTTATGCGCTCGACCATCACGTCGAGCAGCTCAGAATCGACAACGCCAACGCGCAGGCCCTCGACGCCGGCCTCAGGGCGATCGAGGGGATCGTGATCGCCGCCCCCACGCAGTCCAACATCCTGCGGTTTTCCGTTCAATCTCTTGGGGTTACCGCCGACGCCTTCGCGCGCGCCTGCCTCGAGCGGGGCGTCCGGATGCGGGCGACCGACGCCTATGAGATCCGCGCCACCACCCATCTCGACGTCGACACGGACGGGATCGCGACCGCGATAGAGGTATCCAGGGAGGTCGCCGGAGCGCTTGGGAGGGGCTGAGGCGCGCCGCGCCGCCGCCATGCCCGAACGGTATGGCTCCGCGCTCAGCGCTCCGCGCTCAGCCCACAAGCCCCGACCACAGCGCCTCCGCCGCGCGGCCGAGCCGGCCCTCGGCGCGGAACAGGCGGATCTCGACGTCGATCGCGTCCCCCTCGCCGGAGCCGGCCGCCGGCACCAGCCGGCCGTCGCGCAGCGCGTCGCCTGCGAGCGCGAGCGGCAGCCAGGCGACGCCCTCGCCCGCCAGCGCCATCGACATCAGCGTCGCGCCGAGATGGCTCGTGAACACGATGTCGGCCTCCGCGGGCGGCAGGACCCGCGCGGCGACGATCCGCCCGATCCCGGACTGTTCGGCGTAAGCGAGCAGCCGGACGCGCCCGCCCGCAGGGCCCGGCAGCGCCCAGAGCGGGCCGCCCCCGGCCTCCGGCGCGCTCACGGCGAGGATCCGGTCCCGCCCCACCACGACGCTCGAAAGCCGCCCCTCCCCGATCCGCTCCGGCGCCTGCGGATCATTGTGGCAGATAAGGAATTCGGCCTCGCCGCGCCGCAGCACCTGCTCGCAGGCCGCGAGATTGTCCGAGATCAGCCGGATCGCGCCGAGGCCGGGAGCCGCCCCCCGCACCCAGCCGGGAAAGAAGGTGAAGGACAGCGCGTGGGTGCAGCAGAAGCGCACGGCGTCCGCTTCGCGGCCCGAGAGCGCGCGGACCTCGCGCCTCAGATCATGGATGCGCCGGACGATCTCGCCGCCGCTGGCCCGCACCCGCTCGCCCGCCGCCGTCAGCTCCGCCCCGCGCGGCCCGCGCTCGAACAAAGGCGCCCCGATCCAGTCCTCGAAGGCGCGCACCCGGCGGCTGAAGGCCGGCTGGGTGACGTGCCGCGCCTCCGCCGCGCGCGAAAAATTGCGCGTCTCGGTGAGCGCGAAGAAATCCTCCAGCCAGACGAGCTCCACCGCCGCCGCTCCCGAACCGCCTCACGAGGCGGCATCCTATCACGGGCTCGATGCCGATCCGGCATGGCGACGCGCCGCATCGGCATTGGAGGCGGGCCGCAATTCATGTGAAACGCCGGGTCAATTCGGCGCAAGGCGCGCGCAACCATGCGCAACGCCCGCGGCGCCGCCTGGGAGGGCCTCATGCGCATCGTCGACGTCCGCGAGATCACGCAACCGATCGCCTCGCCGATCCGCAACGCCTATATCGATTTCTCAAAGATGACGACGAGCCTGGTCGCGGTCGTCACCGATGTGGTCCGCGACGGGCGGACGGTCGTCGGCTACGGCTTCAACTCGAACGGCCGTTACGGCCAGGGCGGGCTGATCCGCGAACGCTTCGCGCCCCGCCTTCTGGAGGCCGACCCCAAGACCCTGCTGAACGAGGCCGGCGACAATTTCGACCCCGACCGCGCCTGGGCCGCGATGATGACCAATGAGAAGCCGGGCGGCCATGGCGAGCGCTCGGTCGCGGTCGGCACGCTCGACATGGCGATCTGGGACGCGGTCGCGAAGATCGCGGAGAAGCCGCTGTTCCGGCTGCTCGCGGAGCGCAACGGGGTCGAGGCGAACCCGTCCGTCTTCGTCTACGCCGCCGGCGGCTATTACTATCCGGACAAGGACGACACGCAGCTGCGCGGAGAAATGCGCTCCTATCTCGACCGCGGCTACACAGTCGTGAAGATGAAGATCGGCGGCGCGCCTCTCGCCGAAGACTGCCGGCGCATCGAGGCGGTTCTGGCCGAGATCGGCTCCGAGGCAAGGCTCGCCGTCGACGCCAATGGCCGCTTCGACCTGGAGACCGCGATCGCCTACGCCAAGGCGCTCCGGGCGTACAAGCTGTTCTGGTACGAGGAGGCGGGCGACCCGCTCGACTACGCGCTGCAGGCGGCGCTCGCCGAATTCTACCCCGGCCCGATGGCGACCGGCGAGAACCTGTTCTCGCATCAGGACGCCCGCAACCTGCTCCGCCATGGCGGCATGCGGCCGGACCGTGACTGGCTGCAGTTCGACTGCGCGCTCTCCTACGGCCTGTGCGAATACATGCGCACCCTTCAGGCGCTCAAGGTCGCCGGCTGGTCCTGGTCGCGCTGCATCCCCCATGGCGGCCACCAGATGTCGCTCAACATCGCGGCCGGCCTCGGCCTCGGCGGCAATGAAAGCTACCCCGATCTGTTCCAGCCCTATGGCGGATTCCCCGACACGGTCCGGGTCGAGAACAGTCGCATCACAATGCCGGAGCTCCCGGGCATCGGGTTTGAAGGCAAGGCGGATCTGATCACGGTGATGCGGGAGCTGGCGGGGTGAGGCGGCGCCTGACCGATGCGCGGCGTTGCGCCGTCATGCTCGGCGAAGCCGGGCATCCACGACGTCTGGGAAGACTTGTTCTTTGTTTTCTTAACAAGCGGGCGCGATTATGTAGCTTGCAAACGCGTTAGGCGAGATTGCGCTTGAACCATTCAAGGCCGCCCTTTTTCGGGGGGCGTACCTTACTAGCTCGTCTTAAATGGAAAATTTTCTGAGTGGCGGTAAAAGACGCTACGAGGCGTAGATGGTGCCGCGTCTAAAGATGAGGCGATAAAGGCGTCAACGGGCTGCTGCTCTTCAGCGCTCGCTGGATCAAAATTGATCGGGACATCTGCAGTAATTTTGCAAAGAATTTTTAGTTGATTTGGTGCGTCGTCGTTACATCGGACGATCTCAATCCTGCACGTCCGGCGTGAAGTTTCATCTCTTAGAATATTCGAAATAACGGGGGAATAGAAAATAGGAACATACCCGATAATTAGCCCTCCGTCCCGGAGGCGGAGCGCGACTGCGTCATTGTCAAATGGGTTGCAAACATCAAGCATTGGAAATAATTCTATCTCCTCCTTGGTGCCAGAGCACCAAGACATTACATCCCTATGCATATACCTAATTCCGTGGACAAAAAACTCCAACTCAAAAAACCCGCCAATAACGGAAGGCTCCGGGTAAATAATAAGAGAATCAGACCCCGGAATGAGCCCGAATTTTGCGATCAGGTCAAATTCGGTTTCATGTTGAGAAAGATTCAACCAGCGAAGCATTGCCGGGTAGTCCAGGCGGGACTTAGGGGGCAGTTTATTTTTGAGTAGAGGAATCAAAGTATCAAACTGATATCTATATCCCATATTCATTCCAAATAAAACTTGAGTCAGATCTTTGAGTTGCCTGGCACCCTTTGTAAACACTAGTTCATAAGATGAGTCGCTTTTCGTGAGGCGTGCAATAGTGTGCCACGTTCGGGATTGCTCGTCCTGCCATGCGACAAACAATCTACGCGTCAAGACCCACCTCCCTTATAGTTCGTTGGTTGCATTTTAACATTGCAAGTGCAAAATCTATCGCCGATGATTCTATCAGAGAAGGATCGATCTGTAAAAAAATCTCCTCAAAGAATGTCTCCGTAAGTCCAACTGCTGTCTCAGCCCAGTATCTACAGGCCTTTGGGTTCAAATATTTAATGACACCTAATGTGTCTCGCAAAAGAAGAGTATGTTTTTCGCTTTTCCCGGCATAGAAGGCGGATTTCCCTCTGTGTGCGTAGGAGCAAACCGTCGCCCTCCTGTCATTTGTGGACAATCTCATTCGCCGTCGATCGTCGGGCTCGTTTCGCCCAAGAGATGATGCGTGGTCGAAGGTTGGGGCAAGTCGCAATGAGACATCGCGCTCGCCTACGTTAGCTATAACACCCCAATTTTCATGGTGTCTGTCTGTATTTCCAACTAATATATCCAATATAAGGTACCCTAAAAATACCTCAATAGGAGTTATATTTGTTGGGTTATCAAATCCGTCATATCTATGTAATAGAGGTAGCGACTTTAGTACGCTTACCACTCGATCAATCGTGTACTTTATCTGCTGAAAGCGCTTTTCTCCGTCGTACCCGTCTGTAATAGTTGAAAGTAGAAAATTTCCTGCGAAGAACGTTCCGCCATCAGCGAGAAACCGAGGCGTAATAACTCCTTTTTCATTATCCGAGGTCGCAAAATCATACTGAGCACATGGCAGGCCCATACCTTTTGCGATTTCGGAAACGACCTTCTCAGACCAGTTTTCTCCAGTGCCGGCTCGCCCGATCTTGAAAAGGTGCATTCTGCCTGGCAGCGAATGCTCCGCGGGTGACGTCAGCCAGCGCTTTTCTTTTGTTCCAAGCGCTTCAGGGCGGTACGCTTGCCATGCCGAAACGTCGAAAACAGGATAGTAAGTCACCGTTATGCGTTCGGCTTGGTAGAGCGAACGCTGCCTTGTGCAGGTGACATCGTGGCTTTGGGCTTAACCAGCTTTCGCACCCTTTCAGCAAACCGCTCTGCATCGTCGTCCGTCCCTAGTTCGCGGGCGGCGGCGCGGAACTCGTCGATTTGGCTTTGCGGCGGCGGATCTTTGCTCATGGGATGGAGTCTGATCCCGTGTAGCCCCGAACGCAAATCGCCGCCGAGCGAAGGGGGTCGGCCTCCGGAGGTGACAGCAACCGGGCGCCAACGGCCTTCGTCGGACATGATGCGGGCTCGCGATCGGCGTTGGCGCGGATGATCGCCTGCAATTCGGTCTTGGTCGTGCCCTCCCGCTGCAATCTCCACAATCTCCCATCGCCGGGCAGCGTCTCATTTTGAAACTGCCAGCGGTTGACGACCCTCGTGGATCGGGCTCGCCTCCTCTATGCTCGGCGCCACGCATGTAGGGAGGCTCTGTTTGTTCAAGGTCAAAGCCGTCGACCACACCGGCCGCGCCGTCACCTTCGCGTGCGGAACCGCGGAGCAGGCGCTCGAGAGGTCGCATGAGCTGGCGAGGCGAGGCTTCAGGGACATCGTCGTGCTCGGCAAGGACGACAAGGAGGTGAGCGCGTCCGCTCTCGAGCGGTCCCTCGACCTCGATTGATAGGGGCGCCCCGCCAAAGGTATTGGGCGCTGGCTTGTGGACGGAAAGTCGAAATCCTACCGTCCCGACATGCCGATTCTCGACACCTGCCTGAGCTCCCTTGCCGAGCTTGGTCCGAAAGGGCTGCCTCGCGGGCAGATCGCGATCAGCACGTTTCTGGCGGGATACGCCTCGGACGCCGTTTCGCAGACGAAGGGCCTGCGGCTTCTGCAGCTCTCCTTCTTCATGCAGGCCAGCGGCAGGCCCATAGACGAGAAGGTGCAGCGGGCGATCGCCAGGCGCCTGAAGGCGCTCACGCCCGCCGTGATCCGCTCTAAGGATCAGCCCTTCTCGCTCAGCGGCGGCGTCTCGGCGCCCTCGTCGCATATGGGCGATGCGTTTCGTCCCGAGATCACCGGTCCCGGACACGCGCCTGCGGCGGATCACGTCCCGCCTGCGGCGCCGGACGTCGAGCCGGCCAGCAGCCATACTCCCTGAATGAACGAAAGCCGCATGCGCACGGGCTCGCCGCATCGAGGCGGAGCAGACCGTGCGCTGCGCCCAAGCCTTTACTCCCCCTCGTCCAGCAGCGTTCCGATCAGGCGCCACATCGCCTGGTGCTCGGGGCCGTTGCGGCCGAGGGTGAGGAAGATTCCGAGGCCCATGTCGGCGACGTGGCCGCCGGACGAGACGTTGCCGGTGTGCCGCACGAAAATCTCGCCGTCCGGGTTGCGGAGCAGGTCCCAGCGGTCGCCGTTCTCGCTGACATACAGCGTCTTGCCCTGGCCCGTCATCGTCGCTCCCATATGGTCGTCGTAAGCATATAGGGCGTCGCGCGCGCCGCCGCGGGCGCGCCCCGCGCGAAATGACCGGGAAGCGCGCACGCGCGGGCCTGCGGCGGCGGCCGACACGGCGGCGGCGCTACTCCTCGCCGAAGGCCTTGCGCGCCTCGGCGAGGATTTCGAGCTCGACGGTGAGCAGCAGGAGCGACAGCGGCAGCGGCTGGCGTTCGATCGCGCTCAGCCGGGCGCGCAGCATCTCGCCGATCGCGTCGAGCGTCGTCTGGTCCAGGCTCGTGCCCATGCCGGCCTCCCGTGTCCTTCCGAGACAGCGGCCGGCGGGGCGTTTCGTTCCGAGCGCCGCGCCTGACGCGCGCGCGAAGATCGCGCGCAACCTTTTGCCGGCCTCACGCGTAAGCTCGCCGAGCGGGGGCGCGAAGCGATGTTTGTCGTGAGTTTTCTGGACGGCGCGAAACGGATCGAGATGGAGGCGCCGACGCTCGACTCGGCGCTCAGGCTGCGCGCCTCCCTCGAGACGGCGGGAGCGGCCGACGTCCAGGTGCGCCGGATCTTCGGCCCGTCCGTGCGCGGGGACGAACGGTAGGCGGGAACCTCCGGGCGCCGCTGGCGTTGACGCGCTGCAGCACGCAGCGGAACGCGTCTCTGCCGGAGGCGCGCAGATGTTCGACACGCTCTACAGCATGGTCCTGCTCACGGCCGAGTGCCACCAGGTGATCGGCATGCGGATGATGAAGGCCGCCATGGGCGGGGCCGCCGCCGGGGAAGAGGCGATCCTGATGATGTCGGAAAAGACCGAGGCGGCGCTGCGCCACGGGCCGGCCTTTCTCGCGGGCGGATCGCTCGACCGGATCATCGAGGACTATCGCGCGATCGTGCAGGCGAACGTCGTGCGGCTGTCGCAGGGCTGACGGACTACGCCGCGGGCGAGGAGCCCTCGCCCTCGAGCAGCGCGATCCGCCGCGCGATCGCATCCCGGACCAGGACCGCGACGGCCCCTTCCAGCTTCAGCGCGTCGTAGCCGTCGGCGAGCGTCTGGAGGCGGGCGGGCGCCTCCTCCGGAGGGCCGCCGGCCGCGAAGCGCTCGATGGCGTCGATCGACAGCGCCTTGGCCTCGCCGGGCGTTTTGGCGGCGGCGGCGGCCAGGGCGGCGAGGCACGTCTGAAGGGCGGTCATCGCCCATGAGTACCGCAGACCGGCCGCGGATGGCTATGAGGTCGTTCGGCCCCGCGCCCTGCGGCCTCCGCCGCCTGCGGGGTCTCTAAGCGCATGAAAAAGGGGCAGGCGCCGACACGCCTGCCCCTTCCCCTTGTCCCCCGGCCAATGGCCGGGGGACGTGTCGACGGCCGGTCAGGCGCGGGCGAGCGCCGGTTCGCCGTCGAGCGCGACGTCGGGCTTGGCGAGCGTCGAGCGGGCGACATGGGCCGCGAGCACCGGGCGCAGCGCCACGATCGCGAGGAAGGCCGCGAACAGGTCCATGGCGGCGACGGTGTAGAGCACGCTCGACCAGGTGCCGGTCGCCTCCATCAGCAGATTGCCGACGGGCACGAACAGCGCGCCGATGCCCTTGGCGCAATAGAGCACGCCGTAGATCTTGCCGATGTGCTTGGTGCCGAAGGCGTCGCCGGCGAGCGCCGAGAACAGCGAGTAGACCTCGCCCCAGGCCAGGAACACCACGCCCGACAGGATCAGGAAGGCGTAGGGGTTGGAGCCGAAATAGCCGAGCGCGATGATGCCGAGGCCTTCGAGCGTGAAGGCGATCAGCATGGTCTTCTCGCGGCCGATCTGGTCGGAGATCCAGCCGAACAGCGGGCGCGAGATTCCGTTCATGACCCGGTCGAGCATCAAGGCGAGCGGCAGCGCCGCCATGGTGATGAAGTAGAGGTTGACCGAGAAGTTCTTGACGCCGAGGTCCTGCGCGATGACGCCGAGTTGGGCGACCGCCATCATGCCGCCGGTGACGACGCAGATGAACATCAGGAACATCAGCCAGAACAGCTTGGTGCTCATCGCCTCCTTGAGCGTGTAGTCGCGGCGGGTCTGGTTCACCTTGTGGGAGGACCGGACCTCGGACTTCTCCGGCGAGCGCAGGAACCAGGCGGCGCAGAAGGCGAGCAGGCCCTGGATGATGCCGAAGGTGAAGAAGGCCTGCTGGAAGCCGGCGGTCTCGATCATCGCGGCGATCGGCAGGATGGTGGCGGCCGAGCCCGCGCCGTAGCCGCCGGCGGTGAGGCCGACCGCGAGACCGCGGCGGTCCGGGAACCACTTCAGCGCGTTGTTGATGCAGGTCGCGTAGATGCAGCCGACGCCCACGCCGCCGACGGCCGCGCCGACATAGAAGCCCATCAGCGAGGTCGCGTAGGAGTTCAGCACCCAGGCCAGGCCGATGAACACGGCGCCGGTGGCGACCATGAAGCGCGGGCCGTATTTGTCGATGAAGTAGCCTTCGATCGGCGTCAGCCAGGTCTGCACCAGGACGAAGATCGTGAAGGCGAACTGGATGGAGGCGCGCTCCCAGCCGAAGGTCTGCTGGATCTCCGGCACGAACAGCGTCCAGGCGTATTGGATGTTCGCGGTCGCGATCATGCAGATGACGCCGACGACGATCTGGGTCCAACGTTTGGAGTTGGAGACCGTCGGCGGCGCCGCGGCGGCGGTGGCTTCACTCATGTGGCGTTCCCTCGAAGTTTTGACTTCGGCTCATGTCGGCCGATTGTCGTGACGGTGGTTCGGCGAATTGGGTAGTGGAAATTCGGCTATCCCGACAAAGGGATAAGCGGTTGCGGGCGCTGCGGCGCGCTCGCGCTGCGGCGGTGGGGAGGACTGGATTGTTCGGGGCGTTCGGCGCGCGAAAGCGCGGCGCGAAGGGCGCTCAGGCCCCGCGCGACGTCACGCGCGCGGCGGTCGGGAGGGGAGAAGCGGATCGGACGGCGTTCGTCCGCGCGGGGCCTGACGGCCCGGGCCGCATGGCCGGACGACGCCCGGCGCGTTACGGTCGCTTGCAGGATAGGATCGGCCCACGCGTGTCTCCCGCGTCGGCGCTGAACGAGACGGCGGAGCCGCCTTGTCAGCGCATGGCTGGTATGCGGTATCTGGAATGCCACATGTGGCATGCCAGCTCAAGCCGGCCATGACAGGAAAATGACCCGCCTGGGCGGCGCTCTCGAAAAGTTGATCCCGGGCGGATGACCGCACGACCCGGTATCCCGTTGCAATCGCTCGTCCTTTCGCGGCGAGCACAGGCAGGCGTCGAGAGCGCGGTCGCCTCGCTTTGAAGCGAAAAGATCCTCGCCCGTCATCCCGGGCTTGTCCCGGGATCCATTCCCGCGACGGCGGTATGCCAATTACCACGAAGAGCAAATGGGTTCCGGGACAAGCCCGGGACGACGGCTGCGGGGGCGAGACTGACGATACCGGGGACGTGATCGCGCCCTAGAACGCGGTCGCCTCGCTTTGAAGCGCAAGATCCTCGCCCGTCATCCCGGGCTTGTCCCGGGATCCATTCCCGCCGACGGCGGCACGCCATTGACCACGAAGAGGAAATGGGTTCCGGGACAAGCCCGGAACGACGGCTGCGGGGGCGAGACGGACGATACCGGGGACGTGATCGCGCCCTAGAGCGCGGTCGCCTCGCTTTGAAGCGAAAGATCCTCGCCCGTCATCCCGGGCTCGTCCCGGGATCCATTCCCGCCGACGGCGGTATGCCATTGACCACGCCGAGGAAATGGGTTCCGGGACAAGCCCGGAACGACGGCCGCGGGGCGAGACGGACGATACCGGGGACGTGATCGCGCTCTAGCCCGGGGCGGCGATCCGGGGCGCGTTCGCTGCCCCGGCGCGGCGCCGCCACTGCGCCGGGAACACGTCATGCCCCCAGCGCCACCTCCGCGCGGATCGCCGCGGTGTGCTCGCCGAGCGCCGGGGGCCTGCGGCCCTCTCGCGCCACGGTGAGCGGCGAGGTCGGCACGTCGAAGCTCCCGCCGTCGTCGAGCGGGATCGTCATGCGGGTGAGCGCGGGGTGGGCGGCGAGGTCGGCTATGTCGGAGACGTTCGCCCAGGCGAGCTGGCGCGCCTCGAGCCTCGCGATCATCTCCGCGCGCGTCGCCGGCCCGAACACCTCCTGGATGATCGCGACCAGTGCGTCGCGGTTTGCGAGCCGCGCCGGGTTGTCGGCGAAGCGCGGGTCGGCCGCGAGCGCCGGCCGCTCCATGACGCCGTCGCAGAAGCGGAGCCATTCCGCCGGGCTCTGCACCGCGATCACCACCCCGCCGTCGCGGCATTGCGCGACGTGGTAGGGGAAGATCACCGCATGGGACAGGCCTGTGCGCGGCGTGACGCGGCCGGCCTGCTCGTATTGCAGGAAGGGCACCGCCATCCATTCGGCCATGGAGTCGAACATGGCGATCTCGATCGCCTTGCCGCGGCCGGTGCGCTCGCGCTCATAAAGCGCCTGGCAGATCGCGGCGTGGGCGTTCATGCCGGCGCCGATGTCGGCGATCGACACGCCGACCTTGACGGCCTCGTCCGGCGATCCGGTCACGCTGCAGATCCCGCTCTCGGCCTGCACCAGCATGTCGTAGGCCCGGCGCCCCTTCGCCGGCGTCGACTGGCGGTAGCCGACGATGTCGAGCGCGATCAGCCGGGGATGGCGCGCGACGAGGTCCTTCGCGCCGAGCCCGAGGCGGACGCTCGCGCCCGGCGCGACGTTCTGGACGAACACGTCGGCCTTGGCGACGAGGGCGCGCGCGACCGCGAGGTCCTGCTCGTTCTTCAGGTCGAGCGCCGCGCTTTCCTTGCCCCGGTTCAGCCAGGCGAAATACGCGCTCATGCCCTGGACCGAGCGGTCGTAGTGCCGGGCGGTGTCGCCGTCGAGGCGCTCGAGCTTGATCACGCGGGCGCCGGCGTCGGCGAGCCGCATCGTGCACATCGGGGCGGCGACCGCCTGCTCCAGCGAGACGACCAGCAGGCCGGCGAGAGGGCCGTCGGGGCCCCTCGTGTCAGCTCCGGTCATGACGGTCGGACCTTTGATGAGAAACGGACGGCGCCGACCGATAGCCGCGCGAAACCCGCGCGGCAAATCCCGGCGCCGACGGGCGCCGCGCGACCGGTCGCCCAACAGACGCGCAACTTCCGCCTATTTATCGGTCAGGGTCGCGGCGCGGCTGCCCTCATGGGCGTCGACGATGCGCTTGAGCAGGGCGATGAAGGTCGCGCGCTCGCTCTCGCTGAGAACCTCGACGGTGGCCGCATGGGCTGCGCGGGCGGAGCGCTCCATGGCTGCGAGCAGCGCCTCGCCCTCCGGCGTCATCCGGCAGGCCTGGGCGCGCCGGTCGCGCTCGGAGACGACGCGCTGCACCAGCCCGCGCGCCTCCAGGCGCTTCAGGGCGCCGGTCGTCGTCGTGCGGTCGAGGGCTACGGCGCGCGCGAGCGTCGTCTGGTCGGCGACGCCGCGCTCCGAGAGCGCCGACAGCAGGCTGTACTGCAGCGGCGTCATGCGGAACTCGGCGCAGAGCTCTGCGAACAGGCTGACATGAATTTGATGCAGGCGACGCACGAGAAAACCGGGCCGCTCCAGCAGAGGCCATGTCTCGTTAGAAGCGTTTGACGCCGCTTGGCTTTCCTCAGCGTCCAGCGGGATTTCCGCGCGTTCGGCCTTCATCTCGTTCCCTTGACTGGCATGCGGACTGCATGTCCAATTGCGAAGCATACTTCGCTTTTTCGACTGCGGGGGCAAGCCTCCGGCGGTCGCGTGACGGAGAACGACAATGGCGGAAGCGACCGGTTACGACCTGCTGCTCAAGGGCGGACGGGTGATGTGCCCCGCGTCGGGCCTCGACGGCGTGCGCGACATCGCGATCAAGGGCGGCAAGATCGCGGCGATCGAGGAGGCGATCCTCCCGAGCAGCGCCGCGAAGGTGGTCGACGTCTCTGGCAAGCTCGTCCTGCCCGGCCTGATCGACACGCATGGGCACGTCTACCAATACGTCACCGGGCGCTTCGGGCTCGATCCGGACATGGTCGGGGTGCGCTCCGGCGTCACGACCGTGATCGACCAGGGCGGCCCGTCCTGCATGACGCTGCCGGGCTTCCGGAAGTTCATCGTCGAGCGCTCCGAGACCAACGTTCTGGCCTTTCTCTCCGCCTATCTCGTCGGCGGGCTTGAGGGCCATTTCTATCCCAACCTCTACAGCCCCGACGGCGTCGACATCGAGGCGACGGTGCGCTCCGCCAACGCCAACAAGGACATCGTGCGCGGCATCAAGGGCCACGCCGAAATCGGCGGCTTCGCGCGCTGGGGCATCCGCGTCATGGAGATGGCGGCCGAGATCGCCCGCCGCGCCGACCTGCCGCTCTACGTCCATTTCGGCCAGCTCTGGGGCCTGCCGGAGAGCGGCGCCAATGGCGAGGACGCCGACACCATCCTCGAACGCGTCATTCCGCTGCTCAAGGAGGGCGACGTGCTCGCCCATCCGTTCACGCGCCATCCCGGCGGCTTCGTGAACCGCGAGGGCGAGGTGCACCACGTCATCCAGGCGGCGCTCGACCGCGGCCTCAAGGTCGACGTCGGCCATGGCAGCCACTTCTCCTACCGGCTCGCCCGCATGGCGCTCGACGCCGGCGTCGTGCCCCACACGCTGGGCGCCGACATGCACGGCTACAACACCCAGGTGCCCGAGCATCCGGCCCCGGCCGGCACGCCGGAGGAGCATGTCGACGACGAGAACCATCCCTTCAAGGGCCAGGCGCGCTTCAGCCTGACGCAGGCGATGAGCTCGATGATGACGCTCGGCCTCAGCCTCGACCAGGTCGTGCCGATGGTCACCGTGAACCCCGCCAAGATGCTGGGCATGACCGACACGCTGGGCGCGCTCGCGGTCGGCCGCACGGCGGACGTCTCGGTGCTGAACGACGAGCGCGGCCGCTTCATCCTGCGCGACAACGAGGATCATCGCGTGGTCGCCGAACGGCTGCTGACGCCGGCCTTCTGTCTGCGCGCGGGCAAGCGCTTCGACGCCGACTCGCCGATCCTGCCGCAGGCCATCGCGGCGTGAGCGACGCCCCGCAGGAGGTCTGGGGCCGCCTGTCGCAGGAGGAGCGCGACGCGGCCTACAACAACAACGCCGCCGTGCCCGGCAGCGCGCGCATGATCGTGCGCCGCGACGCGCTCGCCGCGGCCTACCGCGCCGAGCACCCGGCGAAGCTCGACCTCGCCTACGGGCCGAAAACGCGGCAGGCGATCGACCTCTATCCCGCGGACGACCCCGCCTCCCCCTGCCTCGTCTTCATCCATGGCGGCTACTGGCAGCGGAACTCGCGCGAGGTCTTCGCCCATTACGCCGAAGGGCTGCGCTCCGCCGGCTGGTCGGTCGCGATGCCCGGCTACTCGCTGGCGCCGGAGGTCACCGTCGCCGACATCGTCGCCGAACTCGGCGACGCGCTCGACTGGCTCGCCCGCGAAGGCCGGCAGCACGGGGTCGACGGGCCGATCGTGCTCGCCGGCTGGTCGGCGGGCGCGCAGCTCGCGGTCCTGCTGCTCGACCACGCCGCGGTGAAGGCCGGACTGGCGGTCTCCGGCGTCTACGAGCTCGCGCCGATCCGCGACACCTTCCTCAACGGCGCGCTGAACCTCACCGACGACGAGATCGCGACGCTCTCGCCGCTCAGGCTGCCGCCGTCGCCGAAGCCCCTCGCGATCGTCTATGGCGCGGCGGAGCTTCCGGCGCTGATGCGCGACTCCGAGCAGCTTTCGGAGATCCGCGCGGTCGGCGGGGCGCCCGGCGCGCTCATCGTGGTCGAAGGCGCCGACCATTTCAGCATTCTGGAGGAGTTCGTCTCGCCGGACGGGGTTCTGGTCCGCGCGGCGCAGGACATCCTCAAGCAGGCGCTCACCGGAAAGGCCCCGGCGTGACCGGCGGGCCGTCCCCCGCGGCGCAAGGCGTCGGCGCGCGGCTGCCGCGCAAGGAGGACGACCGCTACATGCGCGGGCGCGGGCAGTATGTCGGCGACATCCGCATGGCGGGGATGCAGGACGTCGCCTTCGTGCGCTCGCCGCTGGCGCATGCCCGCATCCGCGGGATCACGATCCCGGAGGCGGTGCGCGACCGCGTCTTCGTCGCCGCCGACCTCGTCGGCGTCAGCCCGATCCGCGCGGTGTCGGGCCTGCCCGGCTTCAAGCCCTCCGAGCAGCCGCCGCTCGCGACCGAAAAAGTGCGGCAGGTCGGCGAGGCGATCGCGATGTGCGTCGCCCCGACCCGCGCCGAGGCCGAGGACGTCGCGGCCATGGTCGAGCTCGACCTCGAGGAGCTGCCGGCGGTCCACGACATGCTCAAGGCGCGCGAGCCCGGCGCGGCGCTCGTCCACGAGCACTGGGGCGACAACGTCTTCCTGGAGACGCTGGTCGACATCGACATCGCGGCGGCCTTCGACGCGCCGATCAAGGTCAGCCGGACGATCTCGACCAGCCGGCAGTGCATGGCGCCGATCGAGGGCCGCGGCGTGGTCGCGCATTACGACCGGCGGCTCGAGCAGCTCACGCTGCACACCGCCTGCCAGATGCCGCACATCGTGCGCTCGGGGCTTTCGGAATGCCTCGGCATGGACGAGGGCGGGGTGCGCGTCGTCGCGCCCGACGTCGGCGGCGGCTTCGGCTACAAGGGCATCCTGCTCGCCGAGGAGGTCTGCCTCGGCTGGCTCGCGCTGCGCTGCGGCCATCCCGTGCGCTGGCTGGAGGACCGCCGGGAGCACCTCACCGGCAACGCCAACTGCCGCGAGCACCATTACGAGATCACGGTCTACGCCGACCGCGACGGGACCATTCGCGGCGTCGACTGCGAGGCGACCGTCGACAGCGGCTGCTACTCCGCCTACCCGTTCTCGGCCTGCCTCGAAGCGGCCCAGGTCGCGAGCATCCTGCCCGGCCCCTACGACTTCCCCGCCTATCGCTGCCGCACCTGGTCGGTCGCGACCAACAAGGCGCCGATCCTGCCCTATCGCGGCGTGGCGCGGACCGGCGTGTGCTTCGCGCTGGAGCTCGCGCTCGACGCGGTCGCGGCCGAAGCCGGCCTGCCGCCGGAGACGGTGCGGCTGAAGAACCTCGTGCGGCCCGACCAGATGCCGTTCGACAACATCACCAACAAGCATTTCGACAGCGGCGACTACCCGCAGGCGCTGACGCGCGCGCTTGCCGCGATCGACGTCGAGGCCGTGCGCGCGCGCCAGAAGGAGGGCGAGCCGGACGGCCGCCGCATCGGCTTCGGGCTGTCGATCTATTGCGAGCAGGCGGCCCACGGCACCTCTGTCTATTCCGGCTGGGGCATTCCGATGGTGCCGGGGCATGAGCAGGCCGGCGCGCGGATCACGCCCGACGGCGGGCTGGAGCTCCGGATCGGCGCGCATTCGCACGGCCAGGGGCTCGAGACCACGCTGGCCCAGGTGGCGCACCAGATCCTCGGCGTGCCGGTCGCGCGCACCCGGCTGGTGCATGGCGACACCGCGATGACGCCCTACTCCACCGGCGCCTGGGGCTCGCGGATGATGGTGATGGCGGGCGGCGCGGTCGCGACAGCCTGCGAGGCGCTGGTCGAGCGCGCGCGGGCGATCGGCGCGCATCTGCTCCAGGCCGAGCTCGCCGAGGTGCGCTTCCAGAACGGCCGTGTGATCGGCCCGAACGGCGACCTCGCGCTCTCCGAGATCGCGCGCGTCTGGTACCGGCGGCCGCAGGACCTGCCGGCCGGCGTCGATGGCGGCGGGCTCGAAGTGACGGCGGGCTACAAGCCCGTGCGCGACAGCGGCACCTTCTCCTACGCCGCCCACGCCGTCACGCTCGCGGTCGATCCGGAGCTCGGCGCGGTCGAGATCCTCGACTACGTCATCGTCGAGGACGGCGGCGTGCTGGTGAACCCGATGGTGGTCGACGGCCAGATCCTCGGCGGGCTCGCGCAGGGGATCGGCACGGCGCTGCTCGAGGAGATGCCGTTCGACGCCTCGGGGCAGCCGCTCGCCTCGACGCTCGCCGACTATCTGCTGCCGGGCGCGGCCGAGGTGCCGAACCCGCGCATCGACCACATGGAGACGCCCTCGCCCTACACGCGCTTCGGCGTGAAGGGCATCGGCGAGGGCGGCGCCATCGCGCCGCCGGCCGCCATCGCCAACGCGATCAACGACGCGCTGCGCCCGCTCGGAATCGAGATGCTGGCGTCGCCGGTCACCCCGCGGCGGATCGTGGAGGCCGTGCTCGCGGCCCGCGGCGCCGCCGCCGAGCGGAGGGACGCGGCATGAAGGCCGCCCGCTTCGCGCTCGAACGGCCGCGCGACCTCGCCGACGCGCTGGCGCTGCTCGGCGAGGGCTCGCGGGTCGTGAAGGTTCTGGCCGGCGGCCAGTCGCTCGGGCCGATGCTGAATTTGCGCCTCGTCGAGCCCGACCTCGTGGTCGACATCGCCGGGCTCGCGGAGCTGCGGCAGGTCGGACGCGAGGGCGACACGCTGGTTCTGGGCGCCTGCGTCACCCACGCCGACATCGAGGACGGCCGCGCGCCGGACGTCGGGACAGGCATGCTGGCGCGGGTCGCCTCCGGCATCGCCTACCGCGCGGTGCGCAACCGCGGCACGATCGGCGGCAGCCTCGCCCACGCCGACCCGGCGGCCGACTGGCTGTCCGCGCTCCAGGCCTTCGGCGCCGAAGTCGAGATCGCCTCCCGCGCCGGCCGCAAGCGGCTGCCGCTGTCGCGCTTCATCGCCGGCGCGCTGTCGACGGCGCTTCAGCCCGACGAACTCGTCGTCGCCGTGCGCGTGCCCGCGCCGTCGCCGGCCGCGCGCTTCGGCTACTTCAAGCATGCGAGCAAGGTCGGCGAGTTCGCCCATGCGATCGGCGTCGCGCTGATCGATCCGGAGCGCGGCGTGGGCCGCGCCGTGGTCGGAGGCGCCGACCAGCCCCCGCTCGTGATCGAGGACGCGCGCGCCGTGTTCGGCGGCGCGATCCGCCCGGGCTTCTCCGCCGACTTCGACCGCGACGCGGCGGCCGAGGCCGTCCGAGCCTCCGGCGTCACGGGCCCGGTCGACGCGCATATCCGCGTCGAGGCCCTGCGCCGCGCCGTTCTGCAGGCCGCAGGCGGCGCGCCGGCGGATGTGAGGGCCGCGGCGTGAACATGATCGTCCGCACCACCGACGCCCGCACGATCGCGCTCACCGTCAACGGCCGCGCGGTTTCGGCCACGGTCGAGCCGCGCACCCATCTCGCCGATTTCCTGCGCGAGGACCTGAACCTCACGGGCGCCCATCTCGGCTGCGAGCACGGCGTCTGCGGCGCATGCACGCTGCTCGTCGACGGCGAGCCCGCCCGCTCCTGCCTGACCTTCGCCGCGACCTGCGACGACGCCGAGATCACGACGATCGAGGGCCTCGACGACGACGAGGTGACGGCGGAGCTCAGGGCGGCCTTCAACCGCGAGCACGCGCTGCAATGCGGCTTCTGCACGCCGGGCATGCTGGTCGCGGCCCGCGACCTCGCCCTGCGGTTGCCCGACGCGGACGAGCGCCGCATCCGCGTCGGTCTCGCCGGCAATCTCTGCCGCTGCACGGGCTACGCCGGCATCGTCAAGGCGATCCAATCGGTGATCGCCGAGCGCCGCGCCCGCGGCGTCGCGCCGGGCGGCGCCGGGGGGCGCGGGCTCGGTCCGGTGGGCGCGCGCCCGAGCCGCGCCCGGCCGACCGAGCGCGCGCGGACGCCGGCCGGGCCGGAGCGGGCGGCGGCCGCCGCCGCGCCGGCCGCGTTCATCCAGGACTTCACGCCGGCCCACAGCTTCGAGCAGCGCTTCGCCGTGGCGTTCCCGCCGGACGAGGTCTTCGCGCTGTTCGGCAAGGTCGAGGAGGTCGCGGCCTGCCTCCCCGGCGCCTTCGTCGACGCCGTCCCCTCGCCCGAGCGGGTCGAGGGCGGGATCCGCGTCAAGGTCGGACCGATCTCCGCCGCCTTCCGGGGCGCCGCCGCGATCACCCGCGACGAGGCGAGCCGCGAAGGCCGCATCCTCGGCGCCGGCGCCGACGGGAGGTCGGCCGCGCAGGGCGAGGTCCGCTACCGCGTCGCGCAAGGGGCCGAGCCGGGGACGTCCGAGGTCGCGCTCGCCGTCGGCTACACGCTCAAAGGCCCGCTCGCGCAGTTCGGACGGCCGGGCCTCGTCCGCGACATCGCGGGGCGGCTCACGGCCGATTTCGCGCGCAACCTCGAGGCGAAGCTCGCCGGCCGCGGCGACGCCGGGCCGACGCCCGCCGCAGCGCCTTCGGGCCTCAACCCGTTCCGCCTCGTCGCCGGCCTGCTGTTCGGCCGTCTGGCGTCCTGGCTCACGCGCGTCCGCGGCTCCCGCGGCGCTTCCGACTGACCACGTCCAAGGAGAACGCCATGTCGACGACGTTCCGCATAGCATCGGCCGCAGCGCTCGCTCTCGGCCTCGCCGCCACCGGCGCCCGAGCCGAGGACACGATCAAGATCGGGATCAACGAGCCGCTCACCGGCCCGTTCGCGGCCTCGGGCGCCTATGTCGTCAACGGCGCCAAGATCGCCGCCGACGAGATCAACGCCAAGGGCGGCGTGCTGGGCAAGAAGCTCCAGCTCGTGATCGAGGACAACAAGTCGAACCCGACCGAGGCCGCCGCCGTCGCGGAGAAGCTCATCACCTCCGACGAGACGCCGGTGATGATGGGCGCCTGGGGCTCCAGCCTCACGCTTGCGGTGATGCCGAAGCTCGAGGAGTACGAGGTGCCGATGCTGGTCGAGACCTCGTCCTCGGGCAAGATCACGACCTCCGGCAACCCCTTCGTGTTTCGCATCTCGCCGCCGTCCGCGCTCGAGGCCGAGGCGTTCGCGCCCATGGTCGAGAAGATCGGCGTCAAGAAGGTCGACTTCCTCGTCATCAACAACGACTGGGGCCGCGGCGCGGCGGCCGACTTCGGCAAGATGCTGAAGGGCAAGGGCGTCGATGTCGGACTGACCGAGACGATGGACGCGTCGGCGCAGGACATGAGCGCCCAGCTCGCCAAGATCAAAGGCACCGACGCCGACACGATCATGATCACGGCGGCCGTCGACCAGCTGACGCTGGTGTTCAAGCAGATGGCGGCGATGGGCGTGAAGAAGCGCGTCATCACCACCGGCGGCTCGCAGAACCCAGACCAGATCGTCGCCCAGGCGGGAGCCGCGGCCGACAAGACCATGCACCTCACCACCTTCCTGCCGTGGTCGCCCGACGCGACCCCCGACCCGAAGGCCACCGCCTATTTCCTCGCCGAGTGGAAGAAGCGCGGCCACCCCTTCGCGGGCGCGACCGAGAGCTTTCGCGGCTATGACGGCATCCGCACCATCGCGGCCGCGATCGAGAAGGCGGGCTCGGCCGAGCCCAAGGCGATCCAGAAGGCGTTCTGGGACGTCAAGCTCACCGGCCTCAACGGCCCGATCGCCTTCGCCAAGTCCGGGCCGGAGGGCAAGGAGAGCGGGCAGAGCAAGCCCAGCGTCTACCTGATCCAGATCGCCGACGGCCAGATCGGCGAAGTGAAGCTCTGACGCCCCACGCCTGAACCCTCGTGACCGTCATGCCCGGCCTCGCCGGCATGACGGTCGCGGTGAGATCGGCGGTCGCGCCGACGACGCCAACACGGAAGGCCCACGCCGTGGACCAACTCCTGCAGCATCTCGTCAACGCGCTGGTTCTCGGCGGCGCCTATGCGCTGCTCGGCATCGGGCTGACGCTGATCTTCGGCATCATGAACGTGGTGAACTTCACCCACGGCGCGCTCTACACCTTCGGCGCCTACGCGATGTGGATCGCCTCGACGTCGCTCGGGCTCAACTTCTTCGTGGCGCTGCCGTTCTCGATCGTCGCCGGGCTCGCGCTCGGCGCGCTGATCGAGATCGTCCTGCTGCGGCCGATGCGCGGCGCCGACATCGACACCACCATGCTGGTGATGATCGGCGCCGGCATCATCCTGCAGTCCGGCACGCTGTGGCTGTTCGGCGGCGTCGCGAAGGCGATCCCCTCGCCCTTCCCCGACGCGCCGCTGCAGCTCGGCTCGGTGTCGATCTCCTGGCTCCGGCTGTTCGTGCTCGCCGCGGCGCTCGCGCTGATCGGCGGGGCCTATGCGCTGATCAACGGCACGCGCCTCGGCCGCGCCATGCGCGCGACCTTCCAGGACGCCGACACCGCGGCGCTGATGGGCGTCAACGTGCGGCTGATCTACACCGCGACCTTCGCGCTGGGCTCCAGCCTCGCGGCCGCGGCCGGCGCGCTGCTCGGGCCGGTCTATGTCGTGTTCCCGCAGATGGGCGACCTCGCGGCGGTGAAGGCCTTCGCGATCGTCATCCTGGGCGGCCTGGGCTCGATCTCGGGCGCCGCGATCGGCGGCTTCATCCTGGCGATCGCCGAGGAGTTCGGCGCCGGCTACGTCTCGTCCGGCTACCGCGACGCGATGGGCTTCCTGATCATCATCGCGGTGCTGCTCGCCAAGCCCACCGGCCTGTTCGCACGGGCGGAGCGGATCGGATGACGAAATACCTCCCCCCCATCCTGCTCGTCGCGCTCGCGCTCCTGCCGCTCGGGCTGAAGGACCCGTACCTCCTCAACGCGCTGATCACCGGCGGCATCTTCACCATCGCCGCGATCAGCCTGAACCTGCTGCTCGGCTACACCGGGCAGCTCAGCCTCGGCCACATCGCCTTCTTCGGCATCGGCGCCTATGCGAGCGCGCTGACCACGCTAGGCTTCGACGCGGGCCTGTTCGGCGACGTGCGGATGACCCATTCCGGCTGGCCGCCGCTCGCGGGCCTCGTCATGGCGATCCTGATCTCGGGCCTCTGCGGCTATGTGGTCGGGCGGCTCTCGTTCCGGGTGCGCGGGGCCTATTTCGTGATCGTCACCATTTCCTTCGCCGAAGTGGTGCGGCTCGTGGCGCTGAACTGGGTGGAGCTGACGCAGGGGCCGCTCGCGCTGACCGCGATCCCGCAGATGCGGCTCGGGCTGCCCGGCCTCGGCGAGATGACGTTCCGCACCAAGGTCCAGAACTACTATCTGATGCTCGGCGTCGCGACGCTCGCTTACCTCGTGGTGGCGCGGATCGTGCGCTCCAGGCTCGGGCGCGCGATGCGGGGCCTGAAGGAGAACGAGGCGCTCGCCATGTCGGTCGGCGTCAACGCCACGCGGACGCTGACGATCGCCGCCACCATCTCGGCCGCGATCGCAGGCGCCGCGGGCAGCCTCTACGCCCATTACTTCCGCATCATCGATCCGGACGTGTTCCTGTTCACCTACACCGTCACGATCGTGATCATGGTGGTGAGCGGCGGCAAGGGCACGCTCGCCGGCCCCGTCATCGGCGGCGTGATCTTCGGGACTCTGCCGGTCGCGCTGCGGCCCTACATGGCGCCCGAGGCGCAGTGGATGGTCTACGGCGCGGTGCTGATCCTGATCCTGTTCCTGATGCCGCGCGGGATCGCGCCCTACGTCGACGGCTGGTTCGCCGAGCGCCGGCGGGCGCGAAGCGCGGGCCGGGCGGCCAGTCCCCGGCTGGAGGCGCAGCCATGAGCGAGGTCGCGCTGTCGGTCGAGCATGTCGGGGTGCGCTTCGGCGGCCTCGTCGCGATCGCCGACCTCCATTTCGACGTCCGCAAGGGCGAGATTCTCAGCCTGATCGGCCCGAACGGCGCCGGCAAGACGACCGCCTTCAACGTCGTCACCGGCTTCCTCAAGCCGACGCAAGGGGCTGTGCGCTTCGGGGACCGGACGCTGTCGGGGCTCGGGCCGCACGAGATCAACCGCCTCGGCCTCGCCCGCACCTTCCAGCGCACCAGCGTGTTCGCCGACGACACGGTGCTCGACAACGTGCTGATCGGCCTGCACCGCCACGCCGGCGGCGCGGGGCTGCTCGACGCGATCCTCAACCTGAAGCGCGAGCGCGACGGCGAGACGGCGCGGCGGGAGAAGGCGCGCGAGATCCTCGACTGGGTCGGGCTCGGCGCGCGCGCCGACGAGCGCGCCGGCGCGCTGTCCTATGGCGAGCAGCGGCTGGTCGGAGTGGCGCTCGCGCTCGCGACCGACCCGCAGATGCTGCTGCTGGACGAGCCGGTCTCGGGGATGAACGCCTCCGAGACCCACGGCTTCGTTAAGCTGATCCGCTCGATCCGGGACCGCGGCGTGACGATCCTGCTTGTCGAGCACGACATGCCGATGGTGATGGCGGTCTCCGACCGGATCGTCGTGCTGAACCACGGCAAGCTGATCGCGAACGGCGCGCCGGCCGACATCCGCGCGAACCCGGCGGTGATCGAAGCCTATCTCGGCAAGAGCGCCGCCGCCCGCGACGTCCGGAGGGAGGCCGCCCATGCTTGAGATCCGCGACCTCGAATGCGCCTATGGGCCGGTCGTGGCGCTGAAGAGCGTCTCGCTCGACGTCGCCGAGGGCCAGCTGATCGCGC
The DNA here is from genome assembly GCF_049446035.1 of Hansschlegelia sp. KR7-227. Taxonomy (NCBI): domain Bacteria; kingdom Pseudomonadati; phylum Pseudomonadota; class Alphaproteobacteria; order Hyphomicrobiales; family Methylopilaceae; genus Hansschlegelia; species Hansschlegelia sp. KR7-227. Next base: position 2,945,039 of record NZ_JBMSEA010000001.1, read on the forward strand.
TGATCGGCGCGAACGGCGCCGGCAAGTCGACCACGCTGCGCGCGATCTCCGGGCTCGTGAAGCCGCGCGGCGGCTCGATCCGCTTCCGCGGCGAGGACATCACGCGCGCCGATCCCGCAAAGGTGCTCGCGCTCGGCATCGCGCACTGCCCGGAGGGGCGGCGGGTGTTTCCTTACATGAGCGTCGCGGAGAACCTCGCGATGGGCTCCTATCTCCGCCGCGACGGGGTCCATGTGCGGGAGGACCTCGACCGGGTCTATTCCCACTTCCCGCGCCTCGCGGAGCGGCGCGGGCAGGCGGCGGGCACGCTGTCGGGCGGCGAGCAGCAGATGCTCGCGATCGGCCGGGCGCTGATGTCGCGGCCGAAGCTCGTGCTGTTCGACGAGCCCTCGCTCGGGCTCGCGCCCACCATCGTCGAGCAGACCCTGAAGATCATCCGCACGATCTGCGACGACGGGGCCACGGTCCTGCTGGTCGAGCAGAACGCCTTCGCGGCGCTCGAGCTCTGCGACGCCGCCTATCTCATCGAGACCGGCCGCGTGGTGAAGCACGGCAAGGGTTCAGAGCTGATCGACGACCCGCATGTGCGGGCGGCCTATCTCGGCGGCTGACGGACGCTCGCCCGCGGCGGCGCAATCTGGGACTGTCGGCGGATGACGGCCCGCCCGTCGCAGGGATGCACGGCATGATCGAGACCCCGCCCGGAGCCTTCGACTGGTCCGACCCGCTGCGGCTCGACCGGCAGCTCGCCGAAGACGAGCGGCTGATCTGCGAGACGGCGCGCGCCTATGCGCAGGAGAAGCTGGCGCCGCGGATCGTCGAGGCCTATCGCGAGGAGAAGACCGACCGCGCGATCTTCCAGGAGATGGGCGCGCTCGGCCTGCTCGGCGTCACGGTCCCCGAGGCGTTCGGCGGGGCCGGCGCGTCCCACGTCTCCTATGGCCTCGTCGCGCGGGAGGTGGAGCGCGTCGATTCGGGCTACCGCTCGATGATGAGCGTGCAGTCCTCGCTCGTCATGCACGCGATCCAGGCTTATGGCGACGACGCCCAGCGGCGGAGATGCCTCCCGAAGCTCGCCAGCGGCGCGTGGATCGGCTGCTTCGGACTGACCGAGGCCGACGCCGGCTCCGACCCCGCCGCGATGCGGACCCGCGCCGAGGCGATCGACGGCGGATATCGGCTGACCGGCGCCAAGACGTGGATCTCGAACGCCCCGATCGCCGACATTTTCATCGTCTGGGCGAAGTCGGCGGCGCATGACGGCGCGGTCCGCGGCTTCGTGCTGGAGAAGGGCGCCAAAGGCCTGTCGGCGCCCAAGATCCACGGCAAGCTCTCCTTGCGGGCCTCCGTCACCGGCGAGATCGTCATGGACGGGGTGGAGGTCGGAGACGAGGCGCTGCTGCCGAACGTCTCCGGCCTGAAGGGTCCGTTCGGCTGCCTCACAAAGGCGCGCTACGGCGTCGCCTGGGGCGTGATGGGGGCCGCCGAGGACTGCTGGCGCCGCACGCTCGCCTACACGCTCGATCGAAGGCAGTTCGGCCGGCCGTTGGCGGCGACCCAGCTCGTCCAGAAGAAGCTCGCCGACATGCAGACGGAGATCGCGCTCGGCCTGCAGGCGGCGCTCAGGGTCGGACGGCTGATGGACGAGGGGCTGGCGGCGCCGGAGATGATCTCGCTGATCAAGCGCAACAATTGCGGCAAGGCGCTCGACATCGCGCGGATGGCGCGGGACGCCCATGGCGGCAACGGCATCCACGAGGAGTACCACGTGATGCGGCACGCCCAGAACCTGGAGACGGTCAACACCTATGAGGGCGCGCACGACGTCCACGCGCTGATCCTCGGCCGCGCGCAGACCGGGATTCAGGCGTTCTTCTGACGGCGGCGCGTCGCCCGTCCCGCCTCCTCGCGACGGCCCGGCCCTTACCAGCGGGCGGCCCCGGCGCTACACCTTTGCGCAGACGGCGACCACGACCGTCGGACAAGAAGGAAGTTCCAGGGATGTTCAAGCGCTTCACGCTCGTCGCCGCCGCCATGCTGGCGGCCGGCCCGGCCTTCGCGGCCGACGTCACCGAATCCACCCCCGTCAACGCCCCGGCCGCCAAGGTGTGGGCCACGATCGGCGGCTTCTGCGGCATCGCCAAATGGCATCCGGCGGTGGAAGGCTGCGCGCTGTCCGAACAGGGCGGCAAGCCGATCCGCACGCTCTCGCTCAAGGGCGGCGGGACCATCGTCGAGCAGGAGACCGGCCGCGACGACGTCGCGATGAAATACAGCTACGTGATCCTGGAGAGCCCGCTCCCGGTCCAGAACTACATCTCGACCATCGCGGTCACCGACAACGGCAAGGGCGGCGCGGTCGTCACCTGGTCCGGCCAGTTCGAGCCCAAGGGCGCCGAGGCCGCGGCGAAGACCGTGATCGACGGCATCTACGTCAAGGGCCTCGCCGGCATCGTCGACAAATCGACCTGACGCGCCGGCGCGTCAGCCGGGCCGATCCGCCCGCTATTGCGCGACGGACGGCGCCTTCACCGCGGGCGGCTTCGTCGCGATCAGCGCCTTGATCGCGGCGGGCCGCGTCTTCTTCAGGCTCTTGAAGAAGGCCGCGCGCTTGTCGCCATAGGCCCGCCGGCTGAGCGCGAACAGCACGACGCCCTTCTGGTCGCCCGCCTTGTAGGGCGAATAGCGGTAGGCGTTCCATTCCGCGATGCCCACGCCGTCCGGCGTCTGGCCGCTGAGCGTGAAGTCGAGCAGCACCTCGCCGGTCTTGTCGTCGCGGATGGCGGCGGAGTTCACCGTCGGGTCGGTCGCCTTGCGCAGGCCGAGCTCCCGCACCTTGGCGGCGGCGGCCGTCGAGGGGTCAAGGTCGCCGAGCACGACCTCGACCATCACCATCCGGTCATAGGTCTCGAGCGTCTCGCCCTTCGGCAGATAGCCCTGGCGGACGTAGCCGGGCGACGGCGAATCCGCGGAGGCGAGGGCATACTCCACGCCCTGCAGCTTCAGCGGGCCGGGAACGGAGAGCGTGTCGACCGGCTCCGCCGCGGCGGCGGGCGCGTCCTGGCCGGCCGGGCTCGCGGGGGCTTCCGCGGCCGGAGCCGCGGGTGATTCGGCCGCGGGCGCGGCAGGCGCTTCCGCGGCCGGGGGCGCGGTCTCCGCGGGCTTCTCCTGCGCGAGGCCCTCGGCGGCGAAGCCCAAAGCGAGGCCCAAAGCGAGGCCCGGAACGAGGCCTGCGCGCGCGGCGCCGGCGAGAGTGCGGCGTCCGGTCATGGATGCCCTCCTTCGGTCGATTCAGGGCGCGCGGTAAAGCACGGATCGCGCGGCGAGGCGAGGCCCGCCGGTTCAGCGGGTTTCGGGCACGCGGTAGCCGATCAGCTTGCCGCTGGAGGAATGCGGGACGACCAGCAGCCGCTTCGGGGCGACATAGCCCATGTCGGCGGTGCTCGCCGGCAGCGTCGCCATCGTCTCGACCTGGCCCGAGGACGAGACGCGATGGATCGGCCCGCGTCCGAAGTCGCCCACGAGGTAGGAGCCAGCGCCGAGCGCGACGAGGCCGTCCAGGAAGCCGACCGGGTTCCCGTCGCCGAGGTCGCGGATCGTCTTGTCCGCGAAGGCGACCGTGACGAGATGCGCCGGCTGGCCGGGATCGCCGTCCTTCGGCAGCGTGCCGATCGGCGCGACGACGAGACGATCGTCCTCCACCAGCAGCCCGTTCGGGCCGTTCAGCCGGTCGTGCTTCAGCCAGGGCAGGACGTCCTCGCCCTGGATCAGCCAGATGGTGTTGGTCATGGTGTCGGAGACGAACACGCGCCCGTCCGGCGCCGTCGCGACGTCGTTCAGGAACACCGCGCCCTCGACCTTCCAGCGCTTCGTCGGCTTGGCCGTCGCGACGTCGATCGCCACGATCTCGTCGATATCGGCGACGTAGAGCGTGCCGCCGGCGAGGGCGAGGCCCTTCGGGGCGTTGAGCCCCGTGACCCAGTCCGCCTCGATCATCCGGCCGTCGGCCGACACTTTAGAGATCGCGCCCTTGCCGTCCTTGGCGCGCATGTCGCCGTCGACATTGCTGACATAGATCGTCTCGCCCGAGGCGTCCGGGGCCGCCGATTCCGGCCATTTCAGGCCGTCGAGCTCCCAGAGCTTCTCGAGTTCGGCGGCCGAGGCGCCGCCGCCCGGCGCCGCGATCAGCAGGGCCGCAAGCAGAGTTCGCGCGATGCGCACGGGCGTGGCCTCCCTCGTTTGGTTCTTGGTCTTGAGAGGGAGACCTAGGGCGGCGGGCCCCCGGCGGCAGCCCAAAGCGCGGGAACGTGAGCGCCGGGCCGGCGGCCCGACGTCAGCGCGCGCCGTAGGCCCGCTTGTACGCCGGCCGCTCCGCGATGCGGTCGAGATAGGGCAGGAAGCGTTCGGGCTCCGGCAGCTTGCCCCAGGAATGCACCCAGCCGAGCAGCGCGCCGACCATCACGTCCGCGCCGGAAAAGCGCTCGCCGAGCAGCCAGGGGCCCGGCGCGAGCGCCGCAAGCGTCCGCGCCAGCGCCTGCTCGTAGGGCGGCCAGCCGATCGCCATCGGCGGCGGCGGCGCGGCGCGCGGGAACAGCGCGTCGGCGAAGGCGGGCTCCAGCGCGGCCGCCGCGTAGCAGACCCAGTTGAGGTAGAGCCCGCGCTCGGGCGTGCCGGGCGCCGGGGCGAGGCCGGCCTCCGGGACCGCGTCCGCGACATGCAGCACGATCGCCGAGCTCTCCGTGACGACGACCGCGGACGAGCCGTCCGGTCCGCGGTCGATGAGCGTCGGGATCTTGCCGTCGGGATTGAGCTTCAGGAACTCCGGCCGCTTGTGGGCGCCGGCCTGCAGGTCGACGTCGACGAGCTCATAGGGCGCGCCCGTCTCCTCCAGCAGCCAGAGAATGCGCTGGGCGCGCGACTGCGGATGGTGGTGCAGGACGAAACGGGCGGCCATGGCGTCAGGCCCTCGGCGCGGGCGAGGCCAGCAGGTCGCGGATCTCGGTCAGGATCTTGACGTCCTCGGGCGTCTCCTTGACCGAAGCGGGCTTCGCCTCCTCCCGGCGCTTCATGCGGTTCATGCCCTTGATGATCATGAACAGGATGAAGGCGATGATGGCGAAGTTGATCGCGATGGTGAGAAAGTTGCCATAGGCGATCACCGCGCCCTGCTTCCTGGCCTCCGCCAGCGACGTGGCGGTGACGGCCGACGACAGGCCGATGAAGTAGTTCGAGAAGTCGAGCCCGCCGACGATCGCGCCGATGATCGGCATGAAGACGTCGCCGACCAGGCTTTCGACGATCTTGCCGAAGGCGGCGCCGATGATCACGCCGACCGCGAGGTCGACGACGTTGCCCTTGAGCGCGAACTCCCTGAATTCCTGAAGGATCGTCATGCGCGCACTCCCCCTTACGCAAGCTGATGACAGCGGGCCGGTCGACCCGCTAGACGTTAACGAGAAGTCCGAGCGCAAGGCAACCGCGGGAGCGGCGCCGCGCGGGGACGCGACCCGCAAGGTCCGGGCGACAGGGCGAGGAAACAGCCGCATTGCAGGACTGGGGCGTCGTCACCGTCGCGCTGGGCTACCTCGGAGCGCTGTTCGCGCTGGCGGCCTATGTCGACCGCCGCCGGCCGGCCTGGGCGCTCGGGCGGCTCCGCCCGCATGTCTATGCGCTCGGCCTGTGCGTCTACTGCACCTCCTGGGCGTTCTTCGGCGCGGTCGGCTTCGCGGTCACGTCCGGCTGGAGCTTTCTTGCGCTGTCGCTCGGACCGGCGATCGCATTCCTCGCCTTCCGTCCGCTGATCGCCCATGTCATCGCCCTCGCCAAGGCGAACAACTCGACCTCGATCGCGGACTTCATCGGCGCCCGCTACGGCAAGAGCGAGCGGGTCGCGGCGCTTGTCGCGGCGGCCGCGATCGTCGGCGTCACGCCCTATGTCGCCCTCCAGCTGAAGGCGATCGAACTGTCGCTCGGCGTGATGCTCGACCGGATCTCGCTGCTGCCGGTCGACCCCGCGCTGATCGCGGCCGGGGTGCTCGCGCTGTTCGCGATCCTGTTCGGGACGCGCCAGGTGGCGCCGACCGAGCATCAGGACGGGCTGATGCTCGCGGTCGCGGCGGAGTCGGTGGTCAAGCTCGCGGCCTTCGTGGGCGTCGGCCTGTTCGCCGTCTACGGCCTCTATGACGGCTTCGGCGACCTCGTCGGCAAGGCGATCGCGTCGGGCGTCGCCGCCCCCTTCGCGCAGGGCCCCACTCTGCCGCAGTGGATCGCGCTCACTTTGCTGTCGCTGGTCTCGGTGCTGATCCTGCCGCGCCAGTTCCACGTGACGGTGGTCGAGAGCCGCAGCGCGCGCGACCTGAAGACCGCGGGCTGGCTGTTCCCGCTCTATCTGCTGCTGTTCGCGGCCTTCGTCGCGCCGATCGCGCTTGCGGGGCTGATGTCCTTCGCATCCCCCGGAGGCATCCCGGCGGACGCCTACGTCCTGACGCTGCCGCTGCTGTCCGGCTGGCGCTGGCTCTCGATCTTCGCCTTCATCGGCGGCCTGTCGGCGGCGAGCGCGATGGTGATCGTCGAGCTCGTCGCGCTGTCGGTCATGGCGTCGAACGACCTCGCGATGCCGATCCTGCTCAGGCGGCGCGAAGGTCGGCGGCCCAACATGCGCAGCCTGCTCGGCGTGCGGCGCGCGGCGATCGTCGCGATCATGCTGCTCGCCTACGCGGTCCACAAGGCGTCCGGCGCCGCCTCGCTCGCCAGCATGGGGCTGATCTCGATGGTCGCCGTGGCGCAGCTCGCGCCGGCCTTCGTGGGCGGGCTCGCCTGGCGGCGCGCCAACGCCCGCGGCGCGCTCGCCGGCGTCGGGGCCGGGCTCGCCGTCTGGACCTGGACGCTGATGCTGCCGGCCTTCGCGCCGCACGCGGCGGCGCTCGACCAGATCATGACGGCGGGACCGTTCGGGATCGGGTGGCTGCGGCCGGAGGCGCTGTTCGGCGCGGATTTCGCCGACCCGCTGGTCCACGGCCTGTTCTTCAGCCTCGCGGTCAACGCGGCAGCCTTCGTCGCCTTCTCGCTGTCGCGCCAGCCCACGCCGATCGAGCGCCAGCAGGCCGCGGCGTTCTGCGACGCCGGCGAGCCGCGCGAGCCCGGCCGCGCGGTGGAGGGGAAGGTGCGGCCCTGGCGCTCGCGCGCCACCTCCGCCGAGGTGGTGCAGACGGTCGCGCGCTATCTCGGGCCGGAGCGCGCCGAGACCGCGTTCCGCGGCTTCGCCATCGCGCGCGGCGGCACGCTGGAGCCGAAGGCCGAGGCCGACCTCCAGACCATCCGCTTCGCCGAGCATCTGCTGGCCTCCGCGATCGGCGCGGCGTCGTCGCGCATTGTGCTGTCGATGCTGCTGACTCGGCGTAACGTCACGACCTCCGACGCGCTCAGGCTGCTCGACGACGCCTCCGCCGCGCTGCAGTCGAACCGCGACGTGCTGCAGAACGCGCTCGACCACGCCCGCCAGGGCGTCACCGCGATCGACAGCGACATGAAGCTCGTGTGCTGGAACCGGCAGTTCCGCGAGCTGTTCGACCTGCCCGAGGAGATGATCCATTTCGGCGTCGGGCTCGACGACATCTTCCGCTTCAACGCCGCGCGCGGGCTCTACGGCCCGGTCAACGCCGAGCATTTCATCGCCGACCGCATCGAGCGCTTCGTCGTGCGGCTGGAGACGCTGCGGACGCGGCTGCAGCCCTCGGGACGCGTCATCGAGATCCGCTCCGCCCGCATGCCCGGCGGCGGCGTGGTCACGACCTACACCGACATCTCCGACACGGTCGCCGCCCAGGAGGCGCTCGAACGGGTGAACGAGGACCTCGAGCGCCGGGTGCGCGAGCGGACCCGCGAGCTCACCCGCCTCAACCAGGAGCTCGCCCGCGCCAAGACCGAGGCCGACGAGGCCAACATCTCGAAGACGCGCTTTCTCGCCGCCGCGAGCCACGACATCCTGCAGCCGCTGAACGCCGCCCGGCTGTTCGCGACCAGCCTGGTCGAGCGCGCCGGCGAAGGCGAGCCCGCCCGGCTCGCCCGCAACGTCGACAGCTCGCTCGACGCCGTCGAGGAGATCCTGTCGACGCTGCTCGACATCTCCCGTCTCGACGCCGGCGCGATGCGGCCGGAGATCACCTCCTTCCGGCTGGACGAGATCACCAGCCAGCTCGCCCGCGAATTCGCGCCGGTCGCGGAGGAGAAGGGCCTGAAGCTCACGGTGATGGCGACCAGCGTCAGCGTCCGCTCCGACCGCCGGCTGCTGCGCCGCGTGCTGCAGAACCTCGTCTCGAACGCGATCAAATACACCCCGCGCGGCGAGGTTCTGGTCGGCGTGAGGCGGCTGCGGGGCAAGGCGCGCATCGAGGTCTGGGACACCGGGCTCGGCATCGCCTCGGGCCAGCAGAAGCTCGTCTTCCGCGAGTTCAAGCGGCTGGAGCAGGGCGCCAAGGTCGCCCCGGGGCTGGGGCTCGGCCTGTCGATCGTCGAGCGCATCGCGCGGGTGCTCGAGCATCCGATCACGCTCCGGTCGCGGCCGGGCGTCGGCTCGGTGTTCGCGCTGGAGACGCCGACCTCCGCGGCGCTGCCGGCGCCGAAGCCCTCCGACGCCTTCGCGGGGCCCCGCAACGCCGCGCTTCAGGGGCTCGTGGTGCTCGCGATCGACAACGAGCCGGCGATCCTCGACGGCATGTCGACGCTGCTCGCCGGCTGGGGCTGCACGGCGCTGACGGCGTCGAGCCGCAAGGAGGCCGAACGGCTGATGAAGGCCGGCGGCCGCGCCCCCGACGTGATGATCGCGGACTACCATCTCGACGAGAGCGACGGGATCGAGACCATCGTGAGCCTGCGCTGGAAGCTCGGCCGGCCGATCCCGGCCGTGCTGGTGACGGCGGACCGCTCGCCCGGCGTGCGGCAGGCCGCGGCGGACAGAGACATCCATCTCCTGGTCAAACCGCTGCGTCCGGCGGCGCTGCGCGCTTTGCTCGCGCAGACGATCGCCCAGCGCATCGCCGCGGAATGACGCCGGAGACGCCCGCCGCTCCCGCGACGCGGTCCGCCGCGCCGAAGCCTGCGCCCCGCGGCGGCTTCGCCCACCCGCTCGCCGCCGCCGACCTCGCCTCGGCCCGCGCGGCGCTCGCGCGCGGCGGCGCCTCGACGCTTGGCCATCTCCCTCTGCTCGCGGCCGCCGCCTTCGGCGGCTTCCGCCGCCGGGCCTGGATCGCGAAGACGGCGGCCGCGGCGGCCGAAATTCAAGACGACTGGCACCTCGCCTGCCCGCCGCTGTTCATCGTCGGCTTCTGGCGCAGCGGCACGACGCTGCTGCACGAGCTGATGGCCTGCGACAAATCCTTCGCGGCGCCCAGCCTGCTCGACGTGCTGTGCCCGGCCGACGCGCCCTTCCTGCTCGGGCGAAAGCGCGAGCTGGTGGCGAAAACCCTGCCGGCGAGCCGCGGCTTCGACGCCGTTGAGATCGCGCCGACCCGCCCGCAGGAGGAGGAATGGGCGCTCGCCCAGCTCGGCGCGCCCTCCTTCTTCAACGCCTTCTACTTCCCGCGCGCGCGGGCGCGGCTGATCGACGAGGCGCTGTTCTTCGAGGGCGGCGGCGATCCGTGGCGTGCCTGGAGCACGGCGCATGGCCGCTTCCTGAAGACGCTGCGCGTCAAGCATCCGACGCGCGCGCCGCTGCTGAAGAACCCCGCGAACTCCACGCGGATCGCCGAGCTCGCCGCGCTCTACCCCACGGCGCGCTTCCTGCGCATCGACCGCGATCGCGACGAGACGCTGCGCTCGCTCCGCCGGATGATGGACGGCATGGCCGGCATGTTCTCCCTGCAGGGCGCGGCGCCGGCGTTCTCGGCGGACGAGGCGGAGAGGCTGCACGCCCGCGTCATGGACAGGCTCGACGCCGACTGGCGCGCGCTGCCGCCCGGGCGGGCGCTCGGCCTGCGCTACGAGCGGCTGACCGCCCGCCCGCTCGCGACGATCGCGGAGGTCTATGAGGGATTCGGCCTCGACCTCACGCGGGAGGCGCGGACGCGGCAGAAACGGTTCTGGAAGCAGTCGGGCAAGTCGCGGCGGCCTTATGCGGGGCCGCGGTAGGCGGGAGCGCGAGATCCTCGCCGGTCATCCCGGGTTTATCCCGGGATCCATTCCCGCCGCCGGCGCCAATCCGTGCGAAACGCTGAGGCAGTGGGTTCCGGGACGAGCCCGGAACGACGGCGGCGTCAGTTCGCGGCGCGCTCCGGCCACTGGCCGGCTTCGATCTTCGCCGCGGCGATGACGGCCTGGGTGCGGCTTTCGACGCCGAGCTTGGCGAGGATCGCCGAGACATGCGCCTTGACCGTCGCCTCGGAGACCCCGAGCTCATAGGCGATCTGCTTGTTGAGCAGGCCCTGGCTCAGCATCATCAGCACGCGCACCTGCTGCGGCGTCAGCGTGCCGAGCCGCTGGGCGAGCTTAGCGGATTCGTCGTCGCCGGCGGCCGCGAGGTCGATGCCGGGCGGCGTCCACTCGTCGCCTTCGAGCACGGCGCGCACGGCGCTGCGCATCACGTCGACGCCGAGCGTCTTCGGAATGAAGCCCGAGGCGCCGAACTCCATGCAGCGGCGGATCACCTTGGGGTCCTCATTGGCGGAGACCACCACGACCGGCACCGACGGGTACTGCGCGCGGAGATACATCAGGCCGGAGAAGCCGCTGACGCCGGGCATGTTGAGGTCGAGCAGCACGAGATCGAGCGTCGGGTCGGCCTCAAGCGTCTTCGACGCTTCGTCGAAGGAGCCGGCTTCGAGGATCGCGGCCGCCTCGCCCGACATCGCTTCCTTGAGCGCTGTGCGGAACAACGGATGATCGTCAGCAATGAGAAGGCGATAGGCGGGATCGGCGCTCGTCATGAGGACGTGATACCGCTTCGCAAACGTAAAATCGATGCGATAGAACGCCTCTATTCACATGCAACCGCATCCGTTGCCGAATTAACGCGCCGAAGGGCGCCCCCGCGGTCAGCCGCCGGACCTCGAGCCGATGAAATGAGCGATGAGCGAGCGGCGGTGCGGCCGGTCGCGGTGCTCGACCAGATAGATCGCCTGCCACGTCCCGAGCGCCAGGCGGCCGCCGATGACGGGAACGGCGACGGAGACGCCGGTGAGCACGGATTTCACATGGGCCGGCATGTCGTCGGAGCCCTCGTCGTCGTGCCGCCAGCCGGCGTCGCGCGGCGCGAGCCGGTCGAGCGCGTCGACGAGATCGTCGCGCACCTCCGGGCTGGCGTTTTCCTGGATCGTGAGCGAGGCCGAGGTGTGCCGGACGAAGAGCGTGAGGAGCCCATCGCCCGCCCCGCCATCTTCGAGCATCCGCGCGACCTCGGACGTCACGTCGGTGAGGCCGGGGCCGCTTGTCTCGACCTCGAAGCGCGCGATCGCCTGGTGGCCGGCGGGGCCGGCTGCGACGTCAGGGCGGCGCGTCGATCGATCCATGGCCGGATCATGGGCCGGTCCGGACTTGCGGCCAGTCCCCATCCCGCGTTTTCTGCGCCCTTCCCGAACAAGGACCGACGCGATGAGTCGACCGCCGCTGACGATCGATCCGGAGGCCTTTCGGCCCGACGCCGCGCCGGCCGGCACGATCGAGGTCAATGAGCGCCTGATCGAGGCGGCGCAAAAGGCGCCGAACATCTGGTCGCTCGGGCCGCAGGCGGTGCGCGACCTGCGCAAGCAGGGGGTGACGCCGTTCGTGGTCGAGCCGAAGAGCCAGCGGGCGGAGACGCTGACGATCGCGGGCCCCGGCGGCCCGCTTGCGCTCCGCGTCATCGCGCCGGAGACGCCGTCGGCGGTCTATCTTCACGTTCACAGCGGCGGATGGACGCTCGGCTCGGCCGACCAGGACGATCCGCGGCTCGAGCGGCTCGCGACCGAATGCGGGATCGCCTGCCTTTCGGTCCACTACCGGCTCGCGCCCGAACACCCCTACCCCGCAGGCCCCGACGATTGCGAGGCGGCCGCGCTCTGGGTCGCGCGGGAGGCCGCGGCGCGGTTCGGCGCGAAGACGCTGCTGATCGGCGGCGAATCGGCCGGCGCCCATCTCGCGGTCGTCACCCTGCTGCGGCTGCGCGACCGGCACGGGCTGTCGCCCTTCGCGCGCGCCAACCTCTCGGCCGGAAGCTACGATCTCGGCCTGACGCCGAGCGCGCGGCGGTTCGGCACGCAGCATCTGGTGCTGAACACCCGCGACATCCGCATGTTCGCGGCGCACTACCTGCAGAACGGCGAGGCCCTGGACGATCCCGACGTGTCGCCGCTCTACGCCGATCTCTCAGGCATGCCGCCGGCGCTGTTCACGGTGGGGACCCGCGACGCGCTGGTCGACGACACGCTGTTCATGGCGGCGCGCTGGACGGCGGCCGGCGGCGCGGCGGAGCTCTCGCTCTGGCCGGGCTCGGCGCATGTCTTCACGTCGTTGCCGGAGCCCAACGCGGCGCCGGCCTTCGAGCGGATCATGGCTTTCCTGAAGGGATGAGCGAGGCGCTCAGGCCTTTCCGGCGATGACCGACAGCAGGACCCGCGCGACCTCCGCCGTGACGCGACGGCGGTAGCGGCGGTGGACCAGCTGGCCGTTGTGGTAGACGTCGTGCTCGACATAGAGCGCGGTTCCGTCCCAGCGCAGCACGTTGTCGGTCTCGGAGGTCTCGATGACGCTGAGACCCTCGATCAGCCGCTCGTCCTGTCGCACTTCGCCCATAGGCCGTCCCCTTCCTGAGAATTCTTTCGCCCGCCGGCGTTTCGACCATGGTGGTGCGCCGGGGCGCGATTGTCGACCCGTCCTCGCAGACCAGACCAGGTTGTTGGAATCGCGGCGTCCAGCGCCGGCGTCGTTCCGGGCCTGTCCCGGAACCCATATCCTCCGCGCTCGAAATGGTTTGTCGCCGGCGGCGGGAATGGATCCCGGGACAGGCCCGGGATGACGGCGGGGGATCTTGTGCGGGGTCGGGCGAGGCGATCTCGACCTACGCTCCCGCCGGCCCCGGCCGGAGCCGATCGAGCGGGAAGCGGCGGACGTCGTCGAGCAGCTCGACGAAGGCGCGGGCGCCGTGCGCGAGCGCCGCGCGCCCGGCCTCGGCCGTCGCCGCCGTCGCGTCGCCGAGGGCGCCCTCGGGATTGAGGTCCTGCGCCATCCAGCCGAAGCCTGCGGGGCGGTCCGGGCGCAGCCAGGCGTAGCCGCGCTCCATCTCCGCCGCCGCCGAGGGGAAGGCGCGGACCTTGTCGCGCCGCACCAGTTCGGGATGGGCTGCGAGCATCAGCGAGGTCTCGATCGCGCCGCCATGAATTCCGTGACGGATCTCCTCGGGGGAGAACAGCCCGTCGGGATAGCCGAAGCGGCTCCAGGAGGCGGTCACGGCGAGCATCCGGAAGCGAGCGCGCAAGGCGCGGGCGACGAGCTCGAGGGCTGCCGAATTGCCGCCATGGCTGTTGATCAGCACGAGCTTGCGGACGCCCGCCCGGGCCACCGCCTCGCCGATCTCGATCCAGGCGCGGACGACCGTCTCGGGCGACAGCGCCAGCGTGCCGGGGAACGCCTCGTGCTCGACCGATGTCCCGACCGCCTGCATCGGCAGGACCGTGACGGGCAGGTCGTCCGGGATCAGCGGCTCGGCGGCCGCGAGATAGGCCGCGCCGATCAGGGCGTCGACGCCGAGCGGGAGATGAGGGCCATGCTGCTCGACGGCCGCGACCGGCAGCACCGCGATCCACGATCCGACGTCGGGATCGCGAAAATCCTCGGTCGTCATCTCGGTCCAGCGGCGGCGCGGCAGGGCCATGCGGTCTCCCTCGGGCGTCAGGCGTCGCGCCGGGTATGGCGCAGAACGAGCCGGACCGCACGCGCCATGTCGTCGAGCGGCAGCGCGAAGCAGGCCTCTAGCCGCGCCGCGGCGGGCACGGCGGCCGCCACCTGCTCGGGCAGAAGCGGCAGATGCAGGAAGGTCGCGACGAAGGGCGGGTCGGCCGTCTCGGCCGCCTCCAGCGCGAGATAGAGCGTCTGGTTGCAGAGATGCGTCCCGGCGTCGTCGGACGGCCGCGCCGGAAGCCCGTCCGCGGCCAGGGCGGCGCAGAGGCCGTCGAGATCCGGCCACGTGGCGGCCCGACGGTCCGGACCGCCTGCGCGCACGGGCCCGAGCGGCCCGATCCGGCCGCGACAGTCGGCGACGCCGAGATCGCGCCGGTTGCGGGCGACGCGCTCGAAGGTCAGCGCGTCGCGCCCGGCCGCCTGCCCCGTGAGCAGGACATGCGTCGGCCGATGCGTGCTGAGCGCGGCCTTCAGAGCGGCGTCGACGCCCGCGGTGTCGACGGCGAGCAGTTCGCAGGCCACCGGCGCGCCCCACTCCGTCTCGAGCGCGCCGCGCTCGGCGCGCAGTCGGTCGAGCAGCGCTTCGGAGCAGTTGGGGCCGCCGTCGAAACGGCCGAAGGCGGTGATCAGCAGACTCAACGCCTAACCTCCTCCCTTCGCCGGCAAAGACCTGGCGCCCGCCGCGGAACCGCTCATTCATCAATCCTTTGGATCGCTCGACATACCGTCATACGAACAACATATGCTTTGTCGGCAAGGCGAATACGCCGCCGGGTTGGGGGGAGCATGCGCATGAAAAGTCCCTATACGAAGAGCGTCGGCTACGAGCTGCTGCACGCCGCCCGGCTTCACCGGGTGCGCAGCGCGCAGCTGCTGACGGAGATCGGGCTGTTTCCCGGCCAGGAACAGGTGCTGACGCTGCTCGCGGCCGAGAACGGCCGCACCATGAGCGAGCTCGCAGCCGAACTGCGCGTGCGGCCGCCGACGGCGTCGAAGACCGTCGCCCGCCTCGCCGCGCAGGGGCTCGTCGAGCGCCGCACCTCCAACGGAGACGGCCGCATGGTGCGCGTCGAGCTCACCGACGAGGGCAGGCGCCGCGCCGCCGCGGTCGAGGACATCTGGCAGACGCTGGAGCGCGAGGCGGTCGACGATCTCGACGGCAAGGACAAAAAGCGGCTCCGCAAGCTGCTCCGCAAGATCGGGCGCAACGTCACGACCAGGCTCGGCGGGACCACGCCCGAGGCCGACATCGACGACGAGCCGGACGAATAGGCCCCCGCGGGCTACAGGGCTTTGCGGATGTCGGCGAGGGCGCGCTTCTGGCGGCCGTCGGCGTCGAAATTGCCGGGCGCCAGCCAGGCCTCCATCGCCGCCTTCACGCGCGGCCACTCATCGTCGACGATCGCGAACCAGGCTGTGTCGCGGCTGCGGCCCTTGACGATCATGTGCTTTGAAAAGATCCCCTCGAAGCGGAAGCCGAGGCGCAGCGCCGCGGCCCGGGAGGGCGCGTTGAGCGCGTCGCATTTCCACTCGTAGCGGCGGTAGCCGAGCGTGTCGAAGGCGTGGGACGCCATCAGCAGCATCGCCTCCGTCGCCGCCGCCGTGCGGGCGAGCGAGGGCGCGAACAGGATCGAGCCGACCTCGACGACGCGATGCGCAGGCTCGATGCGCATGTAGGAGGCGCGCCCGACGGTCCGCCCGCTCGCCCGGTCGCGGATTGCGAGGATCGCGACGTCCTTCGAGGCCTTCGCGGCCTCGAGTTCGGCGGTGAGCTGGCTTTCGTCGGCGTAAGGACCGGTGAAGAGATAGGCGAAGAGCCGCTCGTTCTGCGGGCCGGAGGTCGCGGCGAACAGGTCGGCGGCGTCCCGGCCCGGCTCGACCGGTCCGAGGCGCACATGCCGACCCTCGAGCGTCACGGCCTCGGGGCGCGGACAGGGGCCGCCGGCGACGACCGGCCCGCGCGGCAGGGCGTCAGGGGCTTGGAGTCCGGGTGCGGTCGTCATGGCAGCCTCGCCGAGCACGGTGTCGACGCCGTCCATCGCCGTCGCGCCGTCTCCCGTCCAGCCATTTTTCGTCATGGGGTCGATCAGATCCGCATGGGGTCGATCAGATCGGCTGCATCGGCGACCAGCCGAGCCCGGGCGCGAAGCGCGATACCTGCTTATCCTTGCCCTGCGCTGGGAAGGCGATCCAGGCCGTGCCGTCGGCCGGGCAGCCGGCGAGGAAGCTCAGGCCGAAGAACTGCCCCTTGCCGCTCGCGTCGGTGCCGCTCGCCTTGACCACGGTTTTCAGATGCGCGCGGACATGCGCCGCGCCCTGCAGCGCGACCTGCTTGCGGATCTCGGCGACCAGCGGTTTGGCGCACCGGTCGACCTGGGGGTGAAGCACGACCGTCACCTCGACATTCGAGCGACCGGCCTTGGTCGCCACCACGAAGGTTTTCGGCGCGGCGAGCGCCGGCGACGCCGACAGCGCGACGGCGAGCGCCGCAACGATTGGTCCGTTCCGCATGGGTCCGAGCTCCCTGTGCACCTGCCTCTCGCACGCAAAAACGGCGGGCTTGCGCCCGCCGTTCGATAAGTGCGTCGGAAGCGGCGCCTGTCGTCAGGCGGCGCGCCTCTGGCCCGGATGCCGGCCTTCCGCGAATTCCTCGATGATCTTCGCGTTGAAGGCCGGGATGTCGTCGGGCTTGCGGCTCGTGACGAGGCCCTGATCGACCACGACCGGCTCGTCCGAGACGATCGCGCCGGCGTTCGCGAGGTCGATCTGGACGGCCTGCCACGCCGTCATCTTGCGGCCCTTCACCAGCGCTGCGCTGATCAGCACCTGCGGCCCATGGCAGATCGCGGCGACCGGCTTGCCGGCGTCGAAGAACGCCTTGGCGAAGGCTTTCGCCTTGTCGTCGATGCGCAGCGCGTCGGGATTGAACAGCCCGCCGGGAATGAGCAGCCCGTCGAAGGCGCCGGCGTCGGCGCTTGCGAGATCCTGGTCGACCGGCACCTGGTCGCCCGGCTTGTCGTGCTTGAAGCCCTGGATGGCGCCGCTCTTCGGGCTTACGACCGTCACGGTCGCGCCGGCCTCCTTCAGCGCCTTCACGGGTTCGGTCAGCTCCACCTGCTCGAAGCCGTCGGTGGCCAGAACTGCGATCTTGCGTCCGTCGAGACGGTTGGTCATGTCGTTCTCCTCAATTGTCTCGAGCCGAGGGAGCGTCGCGCCGTTCGGCTGCGCGCCCGCCGGGGGTCGCATCGCGACCCGGCTCTCCTCGAATCGAACACTTGCCGCAGCGGATGGTTCCACGTTCTTTGGGGCGGCCACGGCCAAACGGAGACCCCCATGCTGAAGACCGTCGACGCCTTCGACCGGATCGGGGAGGAGAACGCCTTCGCCGTGCTCGCCCGCGCGACCAAGCTCGCGGGCGAAGGCCGCGACATCGTCAATCTCGGCATCGGCCAGCCGGATTTTCCGACGCCGGAGCATGTCGTGGAGGCGGCGGTGAAGGCGCTCCGGGACGGCCATCACGGCTACACGCCCTCGACGGGCATCCTGCCCTTGCGCGAGGCGGTGGCGCGCGACCTTCACCGGCGGTTCGG
Source organism: Hansschlegelia sp. KR7-227 (assembly GCF_049446035.1). Taxonomy (NCBI): domain Bacteria; kingdom Pseudomonadati; phylum Pseudomonadota; class Alphaproteobacteria; order Hyphomicrobiales; family Methylopilaceae; genus Hansschlegelia; species Hansschlegelia sp. KR7-227. Next base: position 2,962,495 of record NZ_JBMSEA010000001.1, read on the forward strand.
CGTCGAGGTCGACCCCGACCTCGTGATGATCGTGCCCGGCGGCAAGGTCACGATGTACGCCGCGATCCGCCTGTTCGGAGAGCCCGGCGTCGACATCCTCTATCCGGACCCCGGCTTTCCCATCTACCGTTCGATGATCGAGCACACCGGCGCCAACCCGATCCCGGTGCCGATCCGCGAGGAGAACGGCTTCGCCTTCTCGGCGGACGAGACGCTGGCGCTGATCACGCCGAAGACGCGGCTCTTGATCATCAACTCGCCGGCGAACCCGACCGGCGGCGTCACGCCGGCCGACGAGATCGAGAAGCTCGTCAAGGGCCTCGCAGCCTTCCCCGACGTCGCGATCCTGTCCGACGAGATCTACGACCAGCTGATCTTCGACGGGCTGGAGCACCGCACGCTGCTCGCCTATCCCGAAATCCGCGACCGGCTGATCGTGCTGAACGGGTGGTCGAAGACCTACGCCATGACGGGCTGGCGCCTTGGCTGGTCGGTCTGGCCGAAGGCGCTGTACGACGACGTCCGCAAGCTCGCGGTCAACGCCTGGTCCTGCGTGAACGCGTCCGCGCAATATGCCGGGATCGCCGCGCTCGACGGCCCGCAGGACGCCGTCGCGCATATGCGCGCCGAATTCGACAAACGCCGCAAGCTGGTGACGGAGGGGCTGAACGCGCTGCCGGGCGTGTCGGCGGCGACGCCGAAGGGCGCCTTCTACGCCTTCCCGAACGTCAAGGAGACCGGCTGGAAGGCCAAGGCGCTCGCCTCCGCGCTGCTGGAGGAGGCAGGCGTCGCGATCATCGGCGGCCCGGATTTCGGAATTCTCGGCGAGGGCTATGTCCGGCTGTCCTACGCCAATTCGGCCGAGAACATCGAACGCGCGCTCCAGCGGATGAAGCGGTTCCTGGAGGAGCGCAAGCCGGCGGCGTAGGACGCGAGAAACGTCTTCCCGGCGGCCGACAGCCTATCTGGACAGGTTCTCCGACGGGCGAATGAAACGCCGCGTCGTCCTCCGGCTTGACCGGAGGACCCATGCCGGGCGTCGCGCTCGGCGTCCGGCATGGATGGTCCGGTCAAGCCGGACCATGACGAAGTTCTAGGGGATCCCGGGCGTGCTGCGCTTACGCGCCGCCCGGGACCACGCTCAACCCGTCAGGGCGTCGGGTCCTTGTCGCCCTGGTCGCGCTGGAGGCCGGGGAACTCGCCGAGATTGTCCTGAAGGCTCGCCTCCTCGACATAGCGGCCGCGCTCGGCGTCGGTGACGATCCCGTCGGCGAGCGGGTTCGGCTCGAGCCCGGCCTTGGGGTTCGACTCCATCGCCGCGAGCTCCTTGGCGCGCTCGAGGAAGTCCTCTTCGCGGCCCTTCGGCGAGCCGGCGTCGACCCAGAGCTTGCGGGCGCGCTCTCGGAGCTTGGGGGTGACGACCGTTTCGGACATGAGAAAGCCTCTCGCTCACTGTGTGGCCCGAACCGACGCCGGCCCGGGATCGTTCCGATCGGCCCTCAGGCGGCCGAGACGCCCGACTGCTTCGCCTGCGCCGCGGTCGCCTCGAGATGGGCGACGAGCGGAGCGCCGAGGCCGAGCTTGTCGGCGAAGGTCTTCAGGAAGGCCTGCTCGGCTTGGGTGTCGGGGTCGGCCGTCAGACGGGCGGCGAGCCACACCTCCGAGGCGAGCTCGGGGCCGCGCGCCTCGGCGGCTATGGCGTCGAGATCGTCCGGCTTGCCCAGATATTGCAGAAGGAAGCCCTGTTCGTCGTCGCCGGCGCCCGAGGCCTTCAGCGCCTCACGGATCTTCGCGATCTCCTCGCCGTCGATATGGCCGTCCGCGCGGGCGGCGGCGATCATCGCGCGCACCAGGAGAAGACCGAGCTGCTCCTCCTCCGCCGGCGAGGAGGGCGAGAACGGCGAGTCCGGAGGCGGCGGCGAGACCGGCACGGGTTCGGCGCGCGGCAGCGGCTGCGGGGCGGACGCCTGCCCGCCGCCGGCCGCCTGCTGGCTCGCCTGATGGTTCTGCCACGCCTTGTAGGCGAGGCCGCCGAGGATCGCGAGGCCGCCGAGCTTCATGGCCGAGCCGGAGATCGGCAGAGACTTCTTGCCCTTGCCCATCAGGATCGATGCGAGGCCGCCCGCGAGCGCGCCGCCGGCGAGGCCCCCGATACCACCCAGGCCGCCCAAAGCGCCGCCGGAGCCGCCCTTGGCCCCGCCGCCGAGCTGGTTGAGAAGATCGCCGAATCCGCCGCCGTCCGATCCGCGCGTGGCGGGCTCCTGCCGGGTGGGCGCGCCCGGGCCGCCCATGCGCGACAGCGCGCCGCCGAGACCGCCTGAGGCGTTCGAGCCAAGGAACTGATCGAGGATCTTCTTGGCGTCGATCATGTCGGGGTCTCCGGCAGGTCAGGAAATGGGACGACGCCGGACGTAGTGCCGAAGCAGGGCTGCTGCAAGATCAGGCGCCGGGCCGCGCCTTCAGTCCGGAGGCTTCCTTGGCGAGCGCCGTGACCTTCGCCCAGTCCCCCGCCTCGAGTGCGGCCTCCGGCGTCACCCATGAGCCGCCGACGCAGACCACGTTGCGGAGCGCGAGATAGTCGGGCGCGTTTTTCAGGTCGATGCCCCCGGTGGGGCAGAAATGCAGGCCCGGCAGCGGCGCGACGAGCGATTTCAGGAAAGCCGGCCCGCCGGCGGGCCCTGCGGGAAAGAACTTGGCGAAGGTCGCGCCGCGCTCGGCGAGCTGCATCGCCTCCGAGACGGTGGATACGCCGGGAAGGTAGGGAATCGGCGCCTCGCTGCCCGCGGCCATCAGCCGGGAGCTCGAGCCGGGACTGACGAGGAAGGCCGCGCCGGCGACGATCGCGTCCTGGACATGCTCGGGCTCGAGCACGGTGCCAGCGCCGACGGTGACGCCGTCGACCTCGTCGACGATCGCCTTCAGCGCCTCGAGCGCCTGGCGGGTGCGCATGGTGACTTCGAGCACGGTCAGCCCGCCGTCGCGCAACGCCTTCGCGCAAGCGAGGCCCGTCTTGACGTCATGGAAGGTCAGGACCGGAATGACGGGCGCCTGAGACAGGATCGCGGCGAGGCGTTCGGTCTTGGCCAGCGTGAATGACATGAGCGGCTCCTCGCGGACGACGGGACGTGCGGACGTCCCATCGCGCCGCGCGGCGCCTAGGTCAAGCGCCGGGCCGCGTCGCGCCCTGCGCGCGCGGACCGCCGCCGCTCGACGTCAGCGCGTCGGAGAGCCGCCGAGACAGCCGCCCGCAGCCGTGTTTCCGAGCGTGCCGTCCGGGCAATGAACGGTGCGGCCGTGGACTTCCGAATCCGTCGTGCCGGTCGACTGGCCGCCGGTCGTGTCGCCGCGGGCGTGCGTTCCGCCGCCTGACGACGCGCCGGTCGACTGGTCCGAGCGGACCGATGGCGACGACCGCGAGACCGAGGGCATGCCGGCCGCGGAGCCGGACCCGCCTGCGCCGACCGAGGACCCGCTCGTCCCCGAGCCGCCGCCCGCCGACCCGCCGGACGAGCTTCCGCCCGATCCGCCGCCGCTCTGCGCGGAGGCCGCGCCAAGGGCCGCGACGAGCGCTAGCGTCGCCAGCGACGGGATGCCGATTGCGCGCATCATCGACATGTCACTCTCCCTGCTTCCGGCGGCTTGCGGGCCGCGCGTCACGCCGTCGGGATGGCGGCGCTTATCCCGTGAGCCGCGCCCGGCTGCTCCGAACCGCGGGGGACCGGGCGGGGAGGAGGCCGCGTCACGCCGCGAGAAGCGTCGCGGCGATCCAGAGCCCGAAGCCCCAGACGGCGGCCAGACGCAGCGTGGCGGCGCAATCCGCGCGCGCGACCAGCGATCGGGCGTTCGCCCGCGAACGGTCGACCATGTCGGTGTCCTTTCCGGATCAGGTGCGGCGTATGCCGTCCGCCTCGCGTGAAACGTCCCCGCGCGCCGCCGGTTCCGGCGCCGCGCGATGAACAGCGCCGGGCAACGGGATCGCCGGCGCAAGCCAAGGCGTGATCTGAGCTGAAAGCGCGCCGGCGGAGCCGTCCGAGTTCGGATGACGGTCTTCGCGGCGGGAGGGCGCTTACGACCGGGGCTGCGATCGGCGCGGGGCGGGCTGCAGGAACATGGCGTTCCAGCACATCATCTGGGTCATCCAGAACGCGAACGGCGTACCAACAAGCGGATGCACGGTTTATCGCTCCTCAGTCGCTCGCGCGGCGGACGCTCCGGTCGAACCGGGGGTCTGCGGACGCGGCTTGCTTCAGGTGAGGAGCGAACCGCCGGACCTGGGAAAGAGTTCCGGGCTCACGACCAAAGTACGACCGGTCCGGTCAGCCCTGAACGCCTTAGCTGATCTGTCCGCGCGGCTGGTTTCGCCTGCGCCGTCAGCGCAGCCCGAGCCCCACGAGCGCGACGACCACGAGGGGCGCGGCGACGAGGGCTGCGATGGCGAAGGACAGCGCGCCCTGGCTCGCCGCGGCGCGAAGGGTGCGCAGCGCGTCCTCGCCGCCGACGGCCTGCGCGCTGATTTCGACGAGCTTGTCCATGACCGACCCTCACGCGCCCGTCGCGGCCGCATCCAGGGGATCGGGCGTGACGAGCGTCAAGTCGGCAAGCAAGCAAAACGGCCGCTTTCCGTCATCCGCGATTCTACGTATGCGGGCGGCGTTAACGAAAAAATAACCACGATTCGGGGCGTCAGAGCTGGACCACGCGCAGATTGTTCGTCGTGCCGGCGACCGCGAAGGGAATGCCGCAGACCACGACGATGAGGTCGGCCCGTTTCGCGAAGCCTTCCGCGATCGCGCAGGCGCCCGCCTTTTCGACCATGTCGTCATAGGTCCTGACCACGTCGGACAGCACGCTGTGGGCGCCCCAGAGCAGGCTGAGGCGGCGCGCCGTCGCGACCTCGGTCGTCATGGCGAGGATCGGGATCGGCGGCCGCTTGCGCGCGATGCGCGCAGCGGTTGTGCCGCTCGAGGTGAAGGCGACGATCGCGGGCGCCCCGATCGCCTCGGCGAGATCGGCCGCGGCGGCGGCCACCGCGTGCGGCGGGGTGGTTTCGACGTCGGGCTCCGTCGCCTTGATGATCTGCGGGTAGAGCTTGTGGCGCTCGGTGGAGCTGATGATGCGCGCCATCATCTCGACGGTCTCGCGCGGATAGGCGCCGGTCGCGGATTCCGCGGAGAGCATCACGGCGTCCGCGCCGTCATAGATCGCGGTGGCGACGTCGGAGGCCTCGGCACGGGTGGGCGTCGGGGCGGCGACCATCGAATCGAGCATCTGGGTCGCGACGATCACCGGCTTCACGGCGAGCCGGCAGGCGCGGATCAGCTCCTTCTGGCGGCCGGGCACGTCCTCATGCGGGATCTCGACGCCGAGATCGCCGCGCGCGACCATGATGGCGTCGGACAGGCGGATGATCTCCTCGATGTGGTCGAGCGCGGCCGGCTTCTCGATCTTCGACATGACGCCGGCGCGGTCGCCGATGAGGCCGCGCGCCTCCAGCACGTCGGACGCCCGCTGCACGAAGGACAGGGCGACCCAGTCGACGCCGAGCTCCAGCCCGAAGGCGAGGTCGGCGCGGTCCTTCTCCGTCAGCGGCGACAAATCGAGCACCGTGCCCGGCAGGTTGACGCCCTTGCGGTTCGAGATCACGCCGCCGACCAGCACTTCGGCCTCGATCCGTTCAGCGCCGGGCGAGGTCACGCGCACCCGCACCCGGCCGTCGTCGATCAGCAACTGGTGGCCGGGCTCGACGGCCGCGAAGATCTCCGGATGCCGCAGCGGGATCTGGTCCTTCTCGCCGGAGCCGCCATTGAGCGTGAAGGCGATCTTGTCGCCCGGCGCCACCACGAGCCCGCCGTCTCTCACGACGCCGACGCGGATCTTGGGGCCCTGCAGGTCCTGCAGAATGCCGATCGGGCGGCCGGTCTCGGCCTCGAGCGCCCGGATCGCGGCGTGGACCCGGGCGTGGTCCTCCTGCACGCCGTGGCTGAAGTTCAGGCGGAACGTGTCGACGCCCGCCTCGAACAGCGCCTTCAGCATCTGGGGCGACGAGCTCGCGGGACCGACGGTCGCGACGATCTTGGCGCGGCGTAGACGACGCATGGGCGTTCGGCCTTTCGGCCGCCTCTCGTTGGGGCTGGCCTGCGACGTTACGCGGACCGCTCGTTAGGCCGTCGATGGCGAAGGCTGAACGTAGCCCCCCTCGCGCGACCGCGGCATTACGGATGTTGCCGATTGGTGGCGATGGTAGGGTGCCCCGCGACACGACGGAGGATCAACCTGTGGCGATCTACGTTCTGATCATATTGATAAGCGGATACCAGAGCCTCGCCGTGACGACCGTAGAATTCGAGACTCGAAACGCATGCCTTGCCGCGGCCCGAGCGTTCACAACGAAGGTTCAAGGGGCAGATCCCGACAACAAAGTTGTGGCCACCTGCGCCGCAAAGCGGTGAATCCTGCTCCAACCGCGACTGGGCATTGGCCGCACAAAGATGGCATGCGGCTCGTGAAACTTACCGAAGATCGATAGGCCGATGCCGTCCAGCGAACCCGAACCCGTGCTGTGCCTCGGACCGTTCATGCCGGGCGTCGAGGAGCGGCTGTCGCGCCGCTTCGCCGTGCTGCCGGCGACGCCCGAGACGCTTGACGCCATCATCGCGGAGCATGGCGCGGCGATCCGGGCCATGACGACGCGTGGCCACGGGCCGACGGACGCTACGCTGATGGACCGGCTGCCCAGGCTCGAGCTGATCGCGACCTTCGCCGTCGGCTACGACACGATCGACGTCGCGGCCGCGAAGGCGCGCGGGATCGTCGTCACCAACACGCCGGACGTGCTGACCGACGAGGTCGCCGACCTGACCGTCGGGCTCACCCTCGCCACCATCCGCGAACTGCCGCAGGCCGACCGCTTTCTGCGCGCCGGGGCCTGGCCAAAGGGAGCCTATCCGCTGACCGCCTCGCTGCGCGACCGGTCGATCGGGATCGTCGGCATGGGCCGCATCGGGCAGGCGATCGCCGCCCGGCTGAAGCCGTTCGGACGGCCGATCGCCTATCACGCGCGCCGCAAGGTGAAGGGCCTCGACTACGAGCATTTTCCCGATCTGACCGCGCTCGCGGCGGCGGTCGACGTGCTGATCGTGATCCTTCCCGGAGGACCGGCGACGCGCGGCGTGATCGACGCCGGAGTGTTGCAGGCGCTCGGTCCGCGAGGCGTGCTGATCAACGTCGCGCGCGGCTCGGTGGTCGACGAACCGGCGCTGATCGCGGCGCTCAAGACCGGGACGATCGCGGCTGCCGGCCTCGACGTGTTCGCGCAGGAGCCGGACGTCCCGGCGGAGCTGATCCAGATGGGGAACGTCGTGCTGCTGCCCCATGTCGGCTCCGGCACCCATGTCACCCGCGCAGCGATGGCCGACCTCGCGATGCGGAACGTGGAATCGTGGTTCGACGGCCGGGGCCCCGTCACCCCCGTGCCGGAGACGCCGTGGCCGCGGGACTGAACGCTCGCCTCAATATCCCGCGGCGTCTTCGGGAGAGTGGCCGCGGCGGTAGACCAGCATGGTGCGCTCGAAGCTCATGACCTCGACGCCGTCCTGGTTCACCCCGCGCGTCGAGACCGTCACGATCCCCTGCGTCGGGCGGCTCTTCGATTCCCGTTTCGAGAGCACCGTGCTCTCCGCATAGAGCGTGTCGCCGGCGAACACCGGCGCGGTCGCTCGGACCTTGTCCCAGCCGAGATTGGCGACGACCTTGGCGGAGACGGTGCGCACGCTCATCCCCGTCAGCAGCGCGAGCGTGAAGGTCGAGTCGACCAGGAGCTTCCGCCACTCCGTCTTGTCGGCGTAGGCGGCGTCGAAATGGACCGGCTGCGTGTTCATCGTGAGCAGCGTGAACCAGACATTGTCGACGTCGAGCAACGTGCGCCCCGGCCGGTGCTCATAGACGTCGCCGGGCTCGAAATCCTCCCAATAGAGACCGGAGATCTCGCGGAAGCGGCGCTCCCCGACCGATTTGTAGGCGGGCAAGGGTTCGGTCATGGCGGTCTCTCCCCAACGGGTCGTCCTGAGCGGGAAGGGTCATGCACCCGGACGCCGGGCGCATCAAATGCCCGGACGCGGCGGCGGGCCGCGGAAGCGCGGTCAAGAGGCCGCCGGGCAGCCGGCTGCCTTGCAGAATTGCATGATGCGCTTCGAGTTTGTCTGGTTCTAAGGTGGCGCATGACACCGCGTAAGGCGTGGCGACGCGCGTCGCCGGCCTGTCGGCCCCGTTGAGGGGCCGCGCGGGGCGCGTCGCGGCGCAGGGGCCGGACCGGCCGGGCTTTGAGAAAGTCTGGCCGTCGCGAGCCCGGCAAGCGGCGCGTCTTCGATTTGGGCGCGTCCGGCGGGCGCCCCGAAAGCGGGAGCGCTTCGGACCATGATCTCCATCAACGTCAATGGCGAGGACCGGCAGGTCGACGCGCCCGAGGACATGCCGCTGCTGTGGGCGCTGCGCGACCTGCTCGGCATGAACGGCACCAAATTCGGCTGCGGGATCGCGCAATGCGGGGCCTGCACGGTGCATGTCGACGGCCAGGCGGTGCGCTCCTGCGTGCTCCCCGTCGGATCGCTGGACGGCGCGAAGGTCGTCACCATCGAGGCGCTCGGCCAGACGGAGGTCGGCCGGAAGGTGCAGGGCGCCTGGCTCGACATCGAGGTCGTGCAGTGCGGCTACTGCCAGTCCGGCCAGATCATGAGCGCGGCGGCGCTGCTCGCGCACACGCCGAACCCGACCGACACGCAGATCGACGAGGCGATGGCGGGCAACATCTGCCGCTGCGGCACCTATGTCCGCATCCGGCAGGCGATCAAGCAGGCCGCGACCGGCGAGAAGGTCGCGATGCAGACCATCCCGAACGCGCCCGCCGGGGAGGTCGTGCGATGAGCGCCTTCGCTCCCTCCCGCCGCGCCGTGCTGCAGACCGGCGGCGGCTTCACCCTCGCCTTCCTGTTCGGCGCCGGCGCCGCGAAGGCGCAGGACGCCTCCCCCCTCGCCAAGCTCGAGGCCGCGGCCGCGGCGAAGGACGGAAACCCCGCTTTCGCGCCGAACGCCTTCATTCGCATCGACAAGGAGGGCCCGGTTCGCCTCGTCATCCCGAACGTCGAGATGGGTCAGGGCATCTATTCGACCGAGGCCGCGCTGATCGCCGAAGAGCTCGAGGTCGGGCTGGGCCAGGTCGTCGTCGAGCACGCGCCGCCGGTGGAGGAGCTCTACCAGACGCCGATCTTCAAGTCGCAGATCACCGGCGGCTCGACCAGCGTGCGCGCCTTCTACACGGGCCTGCGCGAGGTCGGCGCGGCCGCCCGGACCATGCTCGTCGGCGCCGCCGCCGAGCAATGGGGCGTCGATCCCGCGAGCTGCAAAGCGGAGAAGGGCGTCGTCACGCACGCGGAAAGCGGCCGCTCCGCCACCTACAACGAGCTCGCCGAAGCCGCCGCGAAGCAGACGCCGCCGGGCAAGGTCGCGCTCAAGGACCCGAAGGACTTCAAGCTGCTCGGCACGCCGTTCCGGCGCGTCGACACCGCCGAGAAGGTCGACGGCCGCATGCCCTTCGGCATCGACGTCTCCGTGCCGGGCATGCAAGTGGCGACGCTCGCGCTCTGCCCGCATGTCGGCGGCGCGGTGAAGACGCTCGACGAGGCCGCGGCGAAGAAGGTCGCCGGCGTCAGGGACGTCATCCGGATCGACGGCGGCGTCGCGGTGTCGGGCGCGCATTTCTGGGCCGCCAAGACGGGGCTCGAGGCGCTCGCCGTGGAGTGGGACGCAGGCCCCCACGCCGACTTCTCGACCGAAAGCCTGTTCAAGGCGATGGACGAGACCTCGCTCACCGGCAAGACGCTGGTCGCCTCGGCCGAGGGCGACGTCGGCAAGCCGGGGAAGAAGGTCGAGGCGATCTACAGGATGCCCATGCTGGCGCACGCCGCCATGGAGCCGCTCAACGCGATCGTCCATGTCCGTCCCGACGCCTGCGAGATCTGGGTCGGCACGCAGGTGCCGACCCGCGCGGTGGCGGTCGCGGCCAAGATCACGGGCCTGCGCGAGGACCAGGTCATCCTCCACAACCACTATCTCGGCGGCGGCTTCGGCCGCAGGCTCGAGACGGATTCGATCGAGACGGCCGTGAAGTTCGCAAAGCAGGTCCCCTACCCGCTCAAGCTGGTCTGGACGCGCGAGGAGGACATGCAGCACGACGTGCCGCGGCCGGCCTATCTCGACCGGATGTCGGCGACGCTCGGCGACGACGGCCTGCCGATCGTCTTCACCGACAAGGTGACGGGGGCTTCCGTCGCGGCGCGCTGGGCGCCGGTCATCCTGCGCAAGGACGGCTTCGACTCCGACACCACGGAATGCGCGGCCGAGCTCGTCTATCACGTGCCGAACACCAAGGTGGAATGGGCGCCCTTCCAGATGCCGGAGGCGCTGCCGATCGGCTGGTGGCGCGGCGTCGGGCCGACGCACAACCTGTTCACCGTCGAGAGCTTCTTCGACGAGCTCGCCCATGAGGCGAAGCAGGACCCGGCCGACTATCGCCGCAAGCTGCTCGCGAAGAACCCGCGCGCCCTCGGCACGCTGGAGGCGGCCGCCAAGGCGATCGGCTGGGGCGAAAAGCTCGGCCCCCGCAAGGGCCGCGGCGTCGCGACCGGCGCGCCGTTCGGCTCTTTCGTGACCGCGATCGTCGAGGTCGAGGTGTCGCCGCAGGGCGAGGTGAAGATCACCAAGGCCTCGGCCGCCGTCGACTGCGGGCTGGTGATGAACCCGAACACCGTCGAGGCGCAGATCCAGGGCGGCCTGGTGTTCGGCTGGACCATGGCGCTCTACGGCGACCTCACTTACGCCAACGGCGCGGCCGAGCAGAGCAACTTCAACGACTACCGCATGATGCGGATCAACGAGGTCCCGCACATCGAGGTCGCGCTGATCAAGTCCGCGGAGTCGCCTGGCGGCATCGGCGAGGTCGGCACCGCGATCGCGGCGCCGGCGCTGACGAACGCGATCTTCGCCGCGACCGGCGTGCGGATCCGCACGCTCCCGATCGACCGCAAGCTGCTGATCGAAAACAAGGACGCGGAGAAGAAGACGCTGACCGAGCGGGAGCCCTCGCCGCCGACGCCGCGTGACGTCGCTTCGGCCGCCGCTCCCGCCGGGGGCGCGTGATCATGAAGGCGCTTCTCAAGCTGGTCGCGGCGCTCGGCGCCATCGTGATCGTCGGCGCGGCCGGCTTCGCGGGCTGGCGCTTCGTCACGAGCGACGGCGAGGTCAGGGCCGCCGACGTCACGCCGACGCCCGAACTCGTCGAACGCGGCAAATATCTGACAGCCGCCGCGGACTGCGCGGCCTGCCACACCACGCCCGGCGGCAAGCCGTTCGCCGGCGGCGTGGCGTTCAAACTGCCCTTCGGCGTGCTCTATTCGACGAACATCACCCCGGACAAGGCGACCGGCATCGGCGACTGGTCCGACGACGACTTCGTCCGCGCGCTGCACAAGGGCGTCGCCAAGGACGGCTCGAACCTCTACCCGGCCTTCCCCTACACCTCCTACACCGGCCTGACGCGCGACGACGCGGTCGCGATCAAGGCCTATCTGTTCAGCCTCGCCGCGGAGAACGCGCCGGCGAAGGAGAACGACCTCGTCTTCCCGTTCAACCAGCGCTGGGCGATGAAGGTCTGGAACGTCGCCTTCCTCGACCAGAAGCGCTTCCGGCCGGATCCGGAGCTGAACGAGGCCGAGAACCGCGGCGCCTATCTCGCGACCGCGCTCGGCCATTGCGGCGAATGCCACACGCCGCGCAACGCCGCCTTCGCGCTGTCGGGCAAGGAGTTCGCCGGGACCGAGATCCGCGGCTGGCGCGCTTACAACATCACGCCCGACAAGACGGTCGGCATCGGCGACTGGAGCGACGAGCAGATCGCGAGCTACCTCGCGACCGGCCACGCCGAGGGCCGCGGCGCGGCGTCCGGCCCGATGGCCGAAGTCATCGCGAACAGCACGAAGTTCCTGACGAAGGAGGACATCGCGGCGATGGTCGCCTATCTCCGCAAGGTCGAGCCGCGCGTCAGCGACGACGGCGTGACGGTGGCCAAGGCGCCGGACTCGATGCTGAGCTCGAGCGCATGGGCGGCGGCGCCCAGCGGAGCGGAAGGCGGCCTCGGCGCCCGCATCTTCCAGGGCGCCTGCGCGAGCTGCCACCAGTGGAACGGCAAGGGCCAGCAGACCCCTTACGCCGCGCTCGCCGGCACACGGGCGGTGAACGATCCGGAGGGCGTGAACCTCGTGCAGGTCATGCTGGAGGGCTCGGACCTCCGCGCCGTGCATCAGGCGGCCTGGATGCCGAAATTCGGCGCGGCCTACACCGACGCCGAGCTCGCCGCGGTCGCGAACTACGTCATCCAGCATTTCGGCGGCAAGCCGGGCCAGGTGACGCCGGAGAAGGTCGCGAAGCGCCGCGAGGCCGGCGGCTAGAGCGGGGCCGACATCGACGATTCCGTGTGGATTTGTAAGAGAAATTCACACGGGCGCGCAGTAATCGTTGATTGCGTAAGGGCACTTCGCCCGCCACCATGAATACATCTTTTCTACCGTCCTCGGCGAGGGTTTGGCAGGCGCGGCTGACTCACGTCCGCGACTATCAAGCGGATAATCTCCATTATGAAACTACTCGTCGTCTGCGGCGATTGTTTCGAGCTTAGTCCGTAGAGCGGACAGGACGCGCTGCGCGGCCTCAATCTCGTCGGCGGGCAAGCCTTCCGCCAAAAGCTCTACAAGCGGATTATAGAGCTCAATGGCGGCCTCGTAAGTTTGCTGCCCTTTGGAAGTCAGAACGACAAGTTGCGCCCGCTTATGGTGCGGATTCGGCTCGAAGGCCACGAGCCCGTCGCCCATCAGGTCATTGACGATGCGCTGCACGTTCTGGCGGTTTGCACCCAGATCACGCGCCAGCCATGCCACAGGCTGCGGCCGGTCGGCCTGAACGATCGCCCCTAAAATCTGCCAACGGGCACTGGTGAGGCCAAGCGGCGACACAAGGCGGTCGCCCCATGCGAGCGTCAGATTGTTCGCTCGAAACATGGTCAGGAGCAGTTCCGTCAACGCTTCGGCTTTCGGCCTCCCGGTCGGTCTTGCCATATTGTCATCCTACACCCATATTGACATCATGATGTCATTTATGGTTCTTGGTGACACTACTCCAGCCAAGGCGGCCCGGCCATGAAAAAGCTGATCCATCCCATTGCGGGCGCGGTTGCGATCCTGACGATTGCCACCTTCTGGCTCTCGACCGCTTTCAGCGAATTAAGCGGCTCGTATGAGGCGGTCGCCACCGTCAAAACGGCGATTCCTTGGGGATTCCTGCTTCTCGTTCCCGCTCTCGCCGCAGCGGGCGGCACGGGCTTCTCACTGGCAAAAGGCCGTAAAGGTGGGCTGATTGGCGCCAAGCTAAAACGCATGCCTTTTATTGCTGCTATTGGGGTGTTGGTCTTGATCCCGTCCGCGCTGTTCCTTGCCTTCAAGGCTAAAGCGGGGGAGTTCGACACAGCGTTCTATGGGGTGCAGGCGCTCGAACTGTTCGCAGGGGCGGCGAACCTCACCCTGCTCGGCCTCAATATGCGGGACGGCTTCAAAATGACTGGCCGGTTTAAGCGTCGGCCTGTCTCCACTCGGTAACCAGAAAGGACTAATACATGCCCAAGTTCCTAGAAATGGACCCCGCCGTAACGATCGCAGCTCAAATGGGCGAGGAGGGCGGCGGGCCTGTAGTCTTGATAAATACGTTTGTCGTTCCCCCAGAGGATGCCGACAAGCTGCTTGCGGCATGGACCAGTGACGCTGCCATAATGAAGCGGCAGGCGGGCTTTATCTCGACCCAGCTTCACAGGGGGATTGCTGGGAGCGGAGTGTTTTTGAATTACGCCGTCTGGCAGTCGGTCGCGCACTTTCGTGCTGCGTTCAGCAATCCCGAGTTTCAAGCGCAGCTTGGAGCCTATCCAGACAGCGCCACGGCAACCCCGCATCTTTTCCGCAAGGTTGAGGTAGAAGGTATTTGTGTTGCCTGAGCAGTAAGCGGTGCAACAATCTTAAATTGATGCACCGCATTTTTAGGTCAATCTCTGCAATCGGCTGGGCGGCGCAAAAGTCCGGTGCAAATGTGGGCATGATTGGTTATGCCCGCGTCAGTACGTCAGGCCAGACCCTCGCCGCCCAGATCGGGCAGCTGGAGGCCGCGGGATGTACAGCCATCTTTCAGGAAACGGCACCAGGATCGCGTCGCAATAGAGCGCAGCTCGAAAAGGAGCGCGGGCCTCGCCCCGGGAGGCGTTCGCACTCCCGCCGCAGCCGTCGTTGCGGGCTTGTCTTGGAACCCATTTCCTCCGCATGTCGAAGGGCTTGGCGCCGGCGGCGGGAATGGATCCCGGGACAGGCCCGGGATGACGGCGAGGATATTTCGAGCCACCTGCGCGGGAGCCGCGGATCGCCTCGCGGGGCGGCGTTCGCTCCCGCAGCCGTCGTTCCGGGCTTGTCCCGGAACCCATTTCCTCCGCGTGTCGAAGGGCTTGGCGCCGGCGGCGGGAATGGATCCCGGGACAGGCCCGGGATGACGGTCGAGGATATGTCGCCCAAACCGTCACCCGCATGAAGGCGGGCATCACGGCTGGGGCTCAGCACTTCCGGATTGCGCGCGCCGCCTTGCCGGCGATCGCGGGGCGGGCGACCTGCCAGGCGCGGAAGATCGCCTCGTGGCACGCCCAGGCCTCCGCGGCGAGGATGCGGCAGACGATGGCGTCGCCGTTGCGGGTCGCCCCGCTCGCGGTGACGCCGTCCCCGCCGAGCCGCTCCTCGATCTCCGCCTCGAGCCCGTCCGCAAGGCCGGGCGCGTGCAGGATGACGGTCGCCGAATGCGTCGCGCCGTCCCACAGCCTGCGCAGCGCGCCGACCTCCTCGCCCTCGCAGATCAGCCGGTCCGTCAGGACCGGTCGGCCCGCGACCAGCACCTCGAATTCCGAGAACAGATCGTCGAAGGCGAAAGCCTCGCCCGCCCCGTAATGGATGCGGCCGGCGGCGACGACGTCGGTCGCGAACAGCCGCGACGTCGGCTGCAGCTCGATCCGCGTGCGGCGCTCGACGCGCGAGCGGGCGAAGGGGATCGACTCGTCCGGGCAGTACTCCAGCAGCGCGCCGGCGCCGACCTTGAGGGTGACGAGCTCGCGCGAGGTCGCGCCGTCCGGACATTTGTAGAACTTGCTCGCAGCCGTGGTCGTGATCAGCGTGCGCGTGTCCGGCTCGAGCGTGGCGTGCAGCTCCGCCGCGTCGCCCTCGACGAAGCCGCCGCCGCTGTTGATCAGCAGCAGGAAGGGCTGGTCGTCATGATCCTGATAGTGGCAGCCCTGCCACTGATAGGGGATGCGCCAGGACTTCGGGTCGACCTCGGTGCGGCCGTTGCGGCGGACCGCGTGCAGGTTCATCAGCGCGTGCTTGCCGACGATCCAGTCGGGCTGGGGCAGGACGACGTCCATGTCAGGCGGCCTCCTCGAACAGCACGTCGCGCTCGATCCAGCCGACGACCTCGTCGAGTCCCTTGCCGCTCTTCATGTCGGTGAAGAAATAGGGCTTGCCCGGCCGCATGCGCTTGGCGTCGCGGTCCATCACGCCGAGGTCGGAGCCGACATATTGCGCGATGTCGATCTTGTTGATGATCAGCAGCGGCGAGCGCGTGATGCCGGGGCCACCTTTGCGCGGGATCTTCTCGCCCTCGCCGACGTCGATGACGTAGATGTGGCTGTCGGCGAGCTCGGGGCTGAAGGTCGCGGCGAGGTTGTCGCCGCCGCTCTCGATGAAAATGACGTCGAGGTCGGGGAAGCGCTTCGTCAGCGTGTCGACCGCGACCATGTTCATCGAGACGTCCTCGCGGATCGCCGTGTGCGGGCAGCCGCCGGTCTCGACGCCGACGACGCGCGACGGATCGATCGCGCCGCTCTTCGCCACGAACTCCGCGTCCTCGCGGGTGAAGATGTCGTTGGTGATGACCGCGATCGAGAGGCGCGGGCCCATCGCCCGGCAGAGCTGGACGAGCAGCGCCGTCTTCCCCGAGCCTACGGGGCCGCCGATGCCGATCCGGATGGGCTTTCGCATCATCGAACTCCTTCTACTGGGGTGAGGCGTCAGGAAATGCACAGACGGGTGGGCAGCCGCTCGTGGCGCATCGCGGCGGCGTCGAGCGCGGCGTAGGTCGAGCACATGCGCTCCGGCGGCCGCGCGCGCGCGATCGCGGCGCATTCGTCGATCAGCGGGCCTGCCGCCGCGATCATGCGCTGCGCGTCGACCTGGCCGAGCGGCACGAGCCGCTGCGTGACCGCCACGAGATTGGAGAACCCGCTCCAGAGATAGCTCGTCACCGTCTCGGCCTCGCCGAGCGCAAGGCCGGCGCCGGCGATCCCGTAGACGACGGCGTGGTGGCCGGCGCAGCGTCCGTCCTCCATCATCGCCTGATAGCGGCGCATGCCCTCGAGCTCGAAGATGTCGCGGCCCGCGGCGAGCAGCGCCTTTCCGGTCATGACGGAGGCCGCGCGCGTCTCGCGGGCGAGCTTCAGCGCGTCGAGCCCGGCGTCGAGCGCGGCCAGCGTCTCCACGTCGCCGTCGAGGGCGGCGCGGTAGCTGCCGGCGACCGCGACCGCGTCGCAGGTCGCGAGCCCGAAGCGCAGCCAGTCGCGGCAGCGGCGCTCGGCCTCGGCCGCGTCCGCGACGGCGCCGGAGAAGATCCAGGTTTCGAAGCCGCAGGAATGGGTGAAGGCGCCGGTCGGAAACGAGGCGTTGGTCAGCTGCAGCAGCGCGAGCAGCTGGTCGCCGCCATTGCCGCGCGGACGAAACGCCGAGGCTGCGGACTTATCCGTGGCCGTCGGCCGCTTCGCCATGGCCGTGCTGATGGTCGCCGTGATCATGGGGATGATGGCCGTGGTCGGTGTCGTGATGATGGTGCGCCCCCGCCGCCCCGAAGCGACGGCCGACGAAGGGCCGCGTCACCTCCTCGACCGCGACGTCGAGGCCGCGCAGCATCTGGAGCACCATGGGATCGCGCGGGGTGAGAATCCCCTCCGCGAGGAAACGGGCGGGCCGGTGGAGGTTTCCGAGCTGGTAGCAGGCGGCGCGCCACTCGACGTCGTTCCCGCGCGGCGTCAGCCAGAGCAACTTCTCGGCGGCGGCGCGCACGACCACCGCGAGCGCGCCCTCGCGCAACAACACGTCGCCGTCCTGCAGCTCGGTCCCGCGCGGCAGGGACACCCGGACCTGCCGGCCGCCCAGCGTCCGGGCCGAGAAATGCGGGCTGGCGCGCTCCTCCGACGTCAGCTCCAGCGCGTCGACGACGGCGGGCTCCGGGCCGTCGGCGAGAGGCTTCGCGAGCTCCGTTATGACCGCCATGCCCCGGCTCAGCGGAAGTAGAACAGCTGAGTCAGCGGCAGCGTCTTCGCGGGCTTCACCGTGATGCGCTCGCCGTCGACATAGACGTTGTAGGTCTCCGGATCGATCTCGATGTTCGGCATGGCGTTGTTGTGGATCATGTCGCGCTTCGAGATCGTGCGGGTGCGCTTCACGGGCTTCAGGGTCTGGTGGGTGCGCAGGCGCCCCTCGAGCCCGGCGTCGAGCGCCGCCTGGGTGACGAAGGAGTAGCTGAGGCGGCCCGGATTGGCGCCCATCGAGCCGTATTGCGGCCGGTACTTCAGCGGCTGGCAGGTCATCAGCGAGCCCGCGGGATCGCCCATCGCGCCATGGGTGATGAAGCCGCCCTTCACCGTGACCTCGGGCTTGGCGATGAAGAATTTCGGCCGCCAGAACACGAGGTCCGCGAGCTTGCCCGGCGTGATCGAGCCGACATAGGAGTCGACGCCGAAGGTGATCGCCGGGTTGATCGTGACCTTCGAGAGATAGCGCTTGATCCGGTAGTTGTCGTTGCCGGAGCCGTCCTCGGACAGGCGGCCGAAGCGCTGCTTGTTGACGGCCGCAAGCTGGAAGGAGCGCTGCGCGCTCTCCGCCGCGCGGCCGACGCCCTGGCTGTCGGAGCCGATCATCGAGATCGCGCCCATGTCGTGCAGCACGTCCTCGGCGCGCATCGTCTCGGCGCGCGCGCGGCCCTGGATGAAGGCCATGTCGGTCGGCACCGACTTGTTGAGGTTGTGACATGTGATCAGCATGTCGATTTCTTCGTCATAGGTGTTGATCGAGAACGGATTGGTCGGGTTGGTCGAGCTCGGCAGGCAGTTCGGCTCCATCACGCAGCGCATGATGTCCGGCGCGTTGCCGCCGCCGGCGCCTTCCGCGTGGTAGATGTGCATGACGCGGCCGTTGATCGCCGCCATCGTCTCCTCGTAGTAGCCGGTCTCGTTCAGCGTGTCGGCGTGGACCTGGACCTGGAAGTCGAGCTCGTCGGCGAGGTCCATGCAGGTCTCGATTGAGGCCGGAGACGACGACCAGTCCTCGTGGATCTTGAGGCCCGTGGCGCCGCCAATCACGATCTGCTCGATCAGCGCGCCCTTGGTGGCGGCGTTGCCCTTGCCGAAATTGCCGAAGTTCAGCGGGAAGTCCGCCATCGCCTCCAGCATGCGGTGGAGGTTGAAGACGCCCGGGCATTCGATGCCGACCGTCTTCGGGCCGGAGCCGCCGCCGATCACCGTGGTGAAGCCGGCGTTCTGGTACTCGTAGAGCTGCTGGACGCTGTCGAAATGCGGGTGGATGTCGACGAAGCCGGGCGTCACGATCATGCCCTCGACCGACAGGATGTCGGTGTTGGGGGAGACGATCAGGCCCGGCGTGATGTTCATCGTGTCCGGATTGCCGGACTTGCCGACGCCGACGATCATGCCGTCCTTGACGCCGATGTCGCCCTTCACGACGCCGAGGATGGGGTCGATGATCACCGCGTTGGTGACGACGAGATCGAGCGCGCCGTCGCTCGCCTTCCATTTGGACGCCTGGCCCATGCCGTCGCGGATGGTCTTGCCTCCGCCGAACACCAGCTCGTCGCCATAGGTCGTGTAGTCGTGCTCGATCTCGGCGACGAGGCCCGTGTCGGCCAGATGGATCTTGTCGCCGGTGGTCGGGCCGTATTGCGCCGCGTAGTCGGGCCGGGAGATCTTCATGCTCATGGGTGTCGTCCGGTCTGGCGTTGCGGGCTGACGATCAGGACTTCTTCTTCGGCTTCGGGCTTGGCGCGAAGCGTTCGTCGGGCTTCACGCGCAGCTTGAAGCGCTCGCCCTCGAAGCAGTAGCCGTGCGCCTTGAGCTTCTGCATCGTCAGGTCCTTGATGATCTCGGAGCGGACGGTGCCGTTGGTCATGTTGTTCATGCCGAACGCGACCTCGCGGCCGACATAGGTCGTGAGCTGGACCTTGCGGCTCTGGCCGGGCTCGAAGCGCACCGCAGTGCCGCTCGGGATGTCGAGGCGCATGCCGAAGGCGGCCGCGCGGTCGAAAGCCATCGCGCGATTGCACTCGGCGAGATGGTAATGCGCGCCGATCTGGATCGGCCGGTCGCCGGTGTTGACCAGCACCAATTCGATCGAGCGCCGGTCGACATTGATCTCGATGTCGCCCTCGGCGAAGTCGATCGCGCCGCACTTCTCCGGCTCGCCGACCTCGAACGCCTCGGACGGCACGACGGATTTCGGCAGCGGCGGGCGGGTCCATTTGGCGGGCATGGCGCTCTCCGGGAGGTCTCGGGCGACGGGGCCGGGCGGCCCGCGTCTCAGTCGCGGATGGGGTTCATGACGGTCACGAGCTTAGTGCCGTCGGGAAACAGGGCCTCGACCTGAAGGATGGTCAGCATCTCGGGGACGCCGGTCATCACGTGCTCGCGCTTCAGGATGGTCGCGCCGTACTCCATCATGTCGGTGAGCATCGGGATCACCCCCTCGCGGGCGCGCTCCAGGATCTCGTCGCTGATGACGGCGATGGCTTCGGGGTAGTTGAGCGGAACGCCCTTCTCGAGCCGGCGGCGCGCCATCTCGGCGGCGGCCCAGAGCTGGATGCGTTCTTCTTCGCGCAGAGTGAGATGCATGGTCTCCGATCCCAGGTTGCGGCGGAGGAGGCCGCCGGCGGCGACCGCTAAAATGTCTTCGAGCAGGCGCGGCGATCGGGCCTCAAGCGGCGGGGGGCGACCTGCCGATCGAGATCGTCACGCCCGCCCGAAGCCGAGAGGCCGTCAGAGGGCGCCGGCGAGGATCGCGGCGCCCGCGACGGCGAAGGCGCCGCCCGCCGCGCGGAACAGCTGCGGCCGCAGCGAGGCGCCGACGCCCCGCGCCGCGAGCCCGCCGCCGATCCCGACGAGGTGGAGCAGCCCGGTGGCGAGGAGGAAGCCGGCGCCGTAGGCCAACCCGCTCGTCGTGTCGGACATCTCCGCGCCGTGCGCATGGCCGTGGAAGACCGCGAAGAAGCCGACGAGCGCTACGGCCGCCACGGTCGGGAGCCCGACCCCGAAAGCGAGCACGAGACCGAGCGCCAGAACGGAAAGCCCGATGCCGAGCTCGACGAAGGGCACGCCGATCTGCGCCATGCCGAGCGCGCCGCCGACCGCCATCATCCCCATGAAGGCGAGCGGCGTCGCCCACAGCGCGCGGCCGCCGAGCTGGGCCCCAAGCAGCCCCACCGCGACCATCGCCAGCACGTGGTCGGCGCCGCCGACGGGATGGCCAAACCCATGCGCGAAGCCGTCGACATGGCCTGCGCCCACATGGGCGAACGCGGCCGTCGGCAGCATCGCCAAACCTGCGCCGAGCAGAGCTTTCTTCATCTCAGGGTCTCCGGTCCTTGGCCCCCGGGAGCGCCGCGACGCGGAACGTCGGACGGGACCCTTAGGCGAATTCGCTAGACGTCACGCTGCGGAAGTCGCGGGCGCCTTCTGACGTCTGACCCTGGAATGTGAACGCCGATCGGAAGCGGCTTACATCCTCCCTTTTCGGGTAGCATGAAGCCCCCGCCCCGCCCCGCTAGGCTGCGGACAGAAATGTCTAGATGAACGTCCAGAGAGGCAGCCTCATGAAGACTCCAGCCCGACGCGGCCTTTCCTCGTCGCTCCTCGCCGTCGCCCTGCTCGGCGGCGCGGCGATCGCGACGCCGGCCATGGCGAAATCCAAGGACAAGATCGTCGTCTGCACGATCGACGATCTCTCCGGCGACTTCTCGATCATGTCGACGCCGAAGACCTACGGCTACAAGCTCGCCGTCAAGGAGATCAACGACGCCGGGGGCGTCGAGGTCGACGGCAAGAAGAAGCTGATCGAGCACGTCCAGTATGACGGCCAGTCCGACGTCAAGCGCTACCAGGAGCTCGCCCAGCGCTGCGTGTTCGACAAGGAGGCCGACGTCGTCATGGCCGGCTACACCGGCGCCGAGCGCGAGGCCGCCCGCCGCGAGGTGGTCCGCAACAAGACGATCTACTGGCACAACAATCAGGGCGAGGGCGGCATCGCCGACCACTATTCGTTCTTCTCCGGCCCGACGCCCGAGCAGCAGGTGCTGCCGGCGATCAAGCAGATGGTCGAGAAGTTCGGCCCGCGCATGACCTTCATCGGCGCCGACTACAATTTCTGCCGCGCGATCGGCCAGTGGGTGCGCGTCGCGGCCGGCCTCGCCGGCGGCAAGGTGGAGATGGATGAATACTTCCCGTTCGGCGTCTCCCAGTGGCAGGCGACGATCGACAAGATCAAGGGCATCAAGCCGGACTTCCAGGTCCACTGCCTCGTCGGCGCCGAGCAGGTGCAGTTCTACCCGCAGGCCCAGGCCGCCGGCCTGAAGACCCCGGTGTGGTCGAACGTCACCATCACCGACGGCTATGAGCACAAGCGCTTCGCGCCGCCCTCGCTCGCCAACATCTTCGTGCCGCCGGGCTACATCGAGGACGTGCCGGGCGAGGCGAGCCAGGCCTTCGCGAAGAAGATCCGCGCGATGTTCCCCGACACGGTCTACGTCAACGAGCACGCGGCCTTCGGCTACGTCGCGGTCAAGGCGATGGCCGAGGCCTGGAAGAAGGCCGGCACCACCGACACCGAAAAGACGATCGCGGCGCTCGAGAGCGACATCTCGATCCCCGACGCGCCGGGCGGCCCGTGGATCATGCGCGGCTCGCAGCACCACGCGGCCATGCACACCTACCTGTTCAAGGTCGGCGAGGACCACAAGCTCGAGATGATCTCGGACCTCGGCATGACCGAACCGACCTTCCTGACCGAGGTCGGCGTCGACATGCGCAAGAAGGCCCCGAACCGGCAGTTCCTGCCGCCGGACAACCCGGCCTGGAAGACCTACCTGACCCCGTCGAACTGACCACCAGCCACGCGTCCTGCGCCGGTCCCCCGGCGCAGGACTTGCGTGCCGCAGAGCATGCCCTTTGCGTTCGGGGGCCACCCTAGCCGCCGAAGCCGCGCGAGGAGCCGACGATGGAATTCTCCGGCCAGCTGTTCAGCTGGATCTACCAGTACTTCGACAACATGGCGTTCCTGCTGCTCGCCGCGTCCGGCCTGATCCTGATCTACGGGATGATGGGCGTGATCAACATGGCTCACGGCGAGCTGATGATGATCGGCGCCTACATCGCCGCGACCTGCTTCCACGCCGGCGCCCCGGCCCCCGTCGCGATCGTCGCGGCCGGCGTCGGCGCGGGGATCGCCGGCATCGTGCTGGAACGGCTCGTGATCCGGCATTTCTACAACCAGCTGCTCTCCTCGCTGGTGATGACCTGGGGCCTCAGCCTCATCCTCAGCCAGGGCGCGCTGCTGCTGCTCGGCCCCTCCATCATGAACATGCCGACCCCGTTCGGCAGCTTCACCGTCGGCGGCTTCTCCTTCGGCGCCTACCGGATGGTGCTGTTCGCGGTCGCGATCGGGCTGATCGTCGCCGTCTGGGCGCTGTTCCGCTTCACAGCCTTCGGGGTCGCCGCCCGCGCCGCGATGGAGAACCCGCGCATGGCGGCGGCGCTCGGCGTCGACACCAAGCGGGTCTACACCCTGACCTTCGCGCTGGGCTCCGCGCTCGGCGGCATCGCGGGCGCGATGTTCGCGCAGACCGCGACGATCTCGCCCTTCTTCGGCCAGAACTACACGCCGCTCGCCTTCATCACCGTGGTGATGGGCGGCAGCGCGAACGCGATCCTCGGCCTCGTCTACGCCTCGCTCTATCTCGCCGGCGTCCAGACGATCGCCTCCAACGTGTTCAACGTCTATGTCGGCTACGTCTCGATCATGGCGGCGGCGCTGGTCGCGCTGCTGGTGATGCCGTCGGGGATCTCCGACTTCGTCCAGCGCCGCCGGGCGCGGGCGATGGAGCGCTGACGCTGATGGCCCCCCCGCCCTCCCCGTCTTTGCTCGGCCGCGTCGCCGGAGCGTTCAACGGCCCGCAGACGCTCGGCAACTCACGGATGTTCTGGAGCCTGTGGCTCATCGCGGTCATCGGCTTCACGCTGCTGCCGATGTTCGCGTCGCGCTACGAGGTGCTGACGGCGAGCAACTTCCTGATCTCGGCGATCCTCGCCCTCAGCCTATCGCTGATCTGGGGCTATTGCGGGATCCTCAGCCTCGGCCAGGCGGCGTTTTTCGGGATCGGCGGCTACGCCTACGGGATCGTCGGCATCAACCTCATCGAGCGCATGGGCGACACCAACCTCGCTCTGCTCGCGGGCGTCGTCGCGCCGGCGCTGTTCGCCGCCGCGATCGGCGGGCTGATGTTCTATAGCCGGCTGAAGGGCGTCTATGTCGCAATCCTGATGCTGGTGGTGTCGCTGCTGCTCGGCCTGTTCATGCGCCAGACCGCCGACCCCAGCTACACGATCGGCGGGGCCTATCTCGGCGGCATGAACGGGCTCGGCCCCGCCACCGCCTCGGACCCCAACCTGCCCAGCCTGACGCTCGGCCTGCCTGGCCATGCGATCGAGATCGACGGCCGCAGCCAGGAGTTCTACTGGCTGATCCTCGGGATCGGGATCGCGGTCTATCTCGGCCTGCGCTGGCTGGTGAATTCGAGCTTCGGCTATCTGCTGGTCGCCTGCCGCGAGGACCAGCAGCGCACGGAGACCTTCGGCTACGACGTCCGCCTCGTGCAGCTCGGCGTGTTCTGCCTGTCGGCGGCCCTCGCGGGCCTCGCCGGCGCGCTCTACACGGCGTGGGGGACCTACATCCACCCCGACGGCTTCAGCGTCGCGCCGAACATCCTGGTCGTGATCTGGGTCGCGGTCGGCGGCCGCAAGGACCTGACGTCCGTCGTGGTCTCTACGCTCGCGCTCAGCTGGATCTCGATCGAGCTCGCGGCCTGGGGCGAGATCTCGCTGTTCGCGCTCGGCGTCATCCTGGTCGTCGCGATGCTCGCCGCCCCCGAGGGCGTGGCGGCGACGCTCGGCGCCTGGATCGCCCGCCTCGCCCATGGGCGGCGGCGTCGCGGCGAGACCGGCGCCGCGCTGTCGCCTGAGCTGGAGGCCGCGCGATGAGCGGCCCGACGG
Organism: Hansschlegelia sp. KR7-227; assembly: GCF_049446035.1. Classification (NCBI taxonomy): domain Bacteria; kingdom Pseudomonadati; phylum Pseudomonadota; class Alphaproteobacteria; order Hyphomicrobiales; family Methylopilaceae; genus Hansschlegelia; species Hansschlegelia sp. KR7-227. The sequence goes on from NZ_JBMSEA010000001.1 coordinate 2,986,996, forward strand.
AGCCGATCCTCGCGGTGCGCGACGTCCACAAGGTCTATGGCGGCGTCCACGCGCTCAACGGGCTGTCGCTCGAGGTCCAGGCCGGCGAGGTGCATTGCGTGGTCGGGCCGAACGGCGCCGGCAAGAGCACCTTCTTCAAGACGCTGATCGGCGTCGAGCGCCCCACCTCCGGCGCCGTCATCTACAAGGGCCGGGACGTGACGAGGCTGCCGGCCTTCCGCCGGGCGCGGCTGGGGCTCTCGGTGAAGTTCCAGAACATCAGCGCCTTCGGCGAGCTGACGGCGCTGCAGAACCTGTTCGTGCCGCTCCGGCGCAACCATCGCAAGGCCGAGATTCCCGCCCGCGCCGCCGCCGTCCTCGCGCGGGTCGGCCTTCCCGGCGTCGAGGACGTCGAGGTGCGCCGCCTGTCCCACGGCCAGCAGCAATGGCTGTCGATCGGGCTCTCGATCGCCGCCGAGCCCGACCTGCTGCTGCTCGACGAGCCGGCCGCCGGCCTCTCGGCGGAGGAGACCACGAAGACCGCGGGCCTGATCCGCGAGCTCAACAGCCAGGGCATGACGATCATCGTCATCGAGCACGACATGGGCTTCATCCGCAGCCTGAAGGCGCGCACCAGCGTGCTGCATTACGGAAGGTTGTTCGCGCAAGGCGAGTTCGACGAGATCGCCGCGAACGAGGACGTCCGCCGCATCTATCTGGGGACGGCCTGATGGGCGCTCCCCAGCTCGAGCTCGCCTCCGTCCGGTCCGGCTACGGACGGGTGAAGGTCGTCGACGACGTCTCGATGCGGGTCGAGACCGGCGAGATCGTCGCCGTGATCGGCCGCAACGGCGTCGGCAAGTCGACGCTGATGAAGACGGTGATCGGCGCGCTGCCCACGCTGTCGGGCGCGGTGAGCTTCCGCGGGACCGACATCACCCGGCTCGACGCCGCGCGGCGCGCGCGGCTCGGGATCGGCTACGTGCCGCAGGGACGCGAGGTGTTCGCGCGCATGTCGGTCGCGGAGAACCTCGCGCTCGGCGTGCGCGTCGGCGACGCGCCGCGGCCCGATCTCGAGCGCGTCTTCGGCTTCTTCCCCGTCCTCAAGAAGCGGCTGTCGCAGCCGGCGGGCTCGATGAGCGGCGGCGAGCAGCAGCAGCTCGCGATCGGCCGCATCCTCGCGGGCCGTCCCGACATCATCCTGCTCGACGAGCCGTCGGAGGGGGTCCAGCCCAACATCGTGCAGGACATCGGCCGCATCATCCGGCGCCTGCGCGCGGAGGAGCGGCTGACGGTGCTGATCGTCGAGCAGAATCTCGCGCTGATCCGCGCGGTCGCCGACCGCTGCCTGATCATGGACAAGGGGGCGGTGGTCGCCGAGATCGAACCGCAGGAGCTCGACGATCCGGAAGCGGCCGCCCGTCACCTCGCGATCTGAGGCGGTCCGCCGTCAGATCAGCCCCATCTGCACGGCGGCCGCGACCGCCTGCGCGCGGTTGCAGGCGTCGAGCTTGCGGATCGCGTTCTTGAGATGCAGCCGCACCGTCTCGACCGAGCGCCCGATGATGATCGCGGTGTCGGCCGAGGTCTTGCCGGCGGAAGCCCAGCGCAGGCACTCGATCTCGCGCGGCGTGAGCGCCACCGGATGCACCGTGTCGATCTGGTCCTCGAGTCCGCGGTCGAGCACGAACTGCGTGAAGGCGTGCGTCAGCCAGTGCAGCGGCGCGCGGGCGTGCTCGCGGATCTCCGTCCAGTTCGCGGCGGTGCGGTCGGTGATCGCGCTCACCACCGCGAACCGGCCGAACGGCAGATGCACCGGCACCGTGATGCCGCGCGACAGGCCGTAGTCGTTGAGATAGTCGCAGGCCGCCCTCTGCTTGTCGGAGAGGCCCGCCCGCCGCTGCACTTCTGTCCACTCGAGCGGCATGGTGCCGTCGAAACAAGCCCGATAATAGGGATCGACGGTCATGAACTGGCGCCACTCGTCCTCCCAGTCGTCGGGAAAGTTGCGGACGTTGAGCTTGAGCGGCAGCCAGTCGCCGTTCGGCAGGCGGGCGGGCGTCGGCAGGTAGCCGTAGAGCACCTGGGTGAATCCGAGATCGGCGGTGATCTCCATCAGGCCGTCGAGCGCGCTCTCGAAGGTTTCGATCCGGTCCGTCCGGTCGACGAAAGCCTGGCGAAACGAGGTCGAGACGGCGAACATCAGTCTGATCCCGGAGCGATCGATCATTCCGTTGAATGCGTCGGCGCCCGAGGGCGCGGCGATTACAACGCAAGATTGGCGCCATGGCGGGATGGGGCGAGGCGGGCGACGGTACGCCTCGCCGGCGCTGGACAGCCGGATCGCCGGCTCCGCATCTGAAGCGCCGGGCTCGAGCTCGCCGGTAGGGCGTCCGCCAGAAGCAACCCAAACCCAAATCCAGAACGTCGACTTTGACGTGAGGTGCGGAATGGCGGGCCACGCCCGATGATGATGAGCGCTCCGCCTACGCAATAGCGCCCGCACGCCGTATCATGCGGCCTTGACGCGGTTTGAGCAGTTCAAGCTCCGGCGAAGGAACTGCCCGTGAACCGACGACAGGTGCTGATCGGCGCGGGGACGACCGCCGCGCTGGGCGGAGGAGCGGCCTCTCTCACGATGTCCGCTATGGGGTCGTCATCGGACTATGTCGCGGGGATCGCCGCTCTGCGAAGGCGTTTGGCGGATACGCCATCCGCGCGAGACCTTATCCGCTACGCCACGCTGGCGCCCAATGGCCACAACACGCAGCCATGGCTCTTTCGCATCGGCGACCAGAGGATCGAGATCCTGCCCGACTTTTCGAGGCGGACGCCGGTCGTCGATCCTGACGACCATCATGTTTTCGTCAGCCTCGGGGCCGCCGCCGAGAACCTCGCGCTAGCGTCCGCCGCGCGCGGCGCGCCCGGCGCCGTCCGATTTGACTCACGCGACCAAGGCTCGGTCGTGTTCGATTTTGAGCAGGCGCAGCCGATCCCGTCCCCCATGTTCGACGCCATAGCCACGCGGCAATCGACGCGCGCCGACTATGACGGTCACAGGGTCCTTTCGACCGATCTCGACAGGCTCGCCAAGGCGGCGGCCGTGCCCGGCGTAGATCTCGTTCTGCTCACCGATCGCGGCCGGATCGATCAACTGCGCGACCTCGTTCTGACGGGCAACGGCATGCAGATGGCCGACGCCGCGTTCGTGCGGGAACTGAAATCCTGGCTTCGGTTCAACCCACGGCAGGCGCTGCGAACCCGCGATGGCCTCTACAGCGTGGCGAGCGGCAACCCGGCGCTGCCGGACTGGCTCGGGCCTCATGCGTTCGACTGGCTATCGACGGCAAAGTCGCAGAATGACGCGTACGCCCGCCAGATCCGATCTTCGTCCGGGATCGCCGTGTTTGTCGGAGCCGGGGAAACCCCCGCACACTGGGTGGCGGTCGGGCAGGCCTGTCAGCGCTTCGCCCTTCAGGCGACGGCGCTGGGATTGAAGCACGCCTTCATCAACCAGCCGGTCGAGGTTCCTGGACTGCGTCCCGAACTGGCCGCGCTGATCGGTCTGCCCGGCAAGCGGCCGGATATCGTGATGCGGTTCGGCTACGGTCCGACGCTGCCGTGGTCGCCACGCCGGCCGGTCGATTTGGTCATCGTGACGTGAGCGCATTCCATATGCAGGCGGAGGCGCGTGGGGAGATCGGCGGCAGGGAGATAATCCATTGGCGCGGCGCGATCGTCACGTGGAGCGAAGGTCGAGCCACGCTTGTCAAATGGAGCCCTTAAAGGTTCTTGAAGCTCCGGCAAGCGTTCCAGTTTCAATCCACTGCGGCTAACGACGGCGATTGCTATGTCGCACAATATCGCGGCTTAGCGCTGACTCAGCGGAATGGCGGAGAGGGTGGGATTCGAACCCACGGTACGGTTGCCCGCACAACGGTTTTCGAGACCGTCCCAATCGACCACTCTGGCACCTCTCCGAAAAAAGAGCGCGTCGATGGGCGTGGCATACACCGGCGGGCGGGCGCGACACAAGCGGCGCGCGCCGGTTTCCTGCGGGGCGTCCGGCGCGGCCAAACGGCCGGGCGCGGCGGCCGATGCGCGGACGCCCCGCCGGCGGCTTGACGCGGCGCGGGAGATCGGGAACAGGACGACGCGTCGCTCCCGCGCCGGCGGGGACGCGGCCCACCCGTTCGAGCGCCCCAGCCGCCATGTCCGTTCTCGCCCGCCTCGTCGACAGCCCGCTCGCCGAGCGCGTCATCCTGGCCCTCGTCCTGGTCAACGCGGTCACGCTTGGGCTCGAGACCAGCCCGAGCGCGATGGCCCAATGGGGCGGCCTGCTGCACGCGCTCGACCAGGCCATCCTCGCCGTGTTCGTGGCGGAGATCGCGGCGCGTCTCGTCGTCCGCCGCGCGGCCTTCTTCCGCGATCCCTGGTCGGTGTTCGACTTCGTCGTCGTCGCGATCGCGCTGGTTCCCGCGACCGGGCCGCTGCAGGTGGTGCGGGCGCTCCGGGTGCTGCGCGTTTTCCGGCTGATCACGCTCGCCCCGTCGCTGAAGCGGGTTGTCGGCGCGCTGATCGGCGCGCTGCCCGGCATGGGCTCGATCGTGCTGCTGCTCGCGCTCGTGCTCTATGTGTTCGCGGTGATGGCGACGCATCTCTACGGCGCCGACATGCCCGACAAGTTCGGCAATCTCGGCATCTCGATCTACACGCTGTTCCAGCTCGTCACGCTCGACGGCTGGTCGGGCGAGATCGTCAAGCCCGCGATGGAGACGCACCCTTACGCCTGGGTGTTCTTCATCATCTTCATCCTCGTGACCTCGTTCACGGTGTTCAACCTGTTCATCGGCGTGGTGGTCAACGCCATGCAGGCCGAGCACGAGCTCGAGCTGACCGAGAAGACCGGCCGGCCGCCGGTGTCGATGGACGATCTGATGCAGGAGCTGAAGAAGCTCCGGGCCGAGGTGGCGCGGCTCGATGGCGCGGGCCGGCCGCCGGCCTGACCGGGCGCCGCCCGTCGACGCGCGGCGGCGGCGATCCGCCGCCCCCGACCGTCCGGCCTGCCCGCCCGGAGGGAGGCCCGGCGGCCCCGCCGCGCCGCCGCTTGCGCCTCGTCCTCGATGACGACGGCCTCGCGAGCCGAGGGCGGGATCACGGCGCGGAAAGCGGGCGTCGACCCAGAGCGTCTCGCATGATCGTGATCACGTCGCGTTTGAGTTCCCGGCCTCGCCGGCTAAACCCGTGCAGTCAACCCACACGCCGCAGGGGTGCGCGCACACATGTTTCGTAACGTCATCGCAGCGCTATCACTTGTTTTCTTCGTGACGCCAGCGTCCGGCGCCGCAAATCCACAGAAGATCGGGACCTTCAAAGACTGGACGGTATGGAAATACACGCAGACGTCGCGCAAGCGCTGCTTTATATACTCGAATCCGACAAGATCCGAACCAAGACGTCTTGATCACGGGCTGGTATCGTTCTTCGTGCGGAGCACGGTTCGCAAGGACGTCGCAAGCGAGGCGAGCCTTCAGGTCGGCTATCCTCTCGCGCCGGGATCGGAAGCGGTTCTCGACGTCGACGGCGGCAAATTCAGGCTCGCCACGTCCGGCAAAGGAGCGTGGCTCGTCAAACCGGAGCGCGAACGCGAACTGCTCGACGCCCTGCGGAAGGGGTCGACACTGACGGTCAGCGCCCGCTCCGCGCGCGGCAACCGGACGACGTACGCCTTCTCCTTGGCGGGCGTCACAGACGCCATGGGCCGCCTGAGGCAGGCGTGTCCCTGATCATGCGCCGAGGCGGGCGAAGGCCCCGGGCGTCGTGCCCGACGCCCGCTCCTAGGGCGCGCGGAAATGCTTGGAGAGCTTGAGCTTCTGGCCCTGGTAGTTCGAGGTGGCGAGCTCGCCGTAGAGCGTCGTCGGGCGCTCCAGCATGCGCTCATAGACGAGGCGTCCCACCGTCTGGCCGTGCTCGAGGATGAAGGGCACCTCGTGGCTGCGCACCTCGAGCACCGCCCGGGCGCCGGCGCCGCGGGCCTCCGCATGGCCGAAGCCGGGATCGAAAAAGCCGGCGTAATGCACGCGGAACTCGCCCACCAGCGGGTCGAACGGGACCATCTCGGCGGCGTGGTCGGGCGGCACCTGCACCGCCTCGCGCGAGGCGAGGATGTAGAACTGGCCGGGATCGAGCACGAGCCCCGAGCGGCCCGCGCGGATCGGCTCCCAGAAATCGGCGACGTCGTGCGCGCCCGGGCGGTCGACGTCGACCACGCCGGTGTGGCGCTTCGCGCGCCAGCCGACGAGGCTCGCGGCGTCGCCCGTCAGGTCGACGGTGACGGCGACGCCGCCATTGACGTCCGCCGCGTCGTCGTCGACGAGGCGGGCGCTCGCCTGCAGGTCGAGCAGCTCGGCGTCGGTGAGGCGCGCCTCGCCGCGGCGCAGGCGCAGCTGGCTGAGGCGGGAGCCGGCGCGGACCAGCACCGGAAAGGTTCGGGGCGAGATCTCGGCGAACAGCGGGCCGCGATAGCCCGCGGGCACGGCGTCGAAGGAGCGGACGCCGTCGGCGATCACGCGGGTGAAGACGTCGAGGCGGCCGGTCGAGCTTTTCGGATTGGTCGCCGCGGCGACGTCGTCCGGAAGCGCCAGCCGCTCCATCAGCGGCGCGATGTAGACGCAGCCGGTCTCCAGCACGGCGCCGGGCGTGAGGTCGATGCTGTGGAGCGTCAGCTCCTCGAGCCGCTCGGCGACGGTGCGGCCGGGGCCCGGCAGGAAGCTCGCGCGCACGCGGTGGACGACCGTCCCGAGCCGCAGGTCGAGGCTCGCGGGCTGGATCTGGTCCGGCGCGGCCGGCCGGTCGAGCGCGATCGCGCCGCCCGCGATCAGCCGCTCGATCGCCTGGCTCGGCAGGATGCCGCCTGTGATGATGTCCTTGGCCAAGCCGGGCCCCGCTCCCGCCATGCTCGGGATCGCCCCTCGCATCCGCGCCATCGTCCGGGCGTCGCAGCCCATCCGCCCTTTACGCGAACGCCCCGTTGACGCCAAGCGGCGGCGGGCTTATCGCTCGCCCTACTCCCGTGGTTCTTTGAGCCGGCCGGCTTGCCGCCACGTAAAAACAACCCGCTAAAAGGCCGGACGCGCGAACGCCTCTCGACGACGTTCCGCCGCGGCCCGGCGAAGCTCCGAGGTCGCATCCCATGAGCCGCCCCAGCCTTCCGACCGACCGTCCCTTGCGCGACGCCACCCGGCTGATCCACGAAGGGGAGGCGCGCTCGGGCTTCGGCGAGATGTCGGAGGCCATGTATCTGACCTCCGGCTTCGCCTATGACACGATGGAGGCGGCGGAGGCCCGCTTCGACGGGCGCGACCCGGGCTTCATCTATTCGCGCTTCTCCAACCCGACGGTCGCGACCTTCGAGAAGCGCATGATCGCGCTCGAAGGCGCCGAGGCCGGCCGCGCCACCGCGAGCGGCATGGCGGCGGTGACGGCTTCCATGCTCTGCCAGGTCAAGGCGGGCGACCATGTGGTCGCGGCCAAGGCGCTGTTCGGCTCCTGCCGCTACGTCGTCGAGGACCTGCTGCCGCGCTTCGGCGTGGCCTCGACGCTGGTCGACGGCGCCGATCTCGACCAGTGGCGCGCGGCCGTGCGGCCTGAGACCAAGGCGTTCTTCATCGAGACGCCGACCAACCCGACGCTCGAGGTCTACGACATCGCGGCGATCGCCGGGATCGCGCATGAGGCGGGCGCCAGGCTCGTCGTCGACAATGTGTTCGCGACGCCGATCCTGCAGAAGCCGCTGACGCTCGGCGCCGACGTCGTCGTCTACTCCGCGACCAAGCACATCGACGGCCAGGGCCGGACGCTGGGCGGCATGGTGCTGGGGTCGGACCAGTTCGTCATGGACCACCTGCACAACTTCCTGCGCCAGACCGGCCCGTCCTTGTCGCCGTTCAACGCCTGGACGCTGGCGAAGGGGCTGGAGACGCTGTCGCTGCGGGTCCACGCCATGCAGGCGAGCGCGGCCAAGATCGCCGATGTTCTCGCCGTCCACCCGAAGGTGACGAAGCTCGCTTATTGCGGGCGCGCGGACCATCCGCAGGCGGCGCTGGTGGCGAAGCAGATGGCCGGCGGCGGCACGCTGATCACCTTCCGGATCGACGGCGCGAAGCCGGAGGCCTTCCGCTTCGGCAACGCGCTGCAGGTCGTGAAGATCTCGAACAATCTCGGCGACGCCAAGTCGATCCTGACCCACCCGGCGACCACGACGCATCAGCGGCTGGCGCCCGAGGCGCGCGCCGAGCTCGGCATCACCGACGCGACGCTCAGGCTGTCGGTCGGGCTGGAGCATGTCGACGACCTGCTGGAGGACGTCGAGACCGCGCTGAAGGCCGTGTGACGGAGCCCGCGCAAGTCCCCGCCTGCGGAACTTAACCTTCCGTAAACCATGACGCCCGCTTCCGGCGAACGCGCGGCGGAGGGTCGTGCGTTCGTCACAGGGCGCCCTCGAGGTTCTTGCTGGAGGCAGGATGACGTTTCGCAACTTCCCCACGCGCGAGCCCGCGCAGGACGCGGAGGACGGCCGGAGGCGTCCGTTCGGACGCCGCGTCGGCGTGCGGGCCCGGCCCCGCCGCTCGCGGGCGGTCGTGGCGGCGGAGCTGGTCGCGCTGGCCGCCGGGGCGGCGTGGCTTGCGGTCCAGATCGCGCAGGCGATCTGAGGCGGGGGATCGTCGCCGGTCGCGATCAGGCCCGGCCGCGGGCGCTCATCGCCGGCAGAACCTGCAGCTTCAGCCAGTTGATGAGTTCGGTGCGGCGGATCTTCGGGTCGAGCACGGAGGGCGCGATGCCGAGCCGCCAGGCGAGGTCCTTGCGGTCGGGCTCGGCGTCGAGCGCGACGAGATCGGCGACGTAGGCCCGGCTTTCCTCCTCGCTGCGCAGGAAGCCTTCCGCGATCATGATCGGCGTGTAGCGGGCGAGGATGCCCCCGAGCTCGGCGAAAGTGTATTCCGGGTGGAACTGGACGCCCCAGAACACGCCCTTGCCGTGCCGGATCTCGGCGGCCTGCACGGCGCAGAGCTCGTTCGTCGCCGTCAGCGTTCCGCCGGGCGGCATCACCGCCACCTCGTCGGAGTGGATGGCCGGCGCGTCGAAAGTCTCCGTGCGGCCCCGGTGCATCGGATGGTCGAGGCCGGCCGCGGTCAGCCGGATGGAGCGGGCGACGCCGATCTCGCGGCCCTGCGGGTTGAGCTTGACCTCGCCGCCCGCCGCGACCGCCGCGACCTGCAGCCCCCAGCAGGAGCCGAAGAAGGGCAGGCCCGCATCATAGACCGCGCGGGCGAACTCGACCTGGGCGAGCGATTCCGTCTCCGCCTTCCAGAGGTTGAGGCCGGAGCCGGTGATCGCGACGCCGTCATAGCCGTCGAGGTCCTCGCCGGAGGGCAGGTTCGCGCCCTCGTCGGCTGGAAAGCACACATCGACTCTCACCGGCAGCTCCAGGCCCGCGGCGAGTTCGGAGAGCACGGCAGCGTAGAAGTCGCTCGGCGTGGCGCCCGACGACGCCGCATGGCGCTCGCGCATGGCGGGCGGGTTTCCCTCGGCGACCAGCAGGCGAAGCGGCCGCATCGTCAGACCCGCGCGGCGTCGAGATCGCCGGCGATCGCGGCGCGGAAAAGCCTCGCGAAATCCGCCGCCTTGAACGGCAGGGGGTTGCCGCCGGTGGAGGGGTCGCGCTCCGCCTTCTCGGCGAGCTCGTCGATCCGGCTGTCGTCGACGCCGAGATCGCCGAGCGAATGCGGCACGAACAGGCTTTCCCGAAAGGCGAGGACCCAGTCGATGAAGCCGTCGAAGCCGCCGTCGATGTCGAAGGAGCGCGCGATCGCCGCGAAACGCTCCTCGATCGCCGGGCGGTTGGCGACGAGCACGTAAGGCATCACGACGCCGTTGGTGAGGCCGTGATGGGTGTCGTAGAGCGCGCCGACGGGATGCGACATCGAATGGATCGCGCCGAGCCCCTTCTGGAAGGCCGCCGCCCCCATAGAGGCGGCCGCGAGCATGTGGGCGCGCGCCTCGATGTCGGAGCCGTCCTTCACCGCCCGCGGCAGGTAGATCTTGATCAGCCGCGCGCCGTTGACCGCGATGCCGTCCGCCATCGGATGGAAGCCGGGCGCCGAGAACGCCTCCAGACAATGCGCGAGCGCGTCGAAGCCGGTCCAGGCGGTGAGCTTCGGCGGCAGGCCGACGGTCAGCTCGGGATCGGAGATCACGATCGCCGGCTGCATCTTCGGATGGAAGATGATCTTCTTTTCGTGGGTCTCCTCATTGGTCACGACGGCGGCGCGGCCGACCTCCGAGCCGGTGCCGGCGGTGGTCGGGACGGCGACGATCGGCGCGATCTTCGAGGCGTCCGCCCGGGTGTGCCAGTCGCCGACGTCCTCGAAGTCCCACACCGGCCGCGTCTGCCCGACCATGAAGGCGACGAGCTTGCCGACGTCGAGGCCGGAGCCGCCGCCGAAGGCCACGACGCCGTCGGCCTCGGCCTGCTTGTAGGCCGCGACGCCCGCCTGGACGTTGGCGTTGGTCGGGTTGCCCTTGACGTCGGAGAACAGCGCGACCTTCAGCCCCGAGCCGTCCAGCACGTCGAGCGCGCGGCGCGTGATGTCCGCGTCCCGGAGCCCGGAATCGGTCACCAGCAGCGGCCGCTTGATCCCGGCCTGCGCGCAGGCCTGTCCGAGCTCCGACACGCGCCCGGGACCGAACAGCACGCGGGTCGGGTAGTTCCAGGAGGCTGTGAAGGCGGTCATCGGGTCTATCTCGCGGAGGGTCTGCTTGCGGACGTCGCTCTGAAACTCCGCCGTCATCCTCCGGCTTGACCGGAGGATCCATGTTCGGCGTCGAGCGCTACGCCGCCGATGGGTCCTCCGGTCAAGCCGGAGGACGACGAGCTCTATTCGGACAGCTCGATCGCGTTCACGACGCCTCGCGGAGATGGAAGCTTTTCGGACGCGTCAGCTGGTGGAAGCCGATCTCCGACAGCGACGCGCCGCGGCCGGTGTCCTTGACGCCGGTCCAGGCGAGCGCCGGATCGAGATAGTCGCAGCGGTTCATGAACACGGTGCCGGTCTCGATGCGATCGCCGAGCGCTTCCGCGACCTCGACGTCCTTGGTCCAGATCGACGCGGTGAGGCCGTAGGGGCTGTCGTTCATCAGCGTCAGCGCCTCCTCGTCGCCCGAGACCTTCATGATCCCCACCACCGGGCCGAAGCTCTCCTCCGTCATGACCCTCATCGAATGGTCGACATTGGTGAGGATCTGCGGCGCGAGATAGGCCGTGCCTTCCCGGTCGGCCGGAAACGCCTTCGGGTCGAGATGCGCCTTCGCGCCCTTCGCGAGCGCCTCCGCGGTCTGGGCGCGCACCGTGTCGGCGAAGCGGACGGCGGACATCGGTCCGAGGGTGGTCGCGTCGTCCAGCGGGTTTCCCAGAACATAGTTCGACGTCAGCGCGACCGCGCCCTCGACGAAGCGGTCATAGTGCTTCTCGTGCACATACACACGCTCGATCCCGCAGCAGCATTGGCCGGAATTGTAGAAGGCGCCGTCGACGAGGTTCTCGATCGCGAAGTCGAGGTCGGCGTCCTCCCGGACATAGGCCGGATCCTTGCCGCCGAGTTCGAGGCCGAGGCTGGCGAAGGTCCCGGCCGCGGCGCGCTCGACCGCCTTGCCGCCGGCGACCGAGCCGGTGAAGTTGACGTGGTCGATCGCGCCTGAGCCGATCAGCGTCGCCGACTGCTCGTGGTCGAGCACCAGGTTCCGGAACAGGCCGTCCGGAAGCCCCGCCTTGTCCATCGCCTCCTGAAAGCGCTCCCCGACGAGAATGGTCTGGGCCGCGTGCTTGAGCAGCACGGCGTTGCCCGCGATCAGGGCCGGGACGATCGTGTTGACGGCGGTCAGGAAGGGGTAGTTCCACGGCGCGATCACCAGCACCGTGCCGAGCGGGGTCCGGCGGATGAAGCGCCGGAAGCCGGACTTCGCGGGCGGGACCACGTCGGCGAGCGCGGCTTCCGCGGTCTCGACGCAGTGTTTTACGCGCTCCTCGACGCCGCGCATCTCGCCGCCGTAGCGCACGGGCCGGCCCATCTGCAGCGCGAGCTCGGGGATGATCTGCTGGTTCAGGCCGAGCAGCGCGTCGAGGAAGGTCAGCATCTTCGCGGAGCGCTCCGCGATGGGCACGCGGGCCCAGGCGGCCTGGGCGCGCTTGGCGCCCTCGACCGCCGTGGCGATGGCCTCGGGCGTCTCGACCGGCCGCCGTGCGACCTCGCGTCCGTCGATGGGAGAGATGCAGATCTGGTCGGTCATGTCGGTCCACTCGTCATCCCGGCCGCGGGCGATGCGCCGCGCCGGGATCGTTTTTCAGAAAGGCATGCGAAGGCTGGAGCGCCACGGTCGCGCTCAGATGATCTCGAAATAGCGTGACAGCTCCCAGTCGGTGATCGCCTTGTCGAATTCGCGCTGCTCCCAGTCGCGCGTCGCCGCCCAGTGCTCCACGAAGGCCGCGCCGAAGACCTCCTTCGCCGGCTTCGACCGCGAAAGCCGCGCGGCGGCCTCGCCCAGGCTGCGCGGCAAGGCGCGCTTCGCGGGATGCTTCATCGCGTAGGCGTTTCCGGCGACCGGCGCATCCGGCTCGATCCTGTTCTCGACGCCCCAGAGGCCGGAGCCGATGGCCGCGGCCAGAGCCACATAGGGGTTAATGTCGGCGGCCGACACCCGGTATTCTACGCGCTGCGACTTCGGGCCGCCCTCGATGACGCGCAGCGCGCAGGTGCGGTTCTCGACGCCCCAGGTGGCTTCGGTCGGCGCCCAGAAGCCCGGAATGAGGCGGGTGTAGGCGTTCACCGTCGGGGCGACCATGGCGAGGATCTCCGGCATCAGCGCCTGCTGGCCGCCGATGAACCAGCGCATCACGTCGGTCATCCCGCCGGGCCTGTCCGGATCGTGGAACGCCGAGCGGCCCTTCTTGTCCAGAAGCGACATGTGGAGATGGCCGGACTGGCCGGGCCAGTCCTTGGACCATTTCGCCATGAAGCTCGCCATCAGCCCGCGGCGCTGGGCGAAGATCTTGGTCATGGTCTTGAACAGCACGGCGCGGTCGGCGGCCTCGAGCGCGTCGCAGACCTCGATCGCCGCCTCCAGCACGCCCGCCCCGGACTCGGTGTGCAGCCCCTCGATCGGGAAGCGCATGTCCTGCCCGAGCTTCAGGAGGTCGGCGTAGAGCTCCGCATGCACGCCCGAGCGCAGGACGGAATAGCCGAAGAAGCCCGGCGTCATCGGCGTCAGTTTGCGGTAGCCCTTGTCGCGGACGGAATGCGGCGTCTCCTCGAACAGGAAGAACTCGAACTCCGCGGCGGCCTTGATGGAGAAGCCGAGGCCGGCCGCGCGGTCGAGCACGCGCCGCAGCGTCCCGCGCGGGCAGACCGCCTCGGCGTCGCCGGTGAACTCCGCGAGCACGAAGATCATGTCGCCTTCGAGCGTGAGATCGCGCGCCGTCTCCGGCAGCAGGCGCAGCGCGGCGTCGGGAAAAGCGGTCCGCCAGCCGGTGAAGCTGACGTTGTCGTAGAGCTGGTCGTTCGAATCCCAGCCGAGCACGACGTCGCAGAAGCCGAAGCCCTTCTCGAGCGCGGAGGCGAACTTGTCCCGGCTCATATATTTGCCGCGCAGCACGCCGTCGCCGTCGGCGACGCCGACCTTGACGTGGGTCAGCCCGCGGGCGTCGACGAGGGCGAGCAAATCCTTGGCGTTCATCGGCCCGGTCGTGCTCATGGCGTCGCGCTCCCTTATCGCCCCGGGTTCGATCCGGGATCCGTGGCGCCGACCTTTCGCCGGCCCGTGCTTTGGGCCGCCGCGCCCTCTGAAGACGCGGCGGCCGAGGCGGACTTTAGTCCGCGGAAGGCGGCGGAACGGCCGTCAGTGGCTCCTGTACTCGCCGGCGCCTTTCGACAGGGCGAACTCCTCCTCCGGGGACAGCACGAGCTTGTGCCGGCCGACGAGCGCGAAGTAGACGGTCGCGATCGCGAACCACACCAGCACCCACAGCACGCCCTTGGTGAAGTTCGGGTCCTGCACCTGGTAGCCGAGCGTCACCACCGCGATCACGATGGTCGCGACCGCGCCGGGGATGCCGAGCGGGCTGACGAACGGCCGCTTGATGTGCGTCGCGTTCTTGCGCAGCAGGATGAAGGAGACCGCCTGGGCGATGTAGGAGAACATCGCGCCCGACACGGCCATGTTGAGCAGCACGCTGCCGATCGACGCGCCCGCCTGCTCCGCGCCGAGCGCGAACCAGATGATCAGCATCACGCCGAGCCCGACCAGCGCGCCGACGATCATCGCGACGTGCGGGGTCCTGTACTGCGCGTGGGTGACCGACAGCCCGCGCGGGAAATACCCCGCCCGCGAGAGCGAATAGATCTGGCGGCCTTGCGCGTAGATGATGGTGTGGAAGCTCGCGATCAGGCCGGTGAGCGCGACGACGCCGAGCAGCACGACGCCGGTGTCGCCGTAGATGGCGCGCAGGCCGTCGAGCAGCGGTTCGAGCGACGTCGACAGCTTGAACGAGCCGACCCCGATCACGGAGGGGTTGAGCAGCACGATCATGAAGGCGGAGAGCATCAGCGTCAGCATGCCGAGGATGATCCCCTTCGGCATGTCGCGGGCCGGGTCGATCGACTCCTCGGCCGCGAGCGGCAGCTGTTCGATGGCGAGGAACAGCCACACCGCGAAGGGCAGCGTGGCGAGCACGCCCGAGATTCCGAAGGGGAAGAACGAGCCCCCGCCCTCGGGCAACTCCACCGCCGCGCCGTCCGGACCGACGCCGATGTTCAGCGCCCAGCGCGAGAAATCCATGTTTGGGAACGCGCTCGCCCAGAAGAACACGAGCACGCCGAGCGAGATCACGGTGACGGCCATCGTCACCTTGAACGACAGCTCGAGGCCGAAGACGTTGAGGCCCACGAAGATGACGTAGAACACGATCCAGATCAGCGGCGAATAGGCCGGGTCGAGCCCCAGGATCGAGTTCACGTAGGAGGTGATGAAGGTCACCACGACCGCCGGCGTGATGACGTACTCCACGTTCTCGCAGAGGCCGGTGAAGAACCCGCCCCAGCGGCCCATCGCCGTGCGGGCGAAGGAGTAGGCCGCGCCGGTGTGCGGCAGCGCGGCCGACATCTCGGCGATCGAGAAGGTCAGGCCGAGATACATGACCGCGATGATCATGCCGGCCACCAGCATGCCGCCCCAGCCGCCGGTGGCGAAACCGAAGTTCCAGCCCGAGAAGTGCCCGGAAATGACGGCTCCGACGCCGAGAGCCCAGAGGCTCGCGACGCCCGCGTACCGCGTCAGTCCGCGTTTGGCGAAATAATCGGCGTCGACCTTCTGATAGGTCGCGCCCGCGTCGTCCTGCGCCATGTCCGATCCCCCGTTGCGGTCGCCAGGTCGCCAACCCTTCCGCGCGGCCGGCTCGACCCCCGTCCGACAAACGGAATGTGATCCGCCCGTCTTGGAACGATCGTTCCAGACGCCCATGGTTTCTGTCAATATGGAATGAAACGCTCGCAAACGGGCGACGTGACGAGGACTCGCAGGATGGCGCGGGACGGAGCGATCGAGACCCGACGCACGGTGGCGAAGGCGATCGCCGAGATCGCGCCCACGCTGACCCCGCAGGAGCGCCGTGCGGCGGCGCATCTCAGCGCGCACTATCCCGTCGCCGGCTTCGCGCCGATGGCCCGCTTCGCACGGAGCGCCGGCGCGAGCTCGCAGACCGTCCTGCGGCTGCTCGGCAAGCTCGGCTACGATAACTGGCGCAGCCTGCAGGAGCGCCTGCGCGCCGAACTCGCGGAAGAGCGCGGCTCGCCGCTCGGCCGCTGGACCGCCCACCGCGCCGGCGGCCTGCCCGAGGGCGACCGGCTCGCGGCCTTCGGGGCGAAGCTCGCCCAGAACGTCGCCGACGCCTTCCGCGATCTGGACCGGCCGGCGTTTGAGAGCGCGGCGCGCCGGCTCGCCGATCCGCGGCGCCGGGTGCTGGTGGTGGGCGGCCGGTTCAGCCAGGCGCTCGCCCGGCTGCTCACGCGCCATCTCGAGATCGTCCGGGGCGACGTCGAGGAGATCGGCTCGCTGTCGGCGACCTGGCCCGACCGGCTGATCGACGTCGGCCGCCGGACCGTGGTGGTGGCCTACGACGTCCGCCGCTACCAGGCCGACGTCGTGCGGCTCTGCGCCTTCGCCGCGGAGCGGGGCGCGACGGTGGTGCTGATGACGGACGCGGCCGACGCCGACGCCGCGCCCCACGCGAACGCCGTCCTGGTCGGCGCGACCGAGAGCGTCGGCGCGTGGGATTCCTTCGCGAGCCTGCTCGCCCTCACCGAAGCGCTGGTCGCGCGCGTGACGGAACTCTCCGGCGAGCACACCGACGAGCGTCTCGGCCAGCTGGAGCAGATCCGCGCGAAGGTGCTCGGCGAAGACTGACCGGACGCGGTCAGGCGGGCGGGGACAGCGTCAGGACATAGGCGAGCGCGGCGGCGACCACGACGAGCAGCCCCACGATCAGCAGCGCCCGCGTCGCGGTTCCGCCGGAACCGCCGGTCGGCGGCGGCGCGGTCTCCGCCTCGATCGGCGCCAGCGTCTCGGGCACGTCCGGCGTCCGCGTCGGCGCGATCGGCGTTGGACGCGGCGCCTCCACGACGCGGACGCCGGCCGCGAGCGGCGGCGCGTCGACCAGGGGCGCGGCGGTCTCCGCCGGCTCCTCATGCGCGAGCGGCGGCGCCTCGGCCAGCGCCAGTCCGCCGAGCCGACCCTCCGCAGCCAGCTCCGCGAAGCGGGCGAAGAAGGCGTCGGCCGTCTGCCGCGCCACGCCCGCGACGAGGCGGGAGCCGAGCTGGGCGATCTTGCCCTCGACGTCGGCATGGGCCGCGTAGGTCACGACCGTCGCGTCGCCGTCCTCCGCGAGCGTCACCTCGGCGCTTCCCGTGGCCGCGCCCGCCGGACCGCCGTCAGCCGACAATGCGAGAGCGGCGCGGCGGGGGGCCTCGACCTCGGTCACGACGGCGCGCCCGGAGAAACGCGCCTTTAGCGGACCGATCTTGGTCGCGGCCACGCCGTCATAGGTCCCGTCCGACACGCGCTCGACCCGTTCGCAGCCGGGCAGGCACGTCTGAAGCGTCCCCGGATCATGGAGCCCGGCCCAGACGGCGTCGCGAGGGGCGGGGATGCGGTGAGACCCGGAAATGTCCATGACGGCTGCGCGTATCCTGAGTAGCGGAGGCCCCTGATCTAGGGCGGCGAAGCGTGTCGGGTAAAGCCGGTCCGCACTGCCGCCGACGCGCAAACGTCCGGCGTCCGCTCGGAGCTTGCGTCCCGGCCGCGCATCCGCATGCTGAGGGCGAATCCCCCATCGGAGCCGAGATGTCCGCATTCGTCTTTCCGCCCGCGCCGCAGCCCGCCGTGGCGGTGCGCGGAACGTCCGAGCTGTTCCCCGCGCGCCGGGTCTACTGCGTCGGCCGCAACTACGCCGCCCACGCCGTCGAGATGGGGCATGATCCCGACCGCGAGCCGCCGTTCTTCTTCATGAAGACGCCCGACGCGCTGCTTCCCGACGGCGCGGACTTCCCCTACCCGCCCGCGACCGCCGACGTGCACCACGAGATCGAGATGGTGGTCGCGCTCGGCGGCGGCGGCCGCGACGTCGCGGAAGCCGACGCGCTCGGCCTGGTGTTCGGCTACGCCGTCGGGATCGACTTCACCCGCCGCGACCTTCAGGCGGAGGCCAAGAGGCTCGCGCGGCCCTGGGAGGTGGGCAAGGCGTTCGACCATGCCGCCCCCTGCGGCGCGATCGCCCGCGCCTCGGAGATCGGGCATCCCGCCAAGGGCGCGGTCACCCTCGACGTCAATGGCGAGCGCCGCCAGACCGGCGACCTCGACCAGCTGATCTGGACCGTGCCGGAGATGATCGCCTACCTCTCCCGCCTGTTCGAGCTCCGGCCCGGCGACCTGATCTTCTCCGGCACCCCCTCCGGCGTCGGCCCCGTGGTCCGCGGCGACCGCCTGGAAGGCCGCGTCGAGGGCGTCGGGACGCTCACGCTGAGGGTGGCGTGACCGGCGCGCCCGCCGGAGCGCGCCGCGGCGGCGCCGTTCAGCCTTCCGCCGCCTTGATCTTCGGCTCGAACGGGCAGAGGTCGGCGATCAGGCAGCGGTAGCATTCGGGCCGTCGCGCCTTGCAGACGTAGCGGCCGTGCAGGATCAGCCAGTGATGGGCGTGCCGGCGGTAGGCCTCCGGCACGGCCTTCTCCAGCCCGAGCTCGACGGCGAGCGGCGTCGCGCCGGGCGCCAGCCGCGTACGGTTGCCGACGCGGAACAGATGGGTGTCGACGGCGATGGTCGGTTCGCCGAAGGCGGTGTTGAGGACGACGTTCGCGGTCTTGCGGCCGACGCCGGGCAGCAGCTCCAGCGCCGTGCGCGACGGCGGCACCACGCCGCCGTGCTCGGCGATCAGGCGCTCCGACAGCGCGACGACGTTCTTCGCCTTGTTGCGGTAGAGCCCGATGGTGCGGATGTGCTCGCGCACGCGCTCCTCGCCGAGCGCGACCATCGCCTCGGGGGTCGCGGCTTCGGCGAACAGCCGCCGCGTCGCCTTGTTGACGCCGACGTCGGTCGCCTGCGCCGACAGCACGACGGCGACGAGCAGCGTGTAGGGATCGACATATTCGAGCTCGCCCCGCGGCTCGGGGTCGCGGGCGTGGAAGCGCCGAAAAATCTCCTCGACCGTCGCCGCCGGGAGCCGCGCGGCCTTGCGCTTCGTGGCGCGGCCCGGGGCCTTGGCGGGCCGGGGCGTGGGGACGACGGCGCTCGCCGTCTTCGCGGCGGGGGACTGGCGGGGCGGCATCGCGGCTTTATACTCGGGCCATGAGGGACGACGCCAGATCGCAGGATGCGGCCGACCGGCCGGTCTTCGCCGCCGAAATCCGGCCGCACCGCTCGCTCACGCCGCGCGGGCGGGCCGTGCTGCTCGGCGGCTTCGGCGCGCTGACCGCCTTCGTCAGCCTGCCCTTCGTGTGGATGGGCGCCTGGCCCGTGGTCGGCTTCTTCGGGCTCGACGTGTTCGCGCTGTGGCTCGCCTTGCGCCTCAACGTCGCCCACGCCCGGGCCTGCGAGAACGTCCTGCTCACGCATGTCGAACTGCTGATCCGCAAGACCACGCATCGCGGCGACGCTCGCGAGTGGCGCTTCAATCCGCGCTGGGTGCGGGTCATGACCGAGGTCGACGACGAGTTCGGGACGACCAGGCTCTGCGTCGCCGAACGCGACGCCGCGCCGCTCGATCTTGCGGCGAGCCTTTCGCCCCGCGAGCGGTCGGAGTTCGCCGGCGCGTTCCGCCAAGCGCTGGCGGTCGCCAAGGCCGGACGGACGCTGTCTTAAGCGCCGGCGCCGGCGCTTCGACCCCGGCCCGGGGCCTACGCCCTTCGGACAGGAAGACATTCCGGAACGCTCCGGGCCTCCGGGCGTTTCCACAGTGCGACGGCGCGTAAAATGACGGGAGCGGGCCGACGCCCCCGAAATTCTTTCAGATTCCCGCGCAAGAAGGATGGCGCATCATGGAAGGCCCCCTCATCGGCATTCTGATCACCGTGCTCGTGATCGTGCTCGTGCTCTGGCTGATCGGAATGCTGCCGATCGACGGGCGCGCCAAGCAGATCGTGCGCATCATCGTGATCATCATCGGCATCATCTCGCTGCTCAAATACCTTCAGGTGTTCTGAGCCGGCGCGAGCTCCGACGGGGCGGCCGCCGGCTCAGCCGGCGCGCCGCGTCCTTTGGCCGGGGCGGCGGGCGCCCCAGCAGAACGCCTCCCAGCGCAGCGCGTCGCCGACGATCTGGTCGAGCTGCTCATGGGACGGACGCCAGCCGAGCGCCGCGCGAATGCGGCGCGCGTCGGCGATCGAGATGAACGGATCGCCCGGCCGGCGCGGCGCCTCCCGGACTGGGAAGTCGCGTCCGGACACGCGGCGCACCGAGTCGATCACTTCCCGGACCGAATAGCCCCAGCCGTAGCCGCAGTTCAGTGTCATGCTCGCGCCGCCGCGGCGGAGATGCTCGAGCGCCGCGACATGCGCCTGCGCGAGATCGCTGACGTGGATGTAGTCGCGCACGCCCGTTCCGTCCGGCGTCGGCAGGTCCGTGCCGAAGATCGAGAGCCCGTCATTCATGCCGAGCGCCGCCCGCGCGGCGACCGTGATGAGGTTCGAGGCGGCCGCCGAGCGCTGTCCTGACCTGAGCTGCGGGTCGGCGCCGGCGACGTTGAAATAGCGCAGCACCACGAAGTTGAGCCCGTGCGCCGCGCCGACGTCGCGCAGGATCCACTCCGACATCAGCTTCGAGGAGCCGTAGGGCGAGCCCGGATCGGGCGTCGCGGTCTCCGGCGTCGGGGTCGGCGGCTCCAGGCCGTACACCGCGGCGGTCGACGAGAAGATGAACCGTTTGACCTTGGCGGCGACGAGCGCGCCAAGAAGGAGACGCGTCTTGCCGGTGTTGGCGGCGTAGGTGCCGAGCGGATCGCGCACTGATTCCGGCACGACGATGCGCGCGGCGAAATGGGCGACCGCGTCGATCTGGTGCGCGGCGATCGTCCGCAGGACCAGCGCCTCGTCGCCGACGTCGCCCACCACCAGCGGCACGCCCTCGGGCACCGCCTCGCGATGGCCGGTGGACAGGTCGTCGAGCACGACCGCCTTCTCGCCCGCGTCGCGGAGGGCGAGCGCCATGTGCGATCCGATGTAGCCGGCGCCGCCGGTGATGAGGACGGCCATGTGTCTGCTCCCTCGGGACTCCGGGGCTCGCGCGCCGGCCACCCAAGTCTAGCCTGCGCCTCTTTCCGTTTCGTTTCACGACCCCCACGAAACCGACAGCGTTCAGGGCCGTTTCCGATACTCCCCCGACCGCCCGCTAACGCTTCTTTCACTCTGTCGACCGAGAGTTGCGTGAAGTTGCGGCGCAGGGGAGGCGTCCCGGACGATGTCTCTGCCTAGCGCCGCTCAGCGGCCCCACCGCTGGTGGCGCGGCCTCGCCGCGCGCTCGACCCTCGCCTTGGGCGCCATGCTGGCGACGCTGGGGGTCGCGCTCACCGCGATCTCGGCGCTCGGCGTCCAGGACGCAACGGCGGGCGCGATCGAGAAGGCGCTCGCGGGCGCAGCCGAACGGCTCGCCGTCGAGATCGCCGACGACGGATCCGCTTACGCCCGTCTCTCGCGGCTCGCGCAGGGCTCGAACCTTTCTTACGCCTTCCTCGTCGCGCCCGACGGCGCCCTGCTCGCGGGCGGCGGAGCCGCCGCGCCGGCCTTCACGCCCGCGGCGATCGAGGCCACGAAAAATGCGGGCGTCGCGGCCCTCGCCCGGGCCGGCGGCGCGGCCCATGCCGCGAAGGCGGTGACCCTCGCCGACGGCCGTCACGCCGTGCTGCGCGTCGGCGGCTCGCTGGAGCCCGCCAGGGTCGCCGCGGGCGAAACCGCGGCGCGCGGACTGCTCGCGACGCTCGCCGCCCTGCTCTTCGCTCTTCCGGCGGCGGCGCTCGCCTTCGACTCGCTGGCCTCGCCCCTGAGGGCGCTGACCCGCGCCGTCACCCGGCCCGGCGACGCCCAGGACGAGCTCCGGCGCGCCGGAACTCGCGGCGACGAGATCGGCGCGCTCGCGCGGGCGCATCTCTCGACCGCCCAGCGCCTCGCCGAAAGCGCCGACGCGCTGCACCGGCTGACCTTCGACGACCCGATCACGCGTCTGCCGAACCGCGCCAGCATGACCAGCCGGCTTGCGGCCGCTCTTCTCGTCGGACAGCCGGTCGCGCTGCTCGAGATCGAGGTCGAGGGACTCACGCGCGTATCCGCCGCGCTCGGCCAACAGCAGGGCGACCTCGCGGTCGTGGGCGCGGCCGACCGGCTGCGCGAAGCCGCCGCCGAATGGGCCCGCCGGTCGAACCTGATCGCGCCGCTCGGGGCGGATCTGTCCGTCACGCTCGCGCGCATTTCCGACGCCGGCTTCGCGATGCTCGCCTATGGCGCGGAGGCCGCCGCGGCCGAGGAGCTCGCCCGGCTCGCGATCGCGGCCTTCGATCCACCGCTCGCCCTCGGCGAACGGCGGGTGTCGCTCCGGCTCGCGATCGGAATCGCGATCGCCCCGTCGGACGGCGACGAGGCCGGCACGCTGCTCAGGAGCGCGGCCGCCGCGCTGTCGGCGGCGCGTCAGGCGGGTCCGCAATCGGCCCGCTCGGCCGGCGTCGACCTCGTCCGGCAGGCCTATGGCCGCCTGCGCCTCGAGGAGGAGCTGCGCCGCGCCATCGAGCAGGACGAGCTCGAAGTCCATTACCAGCCGCAGATCGACCTCAGGACCGGCGCGGTCGCCGGCGCCGAGGCGCTGGTGCGTTGGCGCCACCCGGTCCGCGGCATGGTCTCGCCCGGCGAATTCGTGCCCGTCGCCGAGGAGAGCGGGCTGGTCGAGCCGCTCGGCCGGGTCGTGCTCGCCGAGGCCAGCCGCACGAGCGTCGCCTGGGCGGCGATGGGCATCGACGTGCGCATCGCCGTCAACGTCTCGACGCTTCAGTTCCGGTCGCCCACCTTCGCCGAGTCGACGCTCGCCATCATCCGCGCCGCGCGCGCCGATCCCAGCCGGATCGAGCTCGAGATCACGGAGAGCGCCGCGATGGGCGATCCCACCCATGCGGCCCGCGAGCTCGGGCGGCTGAAGGCTGCCGGCATCCGCGTCGCGATCGACGATTTCGGCACCGGCTACTCGAACCTGTCGACGCTGACCCGGCTTCCCTTCGACGTGCTCAAGATCGACCAGGCCTTCGTGCGCGACGCGCTCGTCACGCCCGCGTCCCGCGTGGTGGTGGGCACCGTGATCGGCATGGCCGCGACGCTCGGCGTGGAGACCGTCGCGGAAGGCGTCGAGACCGAGGAGCAGCTGGCCTTCGTGACCGCGCATGGCTGCGACGTCGCGCAGGGCTATCTCTACGCCAAGCCGATGCCCGCCGCGGCCTTCGAGGCCTGGTACGCGAACCGCATGCTGTCGAACCTGCGCGCGCTCGGCGCCCGCGGCGTTCTCGAGCAGGCGCGCGGCGTCCTCGAAGGGGCGCTGGCGCCAAGCCTCGCCGCCGCGCCGGAGCCGAGCCTCGCCGGATGACGCGACGCGGCGCGGGGCGCGACCGTCATTGAGCGGTCGCCCCGAACCGTCTAGAACCCGGCCCGCCGCTTCACCGCCTGCCGAGCGAGGCCGATGACCGTCTCCGCCCCGAACCCGCACGACACCGCGCGCATCCTCGTCGAGGCCCTGCCCTACATGCAGCGCTACGACGCCGCGACGGTCGTGGTGAAATATGGCGGCCACGCCATGGGCGACGTCGAGGCGTCCCGCTGGTTCGCGCAGGACGTCGCGATCCTCAAGGAGGTCGGCATCAACCCCGTCGTGGTGCATGGCGGCGGCCCGCAGATCGGCAAGATGCTCGACCGGCTCGGGATCAAGTCGGAGTTCAGGGCGGGCCTGCGCGTCACCGACCAGGCGACCGTCGAGGTCGTCGAGATGATCCTGGCGGGCTCCATCAACAAGCAGATCGTGGCGGCGATCAACGCCGAGGGCGGCCGCGCCATCGGCCTCTGCGGCAAGGACGGCGGCATGGTCGCCGCCCGCAAGGTCACGCGCACCGTCATCGATCCCGAAAGCCGGATCGAGGAGGTCGTCGATCTCGGTTTCGTGGGCGAGCCGGACCGGGTCGACCGCACCGTGCTCGACTGGGTGATCAAGTCCGACCTGATCCCGGTGATCGCGCCGGTCGCGACTGCGACCGACGGGCCCCAGACCTACAACGTCAACGCCGACACCTTCGCCGGCGCGATCGCCGGCGCGGTCGAGGCCAAGCGCCTGCTGCTGCTGACCGACGTCCCCGGCGTGCTCGACAGGGACAAGCGACTGATCGACCAGCTTTCGGTCGAGGAGGCGCGCCGCCTGATCGCCGACGGCGTCATCACCGGCGGCATGATCCCGAAGGTCGAGACCTGCATCTATGCGGTCGAGCGCGGCGTCGAAGGCGTCGTCATTCTCGACGGCAAGACTCCCCACGCCGTGCTGATCGAGCTGCTCACCGAGGGCGGCGCCGGCACCCTCATCACGCGCTGAGGAGCGCCGCCCTGGCCGTCGTTCCGTTCAAGAGGCCGCCCGAGACGAAGAAGGCCGCGCCGCCCGGCCGGCGGCGCCGCTCGCTCGGCGAGTTCGCCGGGGCCATGGCGATGACCGGCCTCGTGTTCTTCCTGCTGCCATCGATCTGGGCGAGCGCGCCGGCCAACCTGCTCGCGGTGATCCATCTGCTGATCGCCGCCGTCTATGTCCAGCAGGGGCCGCGCGTCTTGGCGCTGGTCTGGATCGCGCTCACGCTCGTGGTGCTGGCGTTGACCGGGGCGCCCTCTCCGGTCTCCTATGCGCTGTCGTTCGGACACGCCACGCTCGGGACGGCGCTGCGCTGAATCCGCCCGAGGCTCTCCCGACAGGTGAAGCCCTGACGTCTTGGAAAAGCCGGAACCGCGCGCGACAACGCCCCGTTCACCACGTTCGCGTCATGCTGACGTCGTGGACGAACCCGAGGTTGCGCCTTCAATGAACAGAATTCCCGATCCCAATTCCTTCGAACGCCTCGCGGAGCACGCGCAGGCCGCCGAGGCGAAGGGTTTCGACCATGTCGACACCTGGGTGTTCGACCTCGACAACACGCTCTATCCGCCGTCGTCGCGCCTGTTCGACCAGATCGACGCGCGGATGACGGCCTTCGTCGCGCACCGCTACGGCATCGACGGCCTGTCGGCGCGCGCGCTGCAAAAATACTACTACCGCAAGCACGGCACGACGCTCGCCGGCCTGATGGCGGAAGACGGGCTCGACCCGGCGGACTTCCTCGCGGTGGTGCACGACATCGACCATTCCGTGCTGATCCCGGCGCCCGACCTCGCCGCGGCGATCGCGCGCCTGCCCGGACGGCGCTTCGTGCTGACCAACGGCTCCCGCCTCCACGCGGAGAACGTCGCCGCCAAGCTCGGGCTGCTCGACCTGTTCGAGGACGTGTTCGACATCGCGGCCTCAGGCTTCGTCCCGAAGCCCGCGCCGGAGGCGTATGCGCTCTTCCTGCAGACGCACGGCGTCGAGCCGCGCCGCGCCGCGATGTTCGAGGATCTGTCGAAGAACCTCGTCGTGCCGCACGCGCTCGGCATGCGCACCGTGCTGGTCGCGCCGAAGGACGGCGAGCCCGACGGCATGGAGCGCCTGACCTCGCCCGACGACGGCGACCCCGCCCCGCACATCGACCACGTCACCGACGACCTCCCGGGCTTCCTCGCCGCGCTCGCGATCGTCGCGGCGGAATAGCCGGACGTCGGGCCGAACCCTGGCCAGAGCGATCACGTCGATGGGATGCGGCCCGCGCCAAGCCTCCATCGTCGTTCCGGGCTTGTCCCGGAACCCATTTCCTCCGCGCACTCAATGACATCAGGCCGTCGCGGGAATGGATCCCGGGACAAGCCCGGGATGACGGCTGAGGTTCATCTCGCTTCAAGACGAGGAGACCCTGCTCTTACTCGCCGCCGCCCTGATCTGCGCGATCGTCGTCGTGGGGGTGATCGCTTCGGGGTCTAGCGTCACGTGGATCACCGCCGGCCGGCCGCAGGCGCGCGCTGCGGCGAAGGCCGGCGCGAACGCGCCGCGCTCGGTCACGGAGAAACCTTCGGCGCCGAACGCCCGCGCATAGGCCGCGAAGTCCGGATTGCGCAGGGCCGTGCCGAAAGGCAGGCCGGGAAAGGCGCGCTCCTGGTGCATGCGGATCGTGCCGTATTGGCCGTTGTCGAACACCAGCGCGATCACCGGCAGGTCGTACTGCACGGCGGTGGCGAGCTCCTGGCCGGTCATCAGGAAGCAGCCGTCGCCGGCGAGGGCCACGACCTCGCGGTCGGAGAAGCGGCGCTTGGCGGCGATCGCGGCGGGCAGGCCGTAGCCCATCGAGCCGGAGATCGGCGCGAGCTGCGATCCATACGTCCGCACCCGCTGGAAACGGTGGAACCAGCTGGAATAGTTGCCGGCGCCGTTGGTGACGATGGCGTCCACAGGCAGCGCGTTGAGCGCGGCCACGACCTCGCCCATCTGAACCGCGCCGGGATGCGCGGGGACCACGCCCGACCAGGAGAGATAGTCGGCCCGCGCCGTCGCGGTCCCGGCCTCCCACGTCAGGGTCTGCGGCGGCTGGACGGCTTCCAGCGCGGCGGCGAAGGCCGCCGGCGAGGCGTGGATCGCGAGCGCCGGCTGATAGACCCGGCCGAGCTCCTCGGCGTCGGCGTGGACGTGGACCAGCCTCCTCCCCGGCGTCGGAACGCCGAACAGGCCGTAGGACTGGCTCGGGATCTCGCCCAGCCGGCCGCCGATCAGCAGCACGAGATCGGCGTCCCCGATCCGCTCGAGCAGCTTCGGGTTGGGCGCGATGCCCAGATCGCCCGCATAGCAGCGGTGGTCGGCCGAAAACAGCATCTGGCGGCGGAAGGTCACGGCGACCGGAAGCGCAAAGCGTTCGGCGAAGCGCGCGAGCCGCAGGGTCGCGGCCTCCGACCAGCGCCCTCCCCCGACGAGCGCGACCGGCCGCTCGGCCGCCCAGAGCAGCTTCTGGAGCTGCGCTATGTCGGCGAGGCCGGGCCAGGTCTCGGCCGGCGTCACGGGAGCGGCGTCGGCGACGTCGGCGCTTTCGGCCAGCATGTCCTCGGGGAGGCCGATCACCACCGGGCCGGGCCGCCCCTGACAGGCGACCCGGATCGCGCGCGCGACGAGCTCGGGGATGCGCGCGGGATCGTCGATCTCGACCACCCATTTCGCCATCGCCCCGAACAGCGCGGCGAGATCGATCTCCTGGAACGCCTCGCGGTGGCGAAAGCCGCGCTCCACCTGGCCGACGAACAGGATGAGCGGCGTCGAATCCTGGCTCGCGACATGGACGCCACTTGCGGCGTTGGTCGCGCCGGGGCCGCGGGTCGCAAAGCACAGGCCGGGCTTGCCGGTGAGCTTGCCGAAAGCGTCCGCCGCCATCGCGGCGCCGCCCTCCTGCCGGCAGACGACGAAGTCGAAGGCCCTCGCGCGCATCGCCTCCAGCACGGCGAGATAGCTCTCGCCGGGCACGCCGAAGGCGGTCGTGAGCCCGTTCGTGACCAGGGCGTCGACGAGGATTTCGGCTCCGCTGCGCGATGCGGCCATGGCGGCGATCCCGGGCTCAGGCGTGGCGGTCGGGCGCGATCTCGACGGGCACGCGCGCCAGGATCTTGCGCAGCAGCGGCCGCGGCAGCAATCGGCCCAGGCGGATCGCGGCGACCATCGGCCAGGGGAAGGCGATTAGCTCCTTGCCGCGCGCGACCTTGCGGCGGATCAGCTCGGCGGCGGCGTCCGCCGACATCTCGAACGGCTTCGGGCCGCCATAGCGCTGGCTCATGTCGCTGGTGACGAAGCCGGGGCACACCACGCTGACGCCGACGCCGTCGGGGGCGAGGAAATCGCCGAGCGCCTGGCCCCAGACGAGGATGCCCGCCTTCGAGGCGGAGTAAGCCGCGGTGTCGCCGATCGGCTGCAGCGCCGCGAGCGAGCTCATCAGCACGATGCGGCCGGAGCGCCGGGCGCGCATCGGCTCGATCAGGGGGGTGACGGTCGCGACGGCGCCCTCGAGATTGACGCGCAGCTGCCTCTGCGCGGTCTCGAAGGTCTCGGCCCTGCGGCCGGGCTCGAGCCCGCCCGAGACGCCGGCGTTGGCGATCAGCACGTCGACGGGGAAATCCGCGTCGAAGCCTATGAGGGTCGCGGCGAGCGAGGCGTGATCCGTGACGTCGAGGGCCGCGATCTTCGCGGTCGCGCCGCGCGCCATGCAGTCGGTCGCGACGGCCGTCAGGCCGTCCCGGTCACGGCCGATCAGCAGAAGCGTGACGCCGGGCGCCGCATAGGCGCGCGCCAGCGCGGCGCCGATGCCGCGGCCGCCGCCGGTGACGACGACCGAGCGCGGACGGCGCTCCGTCACTCGCCCGGGACGGGCGAAGCGGCGTCGCTGAAGTCGCGTTCGCCTTCCCAGCCGAGCGCGACCGGGCGCGTCGCCCGAACCGGCGCGATCTCGATCAGCCGCCGCATCGCGTTGGCGACGGCGATGTCGACCGCCTCGGCGGAGTAGAACCCGCCATTGAGCTGGGTGCGATGGGCGACGACCCGCCGGAAGGCCGCGACGAAGGATCGGTCCGGCGGCGTCGGCGCCGTCCAGAAGCTCTCTAGCGTGCCCTGATGGGTGAGGCCGGGCAGGTCGTAGATCGCCTGGCCGATCGCGATCGTCGGCCGGCCGCGCTCGATCGCAAGCGTGCCCATGGTGCTGTTGACGACGATCACGCCGGCGGCGCCGTCGATCAGCGCCGGGCCCTGGCCGCCGTCGATGTATTGCAGGCGCTGCCTCAGGCCGGTGCGCTCGGCGGTGACGTGGGTCTGCCGGCGGCGATTGACGAGCCCATTGTCGAGCGGGTGCAGCTTGACGATCAGCTTGGCGTCGGCCGGCGCGTGGGCGGCGAAGGAGCGCGCGACGAAGTCGACCACCTCGGACATCGCGCTGAACGGCGAGTGCAGCCGGATCTGATAGTCGCTGTCGAGCTGCAGCGGCAGCAGGAAATACGGCGCCTTGTCGGCCTTGAGCGCGCTTTCCACCGCGGCCGTCCGCCGCGCCTCCGCCTTGCCGCGGATGATGCGGCCGATCCAGCCCGCGTATTCCACGAAGGGGTGGTGCGGCCGGTAACGGCGGTAGTGCGGATAGAGATAGGGGAAGAAGGTGTTCGCGCTGTTGTAGACGATGTCCCAGAGCGAACGCGTCTTCATGTCGCCGTGGATCGGCCGCGGCCTCTCCGGTTCGCCGAGCTCGGCGGCGAGGCGGCGGATCGTCTCGGGATCGCGCGGCAGGCTCGAGAAGCCGTTTACGCCGCCGGCCTCCATGGTGATCCAGTTGGGACGGAAATAGCCCTCCTCGAACACGTGGACCCCGACGCCGCGCAGCTGCGCGGTCGCGATCGCGACGCGGTGGTAGGGCCGCCCGTCGCCGAACAGCACGAGGTCCGTCACCCCGCGCTCATCCATGAAGTTGGAGAGGAAGCCGCGCCAGTCCTCGAACCGGCCGCGATAGGCGACCGAGCCCGGTATGTTCCAGAACAGCCTGTCGCCGAAGTTCAGATTGATGCGCTCGACGCCATAGCCCTTGCGCTTGAGCGAACGCCCGAGACGCCGGAAGAACGGCGACGCGAGTCCCTGAAGGAAAAGGAAAGTTCGGTTCGGCCGCGGCCGAACGTCTTCCCCGCCATGGATCATCCGGTCGCCTGCTCCGAAGACGCCGACCCACTGGTCGTCGTCCCCGCCTCTACGTCGCCCCCGTCCACCGGATGTGGCGCCTGCGAAGTGAATCGCGGCTCCGGTATGATCTCAGAAAGCTTGACGGAACGTTGCATCGCAAGCGGCGGACCGCTAGCTGACGCAGGCAAGCTCAAGACCTCGGACGGGGCATTTGAACCACACGCCCGGCAAAGTGGCAATCGTTTCCAGTCGCTTGCGCGGCCGGGAGGCTGACGTGGCCCGCCTTACGGGAGGGGCCGTCGCCGGCCGTTGGAACGGTCAAACGATCATCTCCGTGGTGGCGACCACGAGCGGCGACCCCCGCGAATCCGAGGCCGTCGCCTTCGCAGATGCAAAAAAAGCAAAGCTGTTAAGACTCTCCAGCGCTCCTATAGGTTTAGGGGTGTTTGATCGCGCAGGACGTCCGCTGGGCTACCGCGCGCCGGGACACGCGGCGAACGTTCCAACGGCGATCGATCGAGGCGCGATCGATCACGTGTTGCGAGCGCTTGTTTCAATCGCCGGCCCCGGCGAAATCCGGTTGGAGGCTGGTTTCGACCCTTTCGATCCCGCGCTCGCCTGGCTCGATCCCTATGACCGGCGGCCGATCAGCATCGACCGCGCGCTCGAGATCGCGGGCGACGCAATCCGCCATCGCGAACGCGCGGCGCGGCGCTCCTTCGCCGTCGGCGTGACCCGCTGGAAGCGCGCCGCCGTCACGGCGTTTCTCGACGGGCCGAACGGCCCGCCTCGCTTCGGCCTCGCCCCCCGGGCGGCGGCTCAGGCGGCGGCGAAGGCTCATGGACGAGTCGTCGTCTGGGCCTCGCGGGACACCCGGGCCGCCGAGCGCGAGGCGCGCGCGGCCGGCGTGGCCGTCGGGCGGCTCGAAGACGGATTCCTCCGCTCGGTCGGGCTGGGCGCGGCCTTCACGCCGGCGCTCTCGCTCGTGCTCGACGAGGGCGGCGTCTATTACGACCCGTCCTCCCCGAGCGATCTCGAGACGCTGCTGCGCGAGGCCGACCTGCCGGAGGCGCTGATCGCCCGCGCCGCGCGGCTGCGGGAGCGCCTCGTCGCGGAGGGCCACACGAAATACAATGTCGGCGACGCCGTGGGCCGCGTCGTGCCTGAAGGGCGCTTCGGCGTGCTCGCGCCCGGCCAGGTCGAGGACGACGCCTCGATCCTGCGCGGCGCGGGCGCCGTGCGCACCAACCGCGACCTTCTGGCCGCGATCCGCGCGCGCCGCCCGGACGCCTTCATCGTCTACAAGCCGCACCCGGACGTCGTCGCCGGCTATCGCCGCGGCGCGGTCGACGACGCGGAGCTGAAGCGGCTCGCGGACGCCGTGGTGGTCGACGGCGCGATCGCGGAGCTCTATCCGCAATGCCGCGCGGTCGAGACCATGACGTCGCTCACGGGGTTCGAGGCGTTGCTGAGGGGGCTCGAGGTGACGACGCATGGCCAGCCCTTCTACGCCGGCTGGGACCTCACCGAAGATCTCGCCCCTCATCCCCGGCGCGGCCGCACGCGCAGCCTCGACGAACTGGTGGCTTGCGCCCTCATCCTCTACCCGCTCTACCGCGACCCCGTGAGCGGGCTGCCCTGCGGCCCGGAGACCGCGCTCGACCGCATCGCCGAGGCGCGCGCCCGCGCCGCCGCGCCCGCCGGCCGCCTCGCGGCGCGGCTCAGGCACGCTTACGCCCTGTCCCGCCATCGGCTGCTCGGCCCGATCGGGCGCCTGCTCAAGTGATCGCCGTCCTCGCCGCCTTCCTCGTCTCCTTCGCGGCCTCGCTTACGGTCGAGAGCTTCCCGCCCTCGCTCGCGGCGGCGCGGGCGCCGTGGCGGGCGCTTGCGCTGCGCCTCCTGCTCCATGTCGGACTGTTCGCCGCCGCCTTCGCGCTGTCCTGGCGCCCCTGGCACGCGGCGCTCGTCGTCACAGTCGTCGCCTTCCTGTTCGGGCTCGGCAGCGCGACCAAACGGGGCATCCTGGGCGAGCCGCTGACCTTCAACGACTTCGCTCTGGTGCGGCTCGCGATCCGGCATCCCCGGCTCTATTACGCCGAGCGGCTGGTCGAGCCGAAGGCGCTCGCGCTGTTCGCGGCCCTCGCGCTCGCCACCGCGGGCTGGTTCGCGGTCGAGCCGAGCGTGCTCCCGCCGGGCGGCTGGCCGGCGCTGGCGCTGCCGCCGCTGATCGCGGCCGGCGTGCTGCTCGCGTTGCGGAGCCGCGCGGCGGCGGCCTGGGCTCGGCCGGTCGTCGGCGAGGCCGTCGACGGCGAGACGGCCGTCGCCCGCTTCGGACTCGGGGCGAGCCTTGCTCTGCACTGGCTCGCCTGGCGAGGGATGGAGCGCCCGTCCCCCGCCGCGCGCGCTGCGGCTCGAGCGGCGCCGAAGCCAGGGCCCGCCGCGGACGGGCCGGCGCTGATCGTCGCGATCCAGTGCGAGAGCTTCGTCGACGTCGCCGCCCGGGGCGCGCCGGGGCCGGAGCTCCCGGCCTACCGCGCGCTCTGCCGCGAGGCGGTCGCCTGGGGCCGCTGCCGTGTGACGGCGGAGGGCGCCTACACCATGCGCAGCGAGTTCGGCTTCCTCACCGGCCTCCCGGCGGCGGCGCTCGGGCTCGACGCGCTCGACCCGTTTCTCGCCGGCTCGGCCTACGCCGAAGCGAGCCTCGCCCGGAAGCTCCGCGCCTCAGGCCGGCGCACCGTCTTCCTTCACCCCTACGATCGCCGCTTCTTCGATCGCGACGTGCTGGCGCCGGCCTTCGGCTTCGAGCGCTTCGTCGGTCTGGAGGGCTTTCCGGACGCCGAGCGCTTCGGCCCCTATGTGTCGGACGCCGCCGTCGCCGACGCGATCCTCAAGGAGGCCGCCGCGGCCACGGAGCCGACCTTCCTGTTCGTGGTCACGATCGAGAACCATGGGCCCTGGGGTCCTGGCCGCCTGCCCGGGCTCGACGACCCGACCGCCCAATACGCCCTACACCTCGAGAACGCCGACCGCATGATCGGGCGGGTCGCGGCGGGTCTCGCCGACCGGCCGGGCGGCGCGCTGCTGTGCGTCTACGGCGATCACGCGCCGGCGCGCACGGTGCACCCGGGGCTTCCCGACCGGATGGCGACGGACTACGCGCTCTGGGACTCTCGCGACCGGCGCGGCGCGCCGCGCCGCGACCTCGACGTCGACGCCCTGGGGCGGCTGACGCTGAAGCGCGCGTGAACGTGGGGCATGTGGCCAAAACGTCTCATCCGCCGTCGCAACCGATGGCGCGAATGTGGCCGAGCCGCCGTTCGGGCCCGCGTTAGTTGGCAGGAAATAGGTTCGGTGCTAACCGGACCATCCGGGGTCGAAGTTTCAGTGTGAGGTTTTATGCGGGCCAGGCTTGTTTCCTGCGCGACGCTGGCCGCCGTCGCCAGCGTTCTGGCGGGTTGCTCAACGCTCCCCGCGACAGGCCCGACGACCGCGCAGATCGATCCGCCGAGCGTGTCGAAGGACGCGACGCCGGGCTATGTGCTCGTCGATCTCAACCAGCGCGTCGTCGACATTCTCTCGCAGTACCGCGTCGCTCCCTTCGCGCAGCGGTTCGCCGCGCCGCGGCCGGCGCCCGGACAGATCGTCGGCGTCGGCGACGTGCTGTCGATCACCCTGTTTGAGGCCGGCCAGGGCGGCCTGTTCCAGAGCGACCTCGGCGCGCGGGTGGCGCTCGTCCAGCGGGTCGACACCGACGGCTCGATCAGCATTCCCTATGCCGGCCGCATCAAGGCCTCCGGCGAGTCGCCGCAGACGGTCGAGAGGAAGATCGTCGCCGCCCTCGAGGGCCGCGCGATCCAGCCGCAGGCGCTGGTGCAGATCACCGAGACGGTGAGCCGCAGCTTCGTGGTCAATGGCGAGGTCGGCAAGACGGGCCGCTTCCCGATCACCGCCGCGGGCGATCGCGTGCTCGACGTGGTGGCGACCGCGGGCGGCTCCAAGCAGCAGCCCTTCGAGACCCGGATCACGCTCCAGCGCGGGTCCAAGCAGGGCTCGGCGATCATGAAGGACCTGATCGACAACCCGGCCGACAACGTCTACGTGCAGCCCGAGGATCGGATCTACGTCACGAAGGATCCCGAGAAGTTCCTGGCCTTCGGCGCGGTGCCGGCTCCCGGCCCGATCAATTTCGAATCCGAGAAGATTTCGCTGCTCGAGGCGGTCGGCAAGGCCGGCGGCCTGATCGACACCCGCTCCGATCCGGGCGCGTTCTTCGTGTTCCGCTACGAGCCCGCCTCGGCGGTGCGCTCGATGAAGCCGGACTATGACGGCAAGTTCGGCGACAAGGTCCCGACGGTCTACCGCGTCAATCTGCGCGACCCGAACGCCTATTTCTACGCCAAGGCCTTCACGGTCCGCGACAAGGACGTGCTCTACGTCGCGAACGCCCAGCTGACCGAACTGCAGAAGTTCCTGCAGATCATCGGCACCGTCTCGCAGGCGGCCCAGCCCGTCATCCTCGCCGACCGCATCGGCAGGCGCTAAAGGCGCGCGGCGGGTCCGTCCCCGGACGGGCCCGCCGGCCTCATTCTCAGGCGCGGTAGATCACGGCCCCGCCCGTCAGCCCCGCCCCCGCCGCGGTCAGCAGCAGCGTCTCGCCCGCCGCCAGAGGTTTGGCCGCGTGCGACAGGCTGAGCGACAGCGGGATCGTCGCGGCCGACGAGTTGCCGTATTCGGCGATGGTGCTGACCGTCGCCTCCTCCCGGACGCCGACCTTCCGTCCCACGGCCGCGAAGATGCGCGCATTGGCCTGGTGCGGCACGAAGCGGTCGACCGTCGCGGCCGCGACGCCGGCCTCCGTCAGCGCCGCGATCGAACACTCGGCCATCATCCGGACCGCCTCCTGGAACAGGCCGCGGCCGTCGGCGATCGTCATCCGCGTCTCGGCGATCGCGACGTCCTCCGCGAAGGGACGCTCGCTGCCGCCCGCGGGGATGCCGACCAGGCCGTAGCCCGCGCCGTCCGACGCGAGCGCCTGACCGAGCAGGCCGCGGGAGGGATCGTCGCCGGCTGCGACCACGACCGCGCCGGCGGCGTCGGCGAACAGCACGGAGCTCGCCCGCTCCGCCGGATTGATGCGGCGGCTGAGCAGATTCGCGGCGACGACGAGGGCGGGCTTGCCGGTGACCCGCACCTGCGCCTCGGCGAGGACGAGGGCGTAGAGGAACCCGGCGCAGGCGCCCGCGAGATCGACCGCGCCCGCGCGGGACAGGCCGAGGCGGTGCGCGACCAGCGGGCCGGTCGGCGGCAGCGGCCGGTCCGGAGTGGAGGTTGCGAGCAGCAGCAGCCCGATGTCGGCGCGGTCGAGCCCGGCGGCGTCGAGCGCCATGGCGCCGGCGGCTTCCGCGAGCGCCGACAGCGTTTCGTCCGCGCTCGCCCATCGCCGTTCGCGGATGCCGGTGCGGCGCTCGATCCAGCCGGCCTCGAGCCCGAGCGACGCCTCGATCTCGGCGTTCGCGACGCGGCGGGGCGGAACGGCGTGGCCGAGCCCGGCGATGCGGGTGCCGGCGGCCCTCATCGCGGCGCTCCGACGACGCCCGCGGCCTCGAAGATCGCGTCGTAGAGCCGATCGAGCTCAGGTTCGGTCACGCAATAAGGCGGCATCAGATAGATCGTCTCCCCGAGCGGCCGCACCAGAAGGCCCCGGCCGAGGAAGAACGCGCGCAGCTTCGGCCCGACCTCGGCGAGGTAGCCGGGATCGTCGACCCTCAGATCCACCGCCGCGATGGTGCCGCACGCCCGGGCGTTCGCGAACCGCTCGTCGCCGTCGAAGCGGGGCATGCGGGCCGCGTGATGGGCCGCAAGCGCCGCGACGCGCTCGGCCACCGGCTCGTCGCGCCAGACGCCGACATTTGCTAGCGCGGCCGCGCAGGCGATCGGATTGGCGGTGAAGGACGAGGAGTGGAAGAAGGTCTTCGAGCGGTCCGTCGACCGATGGGCGTCGAAGATCTCCGCCGTCGCGAGCGTCGCGGCGAGCGGC
Organism: Hansschlegelia sp. KR7-227; assembly: GCF_049446035.1. Taxonomy (NCBI): domain Bacteria; kingdom Pseudomonadati; phylum Pseudomonadota; class Alphaproteobacteria; order Hyphomicrobiales; family Methylopilaceae; genus Hansschlegelia; species Hansschlegelia sp. KR7-227. The sequence continues at coordinate 3,022,418 of NZ_JBMSEA010000001.1, forward strand.
AGGGCGCCGCCCGTCAGGCCCTTCGACGTGCAGAGGATGTCGGGGGCTACGCCCGCATGCTCGCAGGCGAACAGCGCGCCGGTGCGTCCCCAGCCCGTCATCACCTCGTCCGCCACGAACAGCGCGCCGGCCTCGCGCGCCACGCGCGCCAGTTCGGCCAGCGTGTCGGCCCCGTACATCCGCATGCCCCCGGCGCCGAGCACCAGCGGCTCGACCAGGACTGCGGCCAGCTCGCCGCCGCGCCCCGCCACCTCCAGCGCGTCGAGCGTCGCCTGCTCCCGTCCGGGATGCGGGAAGGGCAGCCGCACGACATCGAACAGCAGCGGCTCGTAGGCGGCGTTGAACACGCCGCGCTCGCCGACGCTCATCGCGCCGATCGTGTCGCCGTGATAGCCGCCCTCGAGCACGGCGACGCGCGTGCGCGCCTCGCCGCGGTTCCGGAAGGTCCCGAGCGCCATCTTGAGCGCGACCTCGACGGCGGTGGAGCCGGAATCCGAGAAGAACACATGGGCCAAGCCCTCGGGCGCGAGCGCGACCAGCTCGCGCGCCAGCCGCTCCGCCGGCTCATGGGTGACGCTGGCGAAGATCAGTTGGTCGAGGCGTTCGCTCGTCTTCCGGATCGCTTCCATGATCGCGGGATGGCGGTGGCCGTGGGTGATCACCCACCAGGACGAGATCGCGTCGAGGATCCGGTCCCCCGAATCGGTCGTCAGCCAGGCGCCGGAGGCCTCGACGATGGTCGGCGGCGTCGGCTCGACCGCGTGCTGGAAAAACGGACGCCACAAGGGAGAGGAGGTCATCTGGGGGGACGTCGCGCCTTGGTCGCGGCCGAAGGCGGCGCTGCCTGTCCCGCCCGACCTGTGCCGGACCCATAAACGCCGGCCGCCCGGAAGGAAACTGTCCCGCGCCGCCGCGCTCGTCCGAGAGACGGCGCCGCGCGGTCAGACCGGCGGCGACGGCAGGCGGATGCGCTCGGCGAAGGCCCGGGCGAGCGTCTCCGGCGTCAGCGGGTCGAGCGGCGGCAGGCGGCCGAGCGCGGCGACGCCCGAGAAGGCCGCGATCGTGCGCATCGAGTCGTCCTGGGGCTCGCCGACGAAGGCCACCCCCGCCACGTCCATCTCCCGCGCGCGCAGCGCCTCGAGCGAGAGCAGCGTGTGGTTGATCGTGCCGAGGCCGGTGCGCGCGACCAGGATCGTCGGCAGGCCCCAGCGCGCGAACAGGTCGATGGCGAGGACCCCGCGCGTCAGCGGCACGAGCAGGCCGCCGGCGGCCTCGACGACCAGCGGGCCGGCGACGTCGGGAAGATGGAGCGCGTCCGGATCGATCGCGACGCCGTCGATCTCGGCCGCGAGATGGGGCGAGGCCGGCGTCTTCAGCCGCCACGCCTCGGGCAGGATCCGCTCGGGCGGGAGGCGCGCCAGGCGGGCGACCGTCTCGCTGTCGGTCTCGCCGTCCAGTCCGGCCTGGATCGGCTTCCAGTAGCTCGCGCCGAGGGAGGCGGTCAGGCCGGCGGCGAACACCGTCTTGCCGACGCCGGTGTCGGTTCCGACCACCAGCATGCGCGGAGCGCTCACGCCGCGACCTCGAGCAGCCCCTCCCCGATCGCGCCGATCAGGGCGTCGACCGTCGGGGCGTCGACATTGAGCGTGAGCGAGATGCGCAGGCGCGACGTGCCTTCCGGCACCGTCGGCGGGCGGATCGCGCGGCAGTCGAAGCCCGCGGCCCTGAGGCGCCGGGCGAGCGCGACCGCGTGCGCCGCAGGCCCCAGCACCACCGGCTGGATCTGCGTGCCGCTGTCGGGCAGGCCGAGCCGCTCCAGCCGGTCGCTCGCGAGCGCGACGAGACCCCCGAGCGCCGCCCGCCGCTCCGGCTCGTCCGCGACGATCCTGAGCGCCTCGCGGACCGCGGACGCCATGAGGGGAGACGGCGCCGTCGCGTAGATGAAGGGGCGCGCGCGGTTGATCAGGAAATCGATCGCCGGGGCCGGCCCCGTGACGAGCGCGCCGGAGCAGCCGAGCGCCTTGCCGCAGGTGTGGGTCGCGATCACCGCCTCATGGCCTTCGAAGGGCTCGCCCAGGCCGCGGCCGCTCGCCCCGAACACGCCGGTGGCGTGGGCCTCGTCGAGCAGCAGGAAGCCGTCATGGCGCTCGGCGAGCGCGACGAGATCGGCGACCGGCGCGCAGTCGCCGTCCATGGAATAGAGGCTCTCGACGGCGATGAAGGGCGTTCCCGTCCCGCCTCTCGCCCGCCAGCCTGCGATCGCGTCCGCGACCGCGCCGGCGTCGTTGTGGGCCGCGCTCGCGACCTCGGCGCGGGTCAGCCTCAGCCCGTCGCGCACGCTCGCATGGATCAGTTCGTCATGGACGACGAGGTCGCCGCGCTGCGGCAGCGTCGCGGCCAGCGCGACGTTCGCGGAAAAGCCGGCGCCGAAATAGAGCGCGCGCTCGCATCGGAAGAAGGCGGCCGCTTCCGCCTCCAGCGCCTCGTGCTCGGGATGGTTGCCGCGCAGCAGCCGGGAGCCCGCGGCGCCGACCGGGACCCCTCGCTCGATCGCCTCCCGCACCGCGCCGGCGAGGCGGGGCGAGGCGGCGAGGCCGAGATAGTCGTTGGAGGCGAAGTCGCGCCCCGAGCGGCCTTCGAGCGCGCGCCGGCGGCCCTTGGCGCCGAGCGTCTCGAGCGCCGCTTCGAATCGCCGGAGCCGCGCTCCCGTCACGGCCGTCCGTCGAGCGCCTCGGGCTCGACGCCGAGCCGGCGGAACAGCGACGCGTCGTGGTCTTCGCCGGGGTTGTCGGCGGTGAGCAGCGTTTCGCCCACGAAGATGGAATTGGCGCCGGCGAGGAAGCACAGCGCCTGCGTCTCGTCGGACATTTCCGTGCGGCCGGCCGAGAGGCGCACATGGCTCTGCGGCATCATGATCCGGGCGAGCGCGATGGTGCGCACGAAGTCGAGCGAATCGATCCGCTCGGCGCCTTCGAGCTGCGTGCCGGGAATCGGGATCAGCATGTTGATCGGCACGCTCTCCGGCGCCTCGTCGAGATTGGCGAGCGTCACCAGCATGTCCACGCGGTCCTCGACCGTCTCCCCCATGCCGAGGATGCCGCCGGCGCAGACCTTCATGCCGGCGTCGCGCACGTTCGACAGCGTCTCCAGCCGGTCGGCGAAGCTGCGGGTCGTGATGATCTCGGAATAGTAGCGCTCCGAGGTGTCGAGGTTGTGGTTGTAGTAGTCGAGCCCGGCCTCCTTCAGCCGGAAGGCCTGGTCCGGCGACAGCATGCCGAGCGTCATGCAGGTCTCGAGCCCCAGGCCCTTCACGCCCTCGACCATGGCGACGACCATGTCCATGTCGCGGTCCTTGGGCGAGCGCCAGGCGGCGCCCATGCAGTAGCGCGTCGCGCCGCCCGCCTTGGCCTTCTTCGCCTCGTCGATCACCCGCTCGACCTCCATCAGCTTGGAGGCCTTGAGCTTCTCGCCGGGCATGCGGGCGGACTGGCTGCAATAGCCGCAATCCTCGGGGCAGCCGCCGGTCTTGATCGACAGCAGCCGGCTCATCTGCACGCGGTTGGGATCGAAGTTGCGGCGGTGGACGGTCTGCGCCTCGAACATCAGGTCGGCGAAGGGCAGATCATAGATCCGCCGGGCCTCGGCGCGGGTCCAGAGCGCGCGCAAGGGCGCCCGCGTCGCCATCGAAACCGTTTCGCTGAGAGCCATCGTCATCCGCTCGCCGCCGTTCACGCCAGAGCTCATCGCATACATGGAAAGCGGCGGGCGGCAAACGCCCCGGCCCCGGCGGATCGCCGCGGCGCCCGTCACCAGGGCGCCTTGCGGCCCTTCACGATGCGCGAGCGGAACCAGTCCTTCAGCATGGCCTTCTCATAGGCCAAACGATCGCTCGAGCCGCGCGCCGCGACGTTCCAGAGATAGTTCATGTCGGTCACGGTCTCCTCGCCGCTGAGAATCGTCCGACCGCGCTCGACGAGCGCGTAAGCGAGCTTCACGCTCGGCGGCGTCGTGTCGGTGAGGATGCGCACGTCCGACGCGTTGACGCGCCACGGCTCGAAACGGCCGGCCGGCGAAACCTCCAGCAACTCGACGCGCAGCGTGCGATCGGCCGGCAGGCCTCGCTCCGCGAGCCGCTCGATGAACCGCGCGAGGTCGCGAAAGGTCGCGTCCCGCTCCGCGACGCTGCGGAACGCCCAGGGCGACACGGTCTTGGCGGCAGCGTAGCGCACCGAAGCGGCGCCGGCCGCCGCGGTGGACGGCGCAGCCGCGGCGAGCGCGAGAGCGACGACGAGCGCTGCGCGCATGAGCTCTCTCCTCCGGACGGCTCCGCCGACGATCCCGCGGATTCATGGCGGCCGCGTGGCGTTCCGGCCACAGCGGGGATAAGCGGCCCGACGTCTGCGCGCGACCCGTCGTGATCGGCAGCATCACAGCACGGGCGGGCAAACCTGCAGCCCGACCGGCCGCGTCAAAGCATCCGATATCTATTTCCGCCGCCCGAATACGAACAGGCGCTGAAATCGCCGCACGGCTTGTCCAAAGCAGAAGCGCAAACGAGCTATTCTCGTCGGAGATAAGCACATACCGCGATACATTCATCTGATTAGTTACTCTATTTTTTGAGCTATTATATTTCAAAAGTAAATTTATACGCGTTCTAATTGGGACGATCGCCGCTTGATGTCGGTGATCAAAGGCTTTTTAGGAGCAGAAGGCGTCGCTATTCCTGGAGAAGCTTTCGTGACCCGTCCCCTGGCTCTGGCCCTTCTGTCCGCCGCCTCCCTCGCGGCGCTCGCGGCGCCGCAGTCCGCACGCGCGCAGACCGCAGGCGACGGCCCCACCCGGCTCGAGGAGATCACCGTCGAAGGTCGTGGCGCGGGCGGGGCGCAGGGCCAGGGGGCCGCCGCCCAGGGCGCGCCGGGCGTCGTGACCAATGACGGCTACGTCGCCAAGACCACGCGCACCGCGACCAAGACTGACACGCCGGTCAACGAGACGCCGATGACCATCAACACGGTGACGCAGAGGCAGCTCGACGACCGCCGCCCGCAGAGCCTCGACGACGCGCTCGCCTATACGCCCGGCGCCCGGGTCGGCGCCTATGGCTTCGATCCGCGTTTCGACAGTTTCACGCTCCGCGGCGTGGACATCACCTACACCGGCGTGTTCCGCGACGGCCTGCGTCAGTACAACAGCCCCTCGGGCCTGTTCCGGCTGGAGCCCTACGGGCTGGAGTCGATCTCGATCCTGAAGGGACCGGCCTCCGCGATCTACGGCGCGAGCGCGTCGGTCGGCATCATCGACCTCATCTCCAAGCGCCCGACGGACTACGCATTCGGCGAGGTGGAGGCGCAAGTCGGCTCCTTCGACCGGCGGCAGGCGAGCTTCGACTTCGGCGGCCCCGTCAACGCCGAGGGAACCGTCCTCTATCGCTTCACGGGCCTCGCGCGCGACGCCGACACGAATCTCGACGGCGTGCCGGACGACCGCGTGTTCATCGCGCCGGCCGTCACCTTCCAGCCGAGCGACGACACCAAGCTCACCTTGCTGTCGGAGTTCATGGACTCCACGACGGGCGGCTCAGCGGCCTACGCGAACAGCACCGCGCCTTACACGCTGAAGGACGGCACGGTCATCTGGGCCCCGACGGGCGCGATCAAGAGCATTGAGTTCAACCCCGACTACAACAAGTTCACCCAGCAGCAGGGCCGCATCGGCTACGAGTTCGAGCACAGGTTCAGCGAGGCGGTCTCCATCCATCAGAACGTCCGCTGGTCGGGCCTCTCGACCAATGAGCGGTTCGCCGACGCCGGCGGGGCCTATGCGGGCCAGGTGAAGGAAGAGACCCGCGCGATCTCGGCCGACACCTACCTCAAATCCGAGCTTCAGACGGGCCCGGTCGGGCACACGGTCCTGACCGGCGTGGATTTCGGCCACCTCAAATACGATTCGCGGATCGGCTACAGCTTCGGGCCGGTCCCGGACCCCGACCTGCCACAGCCGACCAAGCAGACGCAGACCATGTTCGGCGTCTACGTCCAGGACGAGATGAAGGCCGGCCCCTGGCGGCTTCTGCTCTCCGGGCGCCATGACTGGCTGGACAGCAAATACACCGTGCCCGGCGCGGCGGCGGCGAAGCAGGACGAAGGCCAGTTCACCGGACGCGCCGGCCTGAGCTACGTCACAGCCGCCGGCTTCACGCCCTTCGTGAGCTACGGCACCTCGTTCAACGCCAATTCCGGCACGGTGATCGATCCCGACGGCGAGGGGGGCCCTCTCCTGGGCGGCGTGGCCAAGCCGACCAAGGGAGAGACGGCCGAGGCCGGCGTGAAATACGCGGTGCCCGGCTACAACGCCAACATCAACGCCTCGGTCTTCTGGCTGAAGCAGGAGGACGGCATCGTCTATTCGGTGGTCGAGGGCTTCAACCAGCAGACGCAGCTCGACTTCCGCTCCCGCGGCTTCGAGGTCGAGGCGACGGCGTCGCTCACGAACGGGATCAACCTGCTCGCGAACTACAGCTACACCGACACCAAGATCCTGAAGCTTTCGCCCGACACGGTGGGCAACCAGGTCAACAGCGTCCCCAACCACGCCTTCGCGGTGTGGGGCGGCTACGACGTGAAGACCGGCGCCCTCAAGGGCCTCGGTCTCGGCCTCGGCGTGCGTTACACCGGCTCGAGCTTCGGCGACGACTACAACCGAACCGTGATCAAGAACTCTCCGCGCGCCTTCGTGGACGGGAAGATCAGCTACGAGTTCGAGAACGTCAATCCCAAGCTGAAGGGCCTGCAGCTCCAGCTCAACGGACAGAACCTGCTGGATAAGGTCGAGCAGGTCTGCACCGCGAGCTATTGCTACTACAATCAGGGCCGGAAGGTGATCGCGAGCCTGCGTTACCGCTGGTGAGCGTCGATCAGGCTTCAGCGCAGGTCAGCGGGGACCGCCTGCCCGCGCCGGCCTCCGTCGTGGTCGGCGTCGGCGGCCTCTATGTCGCGCAGAGCGTGATCGGCGGGGTGATCTTCACGGGCCTGCCGGCCGTGCTGCGCCAGAACGGCGCCTCGCTGAACGACATCGCCTTCATCCTGATCACGGTCCTGCCCTGGTCGTTCAAATTCCTCTGGGCGCCGGCGGTGGAGCGGTTCCGCTCGCCTCGTCGCGGGGCGAGGCGCTCGCGGCTGGTGATCGGCGTCGTGGGGTCCTTTGCGGTCGCCGCCGTCGTGGCCTGCGCCCTGATCGGGCCGACGGCGCTCGGGCCGCTGACGGTCGCGATCATGATCGCCTCCTTCGCCTCGGCGACGGTGGACATCGCCTGCGACGGGCACGCGGTCGAGAGCCTCGCGGAGAAGAACCGCGGCTGGGGCAACGCCGCGCAGGTCGGCGGGGCCTATCTCGGCTCCGCGATCGGCGCCGGCGTCTTCCTCGTCCTCATCGACCATGTCGGCTGGACGCAGGCCACCCTGGTCATGTCCGGGGTGCTGGTCGCGCTCGCGCTGCCCTTCATGGCGACGCGCGACAGCGGCTGGTCCGCCCGGCCGGATCGGCCGCGGCAATCGCTGAAAGCCGCGCTGAAGCGGCCGGAGGTGCGCTCCGGCCTCGTCATCGTCGCGCTCTACGTGCTCGGCCAGAAATGGTCGATGGTGCTGTTGACCCCCTTCGTCGTCGATTCCGGCGTCGGCCTCAGCACCGTCGGCCTGCTGAACGGGATCGGCGTCACGGCGATGGGTCTCGCCGGCGCGCTCGGCGGCGGCTACCTGGTCCGCCGCTTCGGGTCCTTTCCCGTGATGACGGTCTCGCTCGCGGCCCAGTCGGTCGTGATTCTCGGCTTCGCGATCTACGCCTATCTCGGCGTCCGCCAGCCCGTCATGCTGGGCGCGCTCGCGCTGGCGAGCGCCGGAACGCTCGCGCTCGGCTTCGTCGCGCTCTACTCCGAACTGATGGGCCGCGCGTCGCTCGATCAGGCGGGCGTCGACTTCACTTTGTTCCAGAGCATGGACGCGATCGTCAGCCTGATCGGCTGGCAGCTCGTGGGGACCTTCGGCGACGCGCTCGGCTTCGCCTGGTGCTTCGCGATCGCGGCGGCGATCGGTTTCGCGACGGTGATCGCGCTGTCGAGGCTGCCGCGGCCTAGCGTGGGATGACGCGCGAGGCTTCGCCTCCTCGACGCGGCCCCGCCTTCCGGCTCACACCACGAAGAAGTCCAGCCGCGTCAGCGCCAGCCCGTCGTCGAGCGTGGCGAAGCGGATCGCGTCGAAGCGCTCCGCGGAGCCGTCGCGGTCGAACAGCAGGGCGCCGCTGCCCTTGTCGTAGAGGATGCGGTCGAGGCGGTCCGACGCCTCCAGCCCGAACGCGAACGCGCCGCCGGCGAGCGCGCCGGTCTTAAGTCCGAAGAAGATCGAGTTGTCGATGCGTATGGTGTCGTCCTTGACCGAGAAATCGGTGATCAGGTCGACGTTCGTCCGGCCGAGCGCGTCGTCGAACACGAAGATGTCCGCGCCGCGGCCGCCGGTCAGCCGATCCGATCCGAGACCGCCGTCGAGGATGTTCCCCGCCGTGTTGCCGACGATCGCGTTCTTGCCGGCATTGCCGAAGCCGTTGATCTTCGCGCCGCCGGTCAGCGTCAGATTCTCGACATTCGCCGACAAAGTGAAGGTGACGCTCGATTCGATGCGGTCGGTCCCGCCGCCGACGGCCTCGACCACCTTGTCCTGCCGGTGATTGACGACATAGACGTCGCCGCCGCCTCGCCCCTCCATCACGTCCGCGCCGCCGCGGCCGTCGAGCCGGTTCGCCGCCCCGTTGCCGGTGATCCGGTTCTCGAGCGCATTGCCGACGCCGTTGATCCGGCCGTCGCCGGTCAGAGTGAGGTTCTCGACATTGTCGGAGAGCGTGTAGGCCTTCGAGGCGCGGACCGTGTCCACCCCGGCGCGCGCCGCCTCGACCACCTGGTCGCGGGACTCGTCCACGATGTAGACGTCGTTCCCGGCGCCGCCCGCCATCGTGTCGACGCCGCCGAGGCCGTTCAGCACGTTCGCCTTGGCGTTGCCGGCGATCTCGTTTGCGAGCGCGTTGCCCGTGCCGTTGATGGTCCTCGCGCCGACCAGGATCAGGTTCTCGACCTGGTCGGCGAGCGCATGCGTCACTGCGGCCCGCGTCGTGTCCTCGCCGCCGCGAGCCGCCTCGATCACGCGGTCGCGGGCGTTGTCGACGACATAGACGTCGTCGCCGCCGCCGCCCCTCAGGACGTCCGCGCCGGCCATACCGTTGAGCGTGTTCGCGCGGGCGTTGCCCGTCAGCGTGTTGGCGAGGCCGTTGCCGGTCCCGTCGACCGCCTTGCTTCCGACCAGCACGAGATTCTCGACATTGGCGGCGAGCGTCCAGCTCAGCGCGGTGCGCACGACGTCGACGCCGCGCCCGGCCGCTTCGACGGTCTTGTCCCCGCGTGAATCGACGATGTAGGTGTCGTTTCCGTCGCCGCCGGACAGGGTGTCCGCGCCGCCGGCGCCGTTCAGCGTGTTGGCCCGGGCGTTGCCGGTGAGCCGGTTGGCGGCCGCGTTGCCCGTGCCGTTAATCGCGCCGCCGCCTGTCAGGACAAGGGTCTCGAGATTGGCCGCGAGCGTCATCGTGATCGAGGACTGGACCGTGTCGGTCCCGCCGCCGGCCGCTTCGACGATCGTCGCGCCCTTCGACTGGACGACGTAGCGGTCGTCGCCCGCGGCGCCCGTCAGGGTGTCGCCGGCGCCGCCGATCAGCGTGTCGGCGCCGCCGCGGCCGGTGAGCCGGTCCGCTCCAGCGCCGCCGTCGAGCGCGCCGCCGGCGGCGGCCGTGGTCAGCATGTCGGCGAAGGCGCTGCCGACGAGCTTCTCAATCCCGCTGAGCAAGTCGTTCTGGGCGCCCCCGGCGGCGGTCTGCGCCGTGGCGAGGCCGAGGTCGATGGTGACGCCGGCGACGGCGGCGGAGTAGTCGGCGGTGTCGATCCCGTCTCCGCCTACGAGGATGTCGCCGTCACGCCGGGCGGGCGCCACGGCCTCGTTCGAGATCGAGAGGTGCATGCGGTAGCGCAGGCCCTCTCCGAGGAAGGACGCCGGGCTGTCCGTCTGCGGATTGTAGGCGAAGACGCCGATGTAATAGGTCCCCGGCCGGTCCAGCACGTAGCTGAGGAAGCTGTCGGTCGTGTCGAGGAAGCCGTCGTTGCGCTGCCGCGTCGGCGAACCGGAATCGATCGTGAAACTGTCGTCGGCCGAGGTGATGAGGAAGCCGTTGGCGTCATAGAGCGCGATGATCGTGTCGAAGGAGTTCTGAAGGCCGAGCGTGTCGACGTCGATCGTGACCCCGGCCAGCGAGCCCTGGATGGTGAATTTGTAGAAGTCGTTGCCGGCGCCGCCGCCGACCCCGTCGATGGTCACATGCGGGAAGACGGTCGCCGCTTCGATGTTGGGGTCGGCCGTCTGGATGAACTGCTTGGAGACGTCGACCGCGTTCTGAAAGTCGACATTGCCGGGGTTCTTCGTGAAGCTCACCTGGCCGGAGCCGAACTCGAGGCCCGGCCCGCCGCCGGTGGCGCCGCGCGCGAAACCGCCGAAGAGGCGGTCGTTTCCCGCGCCGCCGATCATGACGTCGTTGCCGGCGCCGCCCATCAGGCTGTCGTCGCCGCCCTTGCCGATCAGGTTGTCCTGGCCGGCGCCGGAATCGAGGACGCTGTCCGCGCCGCTGGCGAACAGGTTGTCGTCGCCGCTTCCGGTCCTGCCGGTCTCCACCACGGTGCCGATCGCGACCGCGAGGTTGTTGGCGTGGCCGCCGACGCTCGAGAAGAAGCCGCCGTTGAGGTCGAGGGTCGCGTTCTGACTGAAACCGGAGCAATCGATCGTGTTGTCGACGCCCTGGCTGTAGATCGTGACGACCGGGTTCTTGTTCAGGGTGAAGTCGAAGAACTGTTTGAGCAGGCCGTCGATGGTGCAGTTGAAGCCGTAAGTCTGGCCGCCGTCGAACGGCGTGTCCTCCGAGGCGCCGTAGAGCTGCTGGATCGCGATGATGTCGAGCATCTGGACGGTGTGCGGCGACTCGCGCTGCTGCCAGTCCGGGTCCGGCGTCGGCCCCCAGTCCGTGCCCGTGACGGGATAGCTCTCCTCGAACTTCGCGCCCGTCTTGGTCCAGCCGATGTAGGACATCGTGGTGTAGAGGCGCTCGTCGAAGGCGCTGAACTGTTGCGTCGCCTGGTCGACCGTTCCGTTGTAGAGGCCGCCATGGCCGAGGCCGAGCATGTGGCCAAGCTCGTGGATCACGGTGGCCATGCCGTAGCCGCCATGGACGTCGAGCGAGCCGGACAGCTCGAAGCTGAGCGCGGTGGGGTCGATCGAGATCACCGCCTGGCCGGTGTAGCTGCCGATGGTCGCGCCGCTGCCCGGCGAGACCGGACCGTTCTGGAACGCTCCGCCGTCCGTTCCGCGGACGATCTTGAAGTTCGCGTTGGCCGCCTGCCCGGCCGCGACTTCGACGAAGGTGACGTCCGCGACGGCCTCCCACATCGCGAAGCCCTTCAGGAAGGTCGCCTTCTCCGTCGCGTTCCAGTTCGCGCCGGCGTCGAACACGTAAGTAATCGTGGCGCCCGTTCCGGCGGTCGGGTCGCCCCACTTGCGGGCCGTCGTGTCGTTGAAGCTCCAGAAGGACGAGTTCGTGCTGACCGTGCCGTCGGCGTCGAGGCCGTTGAGGAAGGTGACCTCCTCCGCCATCGTCGGGGTGGCGGGGCCGGCGGCCGCGGGGTTGTTCTGGAGCGCGGCCGCCCATCGCTCGTAGAAGACCGCGGCGTCGATCCGGGGCGCGTCGGCGCCGGCGCCGGGGTCCTCACCCGAATCGGGCGACGCCGGCGCGAGCGACGCCGGCGCTTCCGCCTTGGTCGCGCTGAGATCGGTCGGGATCGCGAGGGCCGGCGCTACGGCGGGCGGTTCGGCGCCGCCGTCGACGGGGGCTTGGTCGTCATAAAGGTCGACGGACAGGCCACGGCCCGGCGCGCAGAAAAAACACATCGCAAATCCCCGGGTGCGGCGGGTCATGACGACGCCGGCCGGCGGCAAAAAGAACGCGTAGGTCCGATAAGATGCGATTGATCATCAGGCTACCATCCGTAGAACTACGGAGCGGGCGCGTGAACCGTGACGGCTCACCGCAACGTGACGGCGCCTCACCCGCGGCGGTCGAGCCCCACCAACGCGCGCGAAAACTCCGTCGGGTCGAATGGCTCGAGGTCGTCGACGCCTTCGCCCACCCCGATGAAATGCACCGGCAGCCGGTATTTCTCCGCGACCGCGACGAGGATGCCGCCGCGCGCGGTGCCGTCGAGCTTGGTCATCACGAGGCCGGTCACGCCGGCCACCTTGCCGAAGGCCTCGACCTGGCCGAGCGCGTTCTGGCCGGTGGTGGCGTCGAGCACCAGCAGGCTGTCATGCGGCGCGTCGGGATCGAGCTTCTTCAGCACGCGCACGATCTTCTCGAGCTCGGCCATCAGGCCGGCCTTGTTCTGAAGCCTGCCGGCGGTGTCGACGATCAGGAGGTCGGCGTCGGCCTCCTTGGCCTTCTGCCAGGCCTCGTAGACGAGCGACGCGGCGTCGGCGCCGGTCTCCTTCGACACGAAGATCGCGTCGGCCCGCTTCGCCCAGACCGCGAGCTGCTCCACGGCGGCGGCGCGGAAGGTGTCGCCGGCGGCGAGCACGATCTTGAGACCCGCCGTGCGGTAGGTCTCGGCGATCTTGCCGATGGTCGTGGTCTTCCCCGAGCCGTTGACGCCGACGACCAGGATCACCGCCGGCCGCGCGCTTTCCGGCGGGTCGAGGGGCTTCGCCACCGGCGCCAGAACCTTCGCGACCTCCTCCGCGACGATCTTGCGGACGCCTTCGCCGTCGAGCGCCTTGGCGTGGCGCGCGCGGCCGACGGCCTCGGCGATCCGGCCGGCGGTCGCGACGCCGAGATCGGACTGGATCAGGAGATCCTCGAGCTCGTCGAGGGTCGCGGCGTCGAGCTTCTCCTTGGTGAAGAGCTCCGTGATCCCGCGGGTGAGCGACGACGAGGTCTTGGACAGCCCCTGGCGAAGGCGGCCGAACCAGCCTGAGGACTGAGGCGCGTCGGTCATGCGGCGATCTTTCGGCGGAGCGGGAGCGGCATGGCGAGCGTCACGCGGCGATCAAAGCGCGGCCGTCATGGCCGGAGACGTCCACGTCGCGGAACGCGCCCTTGGGCGCGTCCGGAATGCGAACGGTCGAGAAATCCGCGGCGCGGGCGACGCCGGAGCCCTCCGACAGCACGGTCAGCCGCGCGCCCACCCGGGCGTCGAGGTGGCGGCCGAGCAGAGCCGCGCCCGTCTCGCGAAGCGCCGCGGCGCGCGCTTTGACGACGTCGCCGGAAAGCTGCGGCATGCGGGCGGCCGGCGTGCCCGGCCGGGCGGAATAGGGAAAGACGTGGGCGTAGGCCACGCCGCAGTCCTCGAGAAGCCGGCGCGTGTTGTCGAACATCGCGTCGGTCTCGGTCGGGAAGCCCGCGATCACGTCGGCGCCGAAGGCGACGTCCGGCCGGACGCGGCGAATGCGGGCGCAGAAGCGGAGCGCGTCGGCGCGCGAATGCCGGCGCTTCATGCGCTTCAGGATCATGTCGTCGCCGGACTGCAGCGAGAGATGGAGATGCGGCGCCAGCCGCTCCTCCTCGGCGAAGGCCGCGATCAGGGCGTCATCGACCTCAACGGCGTCGAGCGAGGACAGGCGCAACCGGCGAAGCTCGGGGACCTCGCGCAGCACGCGCCGCACCAGCGCGCCGAGCCGCGGCCGGCCGGCGAGGTCATCGCCCCACGACGTCAGGTCGACGCCGGTCAGCACCGCCTCCGCGGCTCCGCGCGCGACGACGCGGCGAATTTCGGCGACGACGGCCTCGGGCGCGGTCGAGCGCGAGGCGCCGCGGCCGAAGGGAATGACGCAGAACGTGCAGCGATGGTCGCAGCCGGTCTGGACCTGCACGAAGGCGCGCGGCCGCAGGATCTCGGCGGAAGCAGGCGGCGGACCGGCGTCGCACGTCGCGAACGCGTCGCCGACCTGGACGCGCGGATGCGCCCGACCGGCGTCCCATGTCTCGGGCCGGGTCTTCGCGGCCGCTCCGACGACCCGCGCCACCTCGGGCATCGCGGCGAAGCGTTCCGGCTCGATCTGGGCCGCGCAGCCGGTGACGACGATCTCGGCCCCCGGCCGCTCGCGCGCCGCGCGCCGCACCGCCTGCCGGGCCTGCCGCGTCGCCTCCGCGGTGACGGCGCAGGCGTTGACCACGACGAGGTTTTTCGCCCCGCCTTCGAGCGCCTGCGCGCGGATGGTCTCGCCATCCAGCGCGTTGAGGCGGCAGCCGAAGGTCAGGATTTCGACGCTCTCGGTCGGGATCATGGGCCGCGGTATGCCGCAGCGGCGGCGAAAACGCCACCGCCCCCCTTGCGGGCCAGCGACCGGAAAGGCGGCGCGACCCCCGACGCGTCATGGTCCGGCTTGACCGGACCACCCATGTCGGGTCTTGAGCTCCACGCCCGACATGGGTCCTCCGGTCGAGCCGGAGGACGACGGGGCGTTTGCGTCGGGCGGCGATACCCGGTCGTGGTGTCTCCCCGATCTCGACAGGCGCGCGCCGGCGATCTAAGCGGAGCGCCCATCGCCCAAGGCCTCTCCGCATGACAGCCGTTGGACCCGACGCGCCGACCCCCGCGAGCGACGTCCCGCACTCGCCGATCGCGTTCCGGCACAAGAACTACGCGCTGTTCTGGTTCGCGCGGCTGACCGCGACCTTCGCGGTCCAGATCATCTCGGTCTCGGTCGGCTGGCAGGTCTACGACATCACGCGCGACCCGCTCGATCTCGGGCTCGTCGGTCTGGTGCAGTTCGTGCCGGCGATCGCGCTGGTTCTCGTCACCGGCCCGACGTCCGACCGGTTCCCGAGGCGCGTCATCATGGCGGTCTGCGTCGCGCTCGAGGCTGTCGGCGCGATCGCCCTGGTCGCGATCTCGCTCACGCCGGCGCCCTCCGTCGCGCTGATCTTCGCCGCGCTGTTCGTGCTCGGCGTGGCGCGCGCGTTCTACGCGCCGGCGAGCTGGTCGATCGTGCCGGGGCTGGTGCCGCCGGTCGCGCTGTCGAACGCGATCTCCTGGGGCGCCTCGTCCTGGCAGTTCGCCAGCATCGTCGGGCCGGTGGCGGGCGGCCTGCTCTACGGCCTCGGCGCGCCGGTCGCCTACGGGACCGCGGTCGCGATGCTCGTGCTGTCCTGCGTGCTGACGGTGATGATCCGCTCGAGCCAGGTCGCCCGCCGGCTCGACGCCACCTGGGAGACCGTGGTCGCCGGCTTCCGTTACGTGTTCTCCGAGAAGGTCGTGCTCGGCGCGATCTCGCTCGACCTGTTCGCCGTGCTGCTCGGCGGGGCGGTCGCGCTGATGCCGGCGGTCGCGCGCGATATTCTCGACGTCGGGCCGTGGGGGCTCGGCTTGCTCAGGGCCGCGCCGGGCGTCGGCGCCATCGCCGTCGCCGTCTACCTCTCGGTCCGTCCGATCCGCGACCGGGCCGGCCACGTCATGTTCGCCTGCGTCGGCCTGTTCGGGCTCGCGACCGCCGTCTTCGGCCTGTCCACCCATGTCGGGCTGTCGATCGCGGCCCTCCTCGTGCTCGGCGGCGCCGACATGGTGAGCGTCACCATCCGCGAGACCCTGCTGCAGCTCTGGACGCCGGACGAGGTCCGCGGCCGCGTCAACGCGGTCAACATGATGTTCATCGGCGCGTCCAACGAACTCGGCGAGTTCCGCGCCGGCGGCATGGCGGCGCTGATCGGCGTGGGACCGGCGATCGTGTTCGGGGGCGTCGGCGCGATGGCGGTCGCGGGCCTGTGGGCCTGGGCGTTCCCGCAGCTTCGAAGCGCCCGCTCGCTCGACCGCCGGGAGGGCTGACGCCGCGGGCGCCTGCCCTTTGCGCAGCGCCCCGGACTCGATTTATCGATCGCGCGCCATAGCTTGCAGCGCAGCAAGGACAGCGGGCGACAGGCGAAAATGTGCGGAATCTGCGGTGAAGCGACCTTCCTCGGCCAGCCGGCCTCGGTGGAGGCAGTGGCGGCGATGTCGGGCTGCATGGTCCAGCGCGGGCCGGACGGCGACGGCGTCGTGGCGCGCGGCCGGGTCGCCTTCGGACATCGACGGCTGAAGATCATCGACCTCAGCGAGAAGGCCGAGCAGCCGATGGTCGACCCGGCGCTCGGGCTCACCATCGTCTTCAACGGCTGCATCTACAATCACAAGGAGCTCCGGGCCGAGCTCGAAGCCAAGGGCTACAGCTTCTTCTCCGACGGCGACACCGAGGTCATCTCCAAGGGCTGGCGCGCCTGGGGGACGGAGCTGCCGAAGAAGCTGTTCGGCATGTTCGCGATCGCGATCCATGAGCGCGACACGGGCCGGGTCATCCTCATCCGCGACCGGCTCGGCATCAAGCCGCTCTATGTCTCGGAGGGGAACGGCCGGCTGCGCTTTTCCTCCTCCCTGCCCTCCCTGCTCGCCGCCGGCGGCGTCGACACGACGATCGATCCGGTCGGCCTCAACGCCTACATGACGTTCCATTCGGTGGTGCCCGCCCCGCGGACGATCCTCTCCGGCGTCCGCAAGCTGCCGCCGGCGACGCTGAAGATCTGGGAGCCGGACGGGCGCACCAAGGAAGAGGTCTATTGGAGCGTCTCCTACGAGCGCTCGGCCGCGGACGTCGCCCGGTCCTTCGACGAGTGGCGCGAGGAGGTGCACGCCAGCCTCCGCACCGCCGTGAAGCGGCGCATGGTCGCGGACGTCCCCGTGGGCGTGCTGCTGTCGGGCGGCGTCGACTCCAGCGTCGTGGTGGCGCTGCTCGCCGAGCTCGGCCATGAGAAGATCGAGACCTTCTCGATCGGTTTCGAGGCGCGCGGCGGGGAAGAGGGCGACGAGTTCAAATATTCCGACATCATCGCCGACCGGTTTAAGACCTCGCACCACAAGATCATGATCGAGGAGCGGCGCATGCTGGACGCGCTGCCCGGCGCGGTCCAGGCGATGTCGGAGCCGATGGTGAGCCACGACTGCGTGGCGTTCTACCTGCTCTCGGAAGAGGTGCGGAAATACGTCACCGTCGTGCAGTCGGGACAGGGCGCGGACGAGATCTTCGCCGGCTACCACTGGTACCCGAAGGTCGCGGACTCCAACGATCCCGCGGCGGCCTACGCCGAGGCCTTCTTCGACCGCGACAACGCCCGCTACCACGCCCACGTCTCGCATGATTACGCCGGCGCCGACCACGCCCGCGCCTTCGTCGAAGAGCATTTCGACATGCCGGGCGCGACCGACGCGGTCGACAAGGCGCTTCGTCTCGATTCGACCGTCATGCTGGTCGACGACCCCGTGAAGCGCGTCGACAACATGACGATGGCGCATTCGCTCGAGGCCCGCGTGCCGTTCCTCGACCACGAGCTGGTCGAGCTCGCGGCCCGCATCCCCGGGCAGCACAAGCTCGCGGACGGCGGCAAGGGCGTTCTCAAGGACCTCGCGCGACACATCGTGCCCAAGGAGATCGTCGACCGGCCGAAGGGCTACTTCCCGGTGCCGGGGCTGAAATATCTCGAGGGCAAGACGCTCGAGATGGTGCGGGACGCTCTCGGCTCCGAGGCCGCCCGTTCGAGGGGACTGTTCCGGCCGGAATATCTCGACGCGCTGTTCGAGAACCCGTCGCAGCACATCACGCCGCTCAAGGGCTCCGAGCTTTGGCAGTGCGCGCTGCTGGAGATCTGGCTGCAGACCCACGGCATCTGAGGCGCGAGGCCGAACGAACCGCCGAAACCGGACGTATTCAGACTAAAGGACTGCCGATCCGATGACGCCTACCGCAGCAACCCCCGAGGCCGTCAGCCGGGAGGGCGGCCTGCCCGTCCCCGGCGTCCGGCGCGACGACGCGATCGTCGATTGCGGCTGGGGGCGCCTCCTGTTCGCCCAAACCTTCACGAGCGCGCGGGCGCTCGCCGACGCGCTGCGCGAGGAAGGGGCCGACCGGCGCGACATCGCCTGCTATGTCGACGATCCGCATGTGCTGATCGCCCAGGCCCCGCTCGAGCTGTTCCTCGACCCGAGCCACATGTTCCGCCTTCCCCTCGACCTCTACCGGCCCTCGAAGCGCGGCCAGCGCGCGTTTCACGTCCGCAAGCTCGAGACCGCCCATGACATCGAGGC
Source organism: Hansschlegelia sp. KR7-227 (assembly GCF_049446035.1). Lineage (NCBI taxonomy): Bacteria > Pseudomonadati > Pseudomonadota > Alphaproteobacteria > Hyphomicrobiales > Methylopilaceae > Hansschlegelia > Hansschlegelia sp. KR7-227. Next base: position 3,040,653 of record NZ_JBMSEA010000001.1, read on the forward strand.
GGTGGGACGGATCTACGCGGCGCGCCACATGGTCTCCGCGCGGCCGGACTTCTACGAGCGGGAGCGCGACAGCGAGACCCTGATCCAGCTCGTCGCGGAAGACGTCCGCACCCATGAGATCATCGGCGCGGTGACCGGCGTCGACCATGTCGCGGCGTTCGGCGACCCGTCTCGCGGCTCCTCGCTGTGGTGTCTCGCGGTCGATCCGCAGTCGCGGCACCCCGGCGTCGGCGAGACCCTCACCCGCCGGCTGGCCGAGCTGTTCAAGGCGCGCGACGCGCGCTTCATGGACCTGTCGGTGATGCACGACAACGACCTCGCCATCGCGCTTTACGAGAAGCTCGGCTTCGAGCGGATTCCGACCTTCGCGGTGAAGCGGCGCAACTACATCAACGAACGCCTGTTCGTCGGCGAGCCGGGCGTCGAGGGGCTGAACCCCTACGCCAAGATCATCGTCGACGAAGCGCGCCGGCGCGGCATCGGCGTGGACGTGACCGACGCCGAGGGCGGGTTCTTTCGCCTGACCCATGGCGGCCGTTCGATCGTCTGCCGCGAATCCTTGAGCGAACTCACGACCGGCGTCGCGATGTCGATCTGCGACGACAAGGCGGTGACACGACGCGCCGTGGCCAAGGCCGGCGTGGTCGTGCCCGAGCAGATCGAGGCGGGTGATGCCGAGGCGCTGAAGGCGTTCCTCGAAACGCACGGGGCCGTGGTGGTGAAGCCCGCGCGCGGCGAGCAGGGCCGCGGCGTTTCGGTCGGGCTCGAGACGATCGAAGACGTCGAGGCGGCGGTCGAGCACGCCCGCACGTTCTGCGACCGCGTCGTCGTCGAACAGATGGTCGAGGGCGAGGACCTCCGGCTGATCGTGATCGACTTCAGGCTGGTCGCCGCGGCGGTGCGCCGCCCGGCCCAGGTGATCGGCGACGGCCGGAAGACGATCCGCGAACTGATCGAAGCCCAGAGCCGGCGCCGGCAGGCGGCGACCGGCGGCGAAAGCTCGATCCCGATCGACGGGCAGACCGAGCGCTGCGTCGCGAAGGCGGGCTACGGGCTCGACGACGTGGCGCCGGAGAACGCCACGATCACGGTGCGCAAGACCGCGAACCTGCACACCGGCGGCACGATCCACGACGTCACCGGGGAAGTGCACGGCGTGCTGGTGGACGCCGCGGTGAAATGCGCGCGGGCGATCGACATTCCGGTCTGCGGCGTCGACTTCATGGTGAAGTCGCCGCGCTCGCCCGATTACGCCTTCATCGAATGCAATGAGCGCCCCGGTCTCGCCAACCACGAACCGCAGCCCACCGCCGAGCGCTTCATCGACCTGCTGTTCCCGCTCTCGATGCCGGCCGCGGTCCGCCGGACGGGGCTCGGGTGAGCCGAGTCAAACGAAAGGGCCGCCCCGACGGGACGGCCCTGCTTCTCCAGACTGAAAGCCGGCGTCAGAGGCCGAACGGATAGTCGCGATGGGCGCGGTGAAGCGCGCGGCCCTGCTCTTCGAAGAACGCCTCGAACTCGGCGAAGAAGCGCGCGAAGAAACCGGTCGTAAAGGGAGATGAAACGGCCTTGAGAACTGCGGTGGTCATGGGTCTGTCGCCTGTGTTCAGGGGCGCGCCGGGCGCGCCGCTCATGTGCTGAGAGGTATGTGGCATGCCACAGACCAGCGCAGAACAGATGGCTCGGCATGCCGGCTATGCGTCCATCGCGTGGCGTTCGCCGCAGCTTCCGGCCGGCGCAGACGCCGCGCCGGACCTCTCATCCGTGGTAAGAGACCGCGCCCAGAATCGGTCCCGGCCCAAAGCCCCCAGGTGATCCATGCCGCGTCTCGACGTCGACATCGACTATCTCTCCGAACAGCTTCGGGGCCTGCTCAAGATCCCGAGCCCGACGGGCTTCACGGACACGATCACGCACGCAGTCGTCGACGAGTTGGTGCGGCTCGGCGTCGAGCCCGAGGTCACGCGCCGCGGCGCGATCCGCGCGAAGCTCAAGGGCCGCGTGAAGGATCCGTCCCGCGCGCTGATCGCGCATCTCGACACGCTCGGCGCGCAGGTGAAGCTGCTGAAGCCGAACGGCCGGCTCGAGATCGTGCCGATCGGCAACTGGTCGGCCCGCTTCGCGGAAGGCGCCCGCGTCACGATCTTCACCGAGCAGGGCGCCTATCGCGGCTCGATCCTGCCGCTCAAGGCCTCCGGCCACACTTATGCCGACGAGGTCGACAGCCAGCCGACTGGGTGGCAGCACGTCGAGGTGCGCGTCGACGCGCTGGTGCGCGACGTCGCCGACCTGCAGCGCCTCGGCTTCCACGTCGGCGACGTGGTCGCGGTCGACACCCAGGCCGAGTTTCTCGACAACGGCTTCATCGTCTCGCGCCATCTCGACGACAAGGCGGGCGTCGCGATCCTGCTGTCGACGCTGAAGGCGGTCGTGGAATCCGGAACCAAGCCGCCGGTCGACACCTGGTTCGTGCTGTCGATCGCCGAAGAGGTGGGCGTCGGCGCCGCGGCGGTCCTGCCGCACGACGTCGCCGCGATGGTCACCATCGACAACGGCACCAGCGCGCCCGGCCAGGCGAGCGACGAGTTCGGCGTCACGATCGGCATGGCCGACCAGACCGGGCCGTTCGACTACCATCTCACCCATGAGCTGATCCGGCTCGCGCGCGAGAACGACATCCGCCACCAGCGCGACGTGTTCCGCTACTACCGCTCCGACAGCGCCTCCGCGATCGAGGCGGGAGCGGACGTGCGCACCGCGCTCGCGACGTTCGGCGTCGACGCGAGCCACGGCTACGAGCGCATCCACATGCACGCTCTGCGGTCGCTGGCGGAACTGATGACGGCCTATGTGACGAGCCCGATCGACATCAAGCGCGACGCCAAGCCGCTCGGCTCGATCGAAGGCTTCCCCCACCAGCCGACCGCGCCGGCCGAGCCGGACATCGAGCCGAGCGAGGAGTTGCCCGCCCGCGAGTAACGGACGGGCGACGGGCGAGGGCCTATTTCAGGCCGGTGACCTGGATGTAGGCCGGGCCGAGGATCACGATGAAGATCACCGGCAGGAAGAACAGGATCATCGGCACGGTGAGCTTCGGCGGCAGGCCGGCCGCCTTCTTCTCCGCCTCCATCATCCGTGTGTCGCGGCTGTCCTGGCTGAGCACGCGCAGGGCGGTCGACACCGGCGTGCCGTATTTGTCGGCCTGGATCAGCGCCGTGCCGACCGACTTGACGGTGTCCAGCCCGGTGCGGGCGCCGAGATTCTCATAGGCCGTCCGACGGTCCTGCAGATAGGACATCTCGGCCATGGTCAGCGTGAGCTCTTCGGCGAGCTCGACCGATTGCGTCGCGATCTCGTCGGCGACCTTGCGGAAGGCCGCCTCGACCGACATGCCGGATTCCACGCAGATCAGCATCAGGTCGAGAGCGTCCGGCCAGGCGCGCCGGATCGACTGCTGGCGCTTCTGGGTCTTGTTCTTGAGGAAGATCTCGGGCGCCTTCATGCCGGCATAGGCCGCGAACACCGCGATGCCCACCCGGGCGATCGGCGGCCAGCCATAGGTCTTGATCAGGAAGAAATAGATCAGGGCGACGACCAGGAAGACGAGCGGAGCGACGAGGCGGAAGAACAGGAACGCGACCATCGCGCCCTGTCCGCGATAGCCCGCCGTCTGGAGCCGCTCCTTGGCGTCCTGCGTGCCGAGATGCTTCGTCAGGTTGAGCTGGCTGACGATGTTCTGCATGTAGGCCTTGGGCTCGCGCTTCAGGCCCTTGCGCTCGCCCCGGGCCATGCGCTCGCGCTCGCGCGCCCGGATCTTGGAGCGCTCGGCGCCCACCGCCTTCATGCGCTTCTCGAGACCGTCGCCGGCGAGCAGCGGCATGCCGAGGGTGATCACGGTCGCCATCGCCGCGATCGCGGCGAGCACGGCGGCCATCGCGCTCGGATCGTTGACGGTCCGGAAGATCTGGTCGATCACGAGCCGTTCCCCACAAGCTCGCCGCGCGCTTCCCGCACGGCGCTTAGAAGTTGAAGTTGATCATCTTCTTCATGACGAGGATGCCGGTGAGCATCCACAAGGCCGAACCAACCAGCATCACCCGGCCGAGATCGGTGGTCCACATCAGTTCCATGTATTTGGGATTGGCGAGCGAGATGCCGGCGATCGTCACCAGCGGCAGCGCGCCGATGATCGACGCCGAAGCCTTCGCCTCCATGCTGAGGGCCTGGATCTTCTGCTTCATCCGCTTGCGGTCGCGCAGCACCTTCGCAAGGTTGCCGAGGGCGTCGGACAGGCTGCCGCCGGCCTTCGACTGGATCGCGATGACGATGCCGAAGAAGTTCGCTTCCGGCACGGGCATGCGCTCGTAGAGCTTGGCGACGGCCTCCGACAGGGGAACGCCGACCGACTGCTCCTCGACGATCTTGCGGAACTCGGTCTTGACCGGCTCCTGCGCCTCGTTGGCGACGATGCGGATGCAGTCGCCGAGGGGCAGGCCGGCCTTCAGGCCGCGCAGGATCACTTCGACGCCGTTCGGAAGCTCGGTGAGGAACTTGTTGATGCGCCGGTTCTTCAGGAAGCTGATGAGCCAGCGCGGCGCCCCGAGGCCGCCGGCGAAGGCGGCGGCGGCCGCGACCCGGACGTCGGCCGTCATCAGCAGCCCCGCAAGCCCAAACGCCGCGGCCATGATCGCGCTGACGACGTAGAATTTCCTGATCGACCACTCGAGACCGGCCTGAGCGATCTTCGTCTTCAGGTTCGGCCGGTTGACGCGCTTCTGCCTGTCGTCCAGGGCCTTCAGGCTGTCCGCGACCTGACCGCGCCGGAGGGATTCGACCGCCGCCGGGGTCGCGCCCCTGCGACGGTCGACGCCAACCATCTTCTGCCGCTCCTCAAGCCGGGCCTCGCCTGACAGATAGGGGTAGATCAGCGCGTAGGCCGCGCCGCCCGCGGCGACGGCCGCGAGCAGGATGACCGGCAGGTTCCCGAGATCCATGGCGCGCGTCCCTTCCGTCAGGCGACCTTGGGACCGGCGTCGACGTCCATCGCGTCGATCGCCGCGGCGAGCCGGTGCTCCTCGCCGAAATAGCGGGCGCGCTCCCAGAACCGCGGCCGGCCGATGCCGGTCGAGCGATGGCGGCCGAGCAGCCGCTTGTTCTGGTCTTCGCCCATGATGTCGTAGAGCAGGATGTCCTGCGTGATGATCACGTCGCCTTCCATGCCCATCACTTCGGTGACGTGCGTGATGCGGCGGGAGCCGTCGCGCAGGCGGGACGCCTGCACGATGACGTCGACCGACGTGCAGATCATCTCCTTGATGGTCTTCGACGGGAGCGTGAAGCCGCCCATCGTGATCATGCTCTCGAGACGCGACAGGGCCTCGCGCGGCGAGTTCGCGTGCAGCGTGCCCATCGAGCCGTCGTGACCGGTGTTCATGGCCTGGAGCAGGTCGAAGGCCTCCGGGCCGCGCACCTCGCCCACGATGATCCGCTCGGGGCGCATGCGCAGGCAGTTCTTGACGAGGTCGCGCATGCTGACCATGCCCTCGCCTTCGAGGTTCGGGGGGCGGGTCTCGAGGCGCACCACATGCGGCTGCTGGAGCTGCAGCTCCGCGGCGTCCTCGCAGGTGATGATGCGCTCGTCCTCGTCGATGTAGCGCGTCAGGCAGTTGAGCAGCGTCGTCTTGCCGGAGCCCGTGCCGCCGGAGATCAGCACGTTGCAGCGGACGCGGCCGATGATCTTCAGGATCTCGGCGCCTTCCGGGCTGATCGAGCCGAAGCGGACCAGCTGATCGAGCGTCAGCTTGTCCTTCTTGAACTTGCGGATCGTGAGCGTCGGCCCGTCGAGCGCGAGCGGCGGGACGATGACGTTGACGCGCGAGCCGTCGGGCAAGCGCGCGTCGCAGATCGGCGAGCTTTCGTCGACGCGGCGGCCCACCTGGCTGACGATGCGCTGGCAGATGTTCAGCAGCTGGCCGTTGTCGCGGAACCGGACATGGGTGTTCTGCACCTTGCCGGAGACTTCGATGTAGGTCTTGGCCGAGCCGTTGACCATGATGTCGGCGATGTCGTCGCGGGCGAGCAGCGGCTCGAGCGGGCCGTAGCCGAGAACGTCGTTGCAGATGTCGTCGAGCAGCTCCTCCTGCTCGGCGATCGACATCACGACGTTCCGGATCGCGATGATCTCGTTGACGATGTCGCGGATTTCCTCGCGGGCGCTCTCGGTGTCGAGGCGCGCGAGCTGCGCGAGGTCGATCGCTTCGATCAGCGCGCCGAAGATGCGGCTCTTCGTCTGGAAATAGTCGTCGCTCCGCTTCGTGTCGGACGGCGACGGCGGCGGCGGCGCGGGCGGCGCCGCAGGATGCTGAATCTCGACCCGCTGCGGGGCCTGGGGCGCCGAGGCGACGGGCGCGGCCGGGATCAGGGGGGCGCCGAACTCGTCATTTCCCGAGCCGCGGCCGAAGCCGCCGCCCGGCGACGTGATCGTCGGTCCTCGTTTTCCGAACATGGCTCGCTCCGATCGCGCCGGCCTCAGCCGGCCTTCTTCCAGTTGATGCGCGCCATCAGCGGATCGAGGAGCGTGCGCTTGGCGCGCTTCGCCTCCGATTTGCCGGTCAGCCGCTTGGCGAGATCGACGAAGATCTCGTTGACCTTGTTGGCGGGCGCGGTCTCCGCGATCATCTGCCCGTTGTTCGCCGCGTTGCCGAACAGCTGCGGATCGAACGGGATGATCGCGGACGGCTCGAGATCGAGCGCCTTGGCGAATTCGGCCGGCTTGATCTCGGCGCGCTTCGGCACGCCGACCTGGTTGAGGATCAACTTCGGCGGCGCGTCATTGGCGCGCGCGGACTTGAGAAGATCGATCAGGTTCTTGGCGTTGCGCAGATTCGCCAGATCGGGGCCGGCGACGATGACGACCTCGTCGGCGCCGATCAGCACGCGCTTGGACCACGCCGTCCAGATGTGCGGCACGTCGAGCACCGCGCAGGGCACGTTCGAGCGCAGGATGTCGAGCAGCGGGTCGAAGACGTCCTCATGGAAGTCGTAGACCCGATCGAGCGTCGCCGGGGCCGCGAGCAGGCTCAGCTGCTCGGTGCATTTCGACAGCAGCCGGTCGACCAGCGCGGCGTCCAGCCGGTCCGGCGCGAACACCACTTCGGCGACGCCCTGGGGAGGATCCTGGTTGAAGTTGAGGCCGGCGGTGCCGTAAGCGAGGTCGAGATCGATGACCACGCTGTCGAGCTTGAGCTGGCGCGCCATCGCCCAGGACGTGTTGTGGGCGATCGTCGAGGCGCCCACGCCGCCCTTGGCGCCGACGAAGGCGATCGAGCGGCCGACCGGGTCTGCGCCGGGGGCGCGGAAGATCTCCGACAGCGAGCGCACGAGGTCCACGACGCCGAGCGGCGGCACGAGATAGTCGCTGACCCCGAGCCGCATCAGCTCGCGATAGAGCAGGACGTCGTTGACCTGGCCGATCACGACGACCTTGGTGTCGGCGTCGCAGACCTCGGACAGGCGGTCGAGCGTCTCGATCAGACGCTCCCGGTGGGCGTCGCCCTCGATGACGATGACGTTCGGCGTCGGCGCGTTGCGATAGGCCTCGGAGGCCGCGAGACCGCCGCCCATCTGAACCTTGACATGCGCCTTCTCCATCCGGCGGTCGCCGGTCGCCTGCTCGATCAGGCGCGCGATCTCGGGCGTCTCGCAGAACGCCTGGATCGAGACCCGCGGCAGCGGCGCGATGACGGCCGCGGCGTGCGCCGCGCTGGAGACCTCGGAGGGCGTGGCCGCGCCGAGCTGATCCTGGATGCCCCTCATCATTTTCCCCCGACCTCACTCACTTCGACGTCTTCCTGACGGTAGTTCGTGGTCGTGTCTTCGCCGTCGCGGTGCTTCTCGATCACGGTCTGGCGGCGCGCCGCATAGACCGGCGACTGGGCGCGAGGCCGGGCGAGGTCTTCCGGATCGGCGACCTGGGCCGCCAGGTTCGCCTGCGTCGCGCAGCCGAAGTTCCAGTATTCGCGGTTCTGGCTGGCGCCGTAGTAGTCGCCGCCGCCGTGTCCGAGATCTTCAGGCCAGAGGCCGCACGGGTGGGGCACGTTCGCCTTGAGCTTGACGTAGCCGAGCTTAACCACCGCGGTCTCCGGGCCGTCGACCGGGTAGCGCCGGCTGACGATCTGGGTGGACGGCACGCCCGCCGCCGCCAGCGTGTTGCGGATGGCCGGGCTCGAGTGAACGCCGGCGGCCGCGTCCGGGATCATCATCCCGACCGGTCCGCGGCCGTTCTTGCGCCAGTCGGCGGCGAAGGCGCGGATGTCCTGCCTCTGGCGCTCGGTGAGGCCGCCTGCCCCGCCTCCTACCGGAAGATCAAGGCGCGCGGCGCCTTCGGACAGCACGATCGGGTGCCGCTGCTGGTAGGTGGTCGGGTAGGCCTCGTTGACGATCCGGTCAGCGTGGCAGCCGCCGAGGGCGAGGCCGGATCCCGCAAGCAGCGCGGCGACGAGGCGCCTGGCGTGCTGAGACGGACGGTGGGGGGTCATCTGCGGGTGCTCCGTTCAGCTCGCGCGTCAATCGATGATGAAGCCGCCGCGCCGCGCGTCGACGGTCTGCGGGTCGATCTTTCCGGGAATGCCGTAGATGCGGTTCAGACGCCCGAGGAAGATCGCCGAGGGATCGCTCGGCTCGGCGAAGCCGTCGTCGGGGCTCGACAGCGCCTGCGGCGCGGTCGGCTTGGCGAGATAGGGCGTCACGAAGATCGCGAGCTCGGTCTCGTTCTTGAGGTAGTCGTTGGACCGGAACAGCGCGCCCAGCACCGGCATCTTCATCAGCCCGGGCAGGCCGGCCGCGACCCGCTTGGTCTGCTGCTGGATAAGGCCTGCCATCACGATCGAGCCGCCCGAGGGGATTTCGACGGTGGAGTCGGCGCGCCGGACCTGCAGGCCCGGAATGACGAGGCCGTTGTCGGTGATGCCGTTCGAGGGATCGAGCTCGCTGACCTCGGTCGAGATCTTCAGGCTGATGCGCCCGCCCGAGAGCACCACCGGCGTGAAGGCCAGCCCGACGCCGAAATCCTTGAACTCCACCGAGCGCGTGCAGACCCCGTCCGCGATCGTGCAGGCGCCGGGAAAGGGATACTGGCCGCCGGCCAGGAACTTGGCGCTCTCGCCGGAGATCGCGGTGAGGTTCGGCTCCGCGAGCGTCTTGATGACGCCGGCCCGCTCCATGGCGTCGAGGCGCGGCTGGAACGAACCGCCGCCCGCGGCGACCGAGCCGATGATCGTGCCCGCCGGAGACGAATTGTTGGCGCCGAACGGGAACGCGGTGCCGCCGTTGAAGGTGACGCCGCCGATCTTCACGCCGTTGATGTTGTAGTTGATGCCGAGCTGCTTGACGACCTCGCGCTTCATCTCGACGACCTTGACCTTGAGCAGGACCTGGTCCTGCCCTTCGATCTTGAGCGCGTTGACGACCTTCTTAGGGTCGACCATGTAGCCGGTCGCGATATCGATCGCCGTCTGGGCCTCCTGCGCGGACTTGACCGAGCCGGTCACCACCACGCCGTCGCCGACGCCTTCGACGCGGACCTTGCCGCCGTCGATCGAGCGCGAGATCGAGGCGCGGATCGACCCGACGTCGCGGGACACCGAGACCTCGTAGGAGGCGATCTCACGTCCGTCGCCGTCGAGGAACTTGACGTCGGTCTGCCCCGGCCCCGCGCCGATGAGATAGGCCTTGCGGGCGGACCGCACGACGGCGTTGGCGACCGAGGGATCGGCGACGAACACCTCCTTGGCGTCCTTCGGCAGCGTGACGACGTAGGATTTTCCGATGCCGAGATCGATCCGGTCGCTCGCGCCGTCGGCGGCGGCGTAGCCTGCGTCGAGGAAGGCCGAATCTGCGGCGAAGGCCGCCTGCGGCGCGGCCAGCGCGATCACGCTGGTCGCGACCAGCGCCTGGCGGAGCCCGCGCCTGAGGCGGGCGGCCGGGCCGGACACTGCGTCTTGGGTCATGGCGAGGCTCTTTGCGGCAGGCGCGCTAGCGCGGCGCTTCGTGGACGTTCGATCGAAAGTCGCGAGGAGCGGACGCCGGCTTGCGCCGGTCACCGCGCCCCACCCTGAGTGGCGACGCCGTAGCGGACGACGGTGACGCCGCCGCCGCGACGGGCGTTGGGATCTTCGGCGGTGAGCGAGGCGTTCGGACCGGAGTCGACGAGCGCCCGGAGCGAGAGGGCGACGGCGCCCTGCTGGCGGCTCAGCGAAATCTGTTCGGCCTGGCCAGGGGTGAGCTCGAGCGTCGCGGTCTTGCCGACCACCACCTTCTTGCCGTCCTTGTCCTCGACCGTCTGGTCGATCGCGAGCACGCGGACGTTCTGGGCGAGGGTCTCTGAGTACGACTCGTCCCGGCCGGTCGGGCCGGTCACCTTGCGCGTCAGAATGGCGTCCACGCGGTCGTTCGGCAGGATGAAGCCGCCGGCGCCGGTCTCGGGCGAGATTTCGATCGACATCGCGCGCATGCCGGCGGGGAGGATCGCGGCCATGTAGCCGGAGCCTGCGCCCTTGATCAGCTTGTCGGGGCGGATCGGCTCGCCCGCCACGAAGGGCGACCGGGCGATCGAGCCGGCGGTGTCCTGGGCCGCGGCGGGCGTGGTGGTCTGCTTGAGATAGGCGGGGTTCGCGGCGGCTTCCGGCCAGGCCTGCCACCGCAGGTCCTCGGCGCGCACCACGTCGCCCATCTCGATGTCGTGAGCCGCCACCAGCACGTCGACGGTGTCGATCGTCTTCTGCTGCACCACGGTCTGCGTCGGCGCCGGCCTCTTCGAACCGCCGGCGAGCATCGCCGCGCCGACGCCCGCCACAAGCGCGATGCCGAGAACCACGATGCGGGCGGTCTTCATGTCTGCTGTCCCCGGGCGTCGACCCGCTTGGCGGGCCATGTGGCGTCCGGATGAGAGAAACAGGGAAAGGTCAATTCATGGTTAACGAGTGTTGGCGAATGCGCCCCGCCTGCCCTTCTTAAATAAGCCGTCGATAACTTGCGGAGCTGCGGACCCGCCGCGCGCGCGAACTACTCGGACGGAATCAGAGGAGACGGGCGAACCACTCGGTCGACGGCCACAGGAACAGGGTGCCGGCGGCGAGCGCGATGCCGTAGGGCACGCCCGTTTTCGGATCGTGCAGCTTCGACAGGAAATCGACCCGGTGCAGCTGCAGCGGCAGCGGAAACCGACGGTAGAACAGCATGCCGAGCGTCAGGGCGCCGCCGAACAGCGCGAACAGCACGAACCAGGACAGCAGCGGCTCGAAACCGAGCCAGAGCGCCAGCGCGGCCGCAAGCTTGGCGTCGCCGCCGCCGATCCAGCCTGGCGCGAACAGGGCGATCCCGATCGCGAGCACGAGCAATCCGGCCAAGAGATGCATGCCGATCTGGCTCAATCCGAGGCCTGCGAGCGGCGCGGCCAGCAGAAAGACGGCCGCGATCGCAAGCACCAACCGGTTCGGGATCGTCATGGTGAGCAGGTCGGACGCCGCGGCGACGAGCACGAGAGCGGGCAGAACGACCACGACCAGGGTTTCGAGCATGCCGGCCTCCCAAGTCCGCGCGGCGGGGCGCGGGCACGCCCGCTGTGTACGCGCGAAGCGCTAACGTCGCGTCAACGGTCCGAAAACGACGAAACCGCCGCCCGGCTGTCCGGGAGCGGCGGCTTCGGGGCGACGTCTCGGCGCGCCCCCGCTTTATACGGCGGCGAGACGCGATTCGTCTGATCCGTATCAGCGAGGGGTGTTGTTCTGGAGAGAGTCGCCGATGGTGGTGAACGTGCCCTCTAGATTGTCGCCGACGATGCCGACCGCGGTGATGATGGCGATGGCGATGCCGACGGCGATCAGGCCGTACTCGATGGCGGTCGCGCCGGACTCGTCCTTCACGAAGCGCTTGAACATGCTCATGTCAGTTCTCCTGGTTCACGGAGGTTGCGAAAGCTCCTGTCCCGCGACCTCTGTGGTCTTCGGTGCGCCGGGAACGACGTGAACATAACCATCGCCATGTTGCGATTGGGTTAATCTCATAAGCAATTATCATCTGTTTCAAAATGACGGTATTCAGGGTTAAAGTATTATTTCCGGGATTAATTTATTTAACAATGGTTTAATCTACAACTTTACCAAATGGACTCGCCGGGGAGCGGCGCATCAGACGGGCGCCCGGAGGCTGTGAGGACGCTTTCGGCGGCGAAACGAACTGTCATGACGGCGCTCGGCCAAGCAAAGCTCAGGTCTTAGCGATTCGTTCACCCAATTCGGCTTCAGTGACCCGATCGAATGTTGGGGAACGGGGCCATGGCTTCCTTCATGTCGTCGCAATTTCGGAAAGCGGGCGTTCTTGGCGCGCTATCCGTAGTATTACTTAGTTCCGCGGCGGCGGCTGAGAACGCGGTCGATGTCTCCGTGGATCGGGCGAGCATCTTGCGCGCCCCGGACGGGACGTCGACTGTGATCATCGGCAACCCGCTGATCGCGGACGCGACGATGCAGAAGAACGGCGTGCTCGTCATCACCGGCAAGAGCTACGGCTCCACCAACATCATGCTGCTTGACGGCGCCGGGGCGGTGCTGAGCGAGACGCTGGTCAGCGTTCGGCGCGCGCAGGACAACGTGGTCGTGGTCCAGCGCGGGGCGAAGCGCGAGAGCTTCGCCTGCATGCCGCGCTGCGAGCCGGTGCTCGCCGTCGGCGACTCCCCGGACAGCTTTTCGGCGACGGCCGGACAGATCAACCAGCGCGGCGGCATGTCGACCGGGCGCGAGAACTGACGGCCGGAGCGCTCCGGCGAACGTTAACGCCTCGTTAGGAGGTTCGGCCGAGTCTCGCCGCGGATGGAGCGCGCGCGACCGGCGCTCCACGGAGGAGCCTCGATGCGCCCGATCGCGGAGCGCCGACCGTCACGCCATGCGCGCCGCCGGACGTCACGCGCGGCCGCGGGCGCAGCGGCCCTGCCCCTGATCGCGATCGCCGTCGCGATGTTCGAGACCACCTTCGTGTTCGCCGTCGGACAACTCATGTCCGCGGTCGGAGCCGCTCCCTGAATTCGGCGCGACGCCGGGGCCTCTCGCCGGGCCGAACCTGCGCCGCTCTCCCGTCATACCTTCGTCGTTCTCAAGGGCTTGGGCTGCTTCACGGCTTGCGGAGCCTTCGTCCACGCGCCAAAACTCCGGCCCGCCCGGCCCATGCCGGCATGTCCTTTTCCCTCGCACGCCGGAGAGGCCGAGTATGCCCACCGACATCGAGATCGCCCGCGCGGCGGAGCTCAAGCCCATCGTCGAGATCGCCGCGAAGGCGGGCATACCGGAGGATGCGCTTCACCTGCACGGCCGGCACATCGCCAAGGTCGACGACCGCTTCATCGCGGAGCTGCCGAAGAAGGACGGCGCCAAGCTGGTGCTCGTCACGGCGATCAGCCCCACGCCCGCCGGCGAGGGCAAGACCACGACCACCGTGGGCCTCGGTGACGCGCTGAACCACATCGGCCAGAAGGCCGTGATGTGCCTTCGCGAGCCTTCGCTCGGGCCGGTGTTCGGGGTGAAGGGCGGCGCCGCCGGCGGCGGCCGCGCCCAGGTCGTTCCGATGGAGCAGATCAACCTGCACTTCACCGGCGATTTCCATGCGATCACCAGCGCAAACAATCTGCTCGCCGCGCTCGTCGACAATTCGCTGTACTGGGGCAACCCGCTCAACATCGACCCGCGCCGCATCGTGTTCCGCCGCGTGCTCGACATGAACGACCGGACGCTGCGCCAGATCATCTCGGGCTGCGGCGCGCCGGTGAACGGCTACACACGGGAAGCGGGCTTCGACATCACGGTCGCGTCCGAGATCATGGCGATCTTCTGCCTCGCCAATGACCTCAAGGACCTCGAGGAGCGGATCTCGCGCATCGTGGTCGCCTACACCGTCGACAAGAAGCCGGTGACCGCGAAGGACGTCGACGCGCAAGGCTCGCTCTGCGTGCTGCTGCGCGACGCGATGCGCCCGAACCTCGTCCAGTCGATCGACGGCTCCCCCGTCTTCATTCATGGCGGGCCGTTCGCCAACATCGCCCATGGCTGCAACTCGGTGATCGCGACGACGACGGCGATGAAGCTCGCCGACTGGACCGTCACGGAGGCCGGCTTCGGCGCCGATCTCGGCGCCGAGAAGTTCATGGACATCAAATGCCGCTTCTCCGGCCTGTCGCCGGATTGCGTGGTGATCGTGGCGACCGTCCGCGCGCTGAAGATGCACGGCGGCATGGCGAAGACCGACCTCAAGACCGAGAACGTCGCGGCGCTGAAGGGCGGCCTCGCCAATCTCGGCCGCCACATCGAGAACCTCAAGAAATTCGGCGTGCCGGTCGTGGTCGCGATCAACCATTTCGTCGCCGACACCGACGCCGAGATCGAGGCGCTGCAGACGGCCGTCCGGGCCGATTTCGGCGTCGACGCCGTGGTCTGCCGGCACTGGGCGGACGGCGCCGAGGGCGCGGCGGATCTCGCCCGCTCTGTGGTCGAGCTCGTCGGGCGGGAGAAGGCCGAGTTCAGCCCGCTTTATCCCGACGACATGCCGCTGCTGCAGAAGGTCGAGACCATCGCGAAGGAGATCTACCGCGCCGACAAGGTGCAGGCCTCGCCCGCGATCCGCAAGCAGCTCAAGGAGTGGGAGGAGGCCGGCTACGGCAGGTTCCCGGTCTGCATCGCCAAGACCCAGAACTCCTTCTCGGCCGACCCGACCGCCTATGGCGCGCCGACCGGCCACACTCTGCCGATCCGCGAGGTCCGGCTGTCTGCGGGCGCCGGCTTCGTCGTGGTGATCTGCGGCGACCTCATGACCATGCCGGGCCTGCCCAAGGTCCCGGCCTCGGCCAACATCAAGCTGCTCGACGACGGCACGATCGACGGCATCGCGTAAACACTCGCGAGGCGCGCGTCAGCCGGCGGGAGGCTCCGCCGGCTGGGACGGCTTGCGTGTCGCGACCGCGACGCCCGCGAGCACCAGCGCGAAGCCCACGGCGTGGAACGGCTGCGGCCGTTCGCCGAGGAACAGGATCGCGAGCGCGGCCCCGAACAGCGGCATCAGGTGGAAGAACGGGCCGGCGCGGTTGGCGCCGATGAGCTCGACCCCGCGGATGAAGAAGATGTAGGCGAGCGTCGAGGGGAACACCACGACATAGGCGACCGACAGCAGGGTCGTCGCGTCGAAGGTCATCGTCCGCCCCTGCGACGCCTCCCACAGGAAGGCCGGCGTCATCATCATCGCGCCGAGGCCGACGGTGACCGTGAGGAAGGACAGCCAGTGCAGCGCCGGCTTCAGCCGGAGCAGCGCCGAATAGAGCGCGTAGATCACCATCGCGCTGAACACCCAGACGTCGCCGACATTGAAGCGGATATGCGCCAGCGCGGCGAGGTCGCCGCGCGTCAGGATCACGACGACGCCGGCGAGCGACACCACGACCCCGAACAGCTGGACGAGGGTCAGAGTTTCGCGGAACAGCAGAAGCGTCCAGACCGCGATCAGCAACGGCCCGGTGGACTGGATCAGCAGCGCGTTGAGCGCCTCGGTGTATTGCAGGCCCCAATAGGCCATCGAATTGTAGACGGCGACGCCGGTCAGGGCCAGGAGCGAGAGCCGGCCCCAGTTCCGGTTGATCGCGGGCCAGTCGCGCCGGACATGCGGCCAGGCGAAGCCGATCAGCAGCAGGAACGCGCCCGTCCAGCGCACCCAGGCGAGCCCGATCGGCGGAATCCGCCCCGCCGCGAAGCGGCCGAGCACGATGTTGCCCGCCCAGAACAGCGAGGTGAGCGACAGCAGGAGATAGGGGCGGCCGAACGCGCTCTCGCCGAGGCGTCGCAGAATCGAAGACATGAAGGCGCGGCCTCGCGCGATGCGGGGGCGTCGCGCTAACGCGGACGGGGGGCCCGGTCAATCTCCCGCGGGCGCAAGTCCGCCGCCCCAGCGGCGCACGGGCGGCCGCGCCTCCGCCGTTTTATGATCGCCGTGCGGCGAATGCGCCACGCGGATCGCCCCGGCGCGGTGGTATGTCTCCGCGCCTTTCCGCGGACCCGCCGCTCGCTTCGAATCCGTATTGGGAGAGTGCATGACCGAGATGTTCGCGCTGTTCGATCTGTGGCGGCGGCAGGCCGCGCTCGCCGGCGGCATGGCCGCGATGGGTCCGGCGGTCGGCTACGTCGTCGCCGCGCGCCTGTCCCGCATGACCGTGGAGGCCGGGCTTCCGACCAGCGCCGGACTGCTCGAGGCCGAGCGGATGGTGACGGAGAAGCTCGCCGCCGGCGTCGAGGGCGGGATGGCCGCCGGCCGGGTGCTCACCCGCCTGAACGCCGCCGCCGGACCCGTCGCGGCCGCCGGCGTGATGGTCGCGGCCGGCGAGGCCGCGCTGCGGCCGGTGTCGCGCACCGTCCGCGCCAACGCCCGCCGCCTGTCCCGGCGCGGCTGATCCCTCGCGTTAAGGATCGGACCACGACGGTGGCCGGAGGCGGCGGAAGTCGTGTAGAATTCACGCGCGAGTGAGCCTGCGGAGACCGGCGCTCGATCGGCGCGAGGCTTTAATGCAGGGGTGCATGCAGGCAGGATCGGCGGAAGGGGCGCGCGCTTATCCCGCCCTTCGCCATGTGTGGCGGCTTCGTGACGGGTCCGGCGAGACGCCGGGGGCGCGCTTGACAGCCATAGCCAAACCTCTGATAGACGAGACACGCCCCCTCGAACTTTCGTATCGCCTGGCCCGGCCGGGTCGCGCCCCGGAGTCCGGGCTCATGAACGTTGTCGCGCCGATGTCCAGCAGCCTTCGCCACGCCCGACGGGACGGTCGGACAAGGCGGGCGGTCGGCCACGCCGGACGGACGGAGTTGCGTCTCTGCAAATGAAGAAGAGCGTTCCACTCGCCATTGTCGGACGCGCCTGCAGGCTGCCCGGCGCGAACGACGTCGATGCCTTCTGGCGCTTGCTCGCCGAGGGACGCTGCGCCGTCACCTCGATCGGCGAGGATCGCTGGAGCCACGCCCGCTACCTGCATCCCCGCAAGGGCGAGCCCGGCAAGAGCTACACCTTCGCCGCCGGCGTCCTCGACGACATCTGGGGCTTCGACCCCGCCGCGTTCGGCATCTCGCCGCGCGAGGCCGAACAGATGGACCCCCAGCAGCGCCTGTCGCTGCAGCTCGTCTGGGAAGCGCTCGAAGACGCCGGAATACCGCCGTCCTCGATCGCTGGATCCGACACCGGCGTCTATGTCGGCGCGTCCGCGCTCGACTATGGCAACCGGGTGATTTTCGATCCGGGCTCCGCCGACGCCTATTTCGCGACCGGCAACACGCTGTCGATCGTGTCAAATCGTATTTCGTATATTTACGATCTGCACGGCCCGAGCTTCACGGTCGACACCGCCTGTTCGTCGTCGCTGGTCGCCATGAACGAGGCGATCGCGGCCTTGAGGGCCGGCCGCATCGAGCGCGCCGTCGTCGTCGGCGTGAACATCCTGGCGAGCCCGTTCCCGTTCATCTCCTTCGCGCAGGCGACGATGCTGTCGCCGCACGGCCTCTGCCGCGCCTTCGACTCACGCGCCGACGGCTATGTCCGCGCCGAGGGCGGAGTCGCTATGATTCTCGAGCGCGCCGACGTCGCGCGCGCCGCACGGCGGCCGATGCGGCTCATGATCGCCGCCTCGGGCGTCAATTCCGACGGACGCACCGTCGGCATGTCGCTGCCCTCCTCCGACGCCCAGATCACGCTGCTCAAGCGGGTCTATGAAGAGGCCGGGATCGACCTCGACGACGTCGCCTTCATCGAGGCCCACGGCACCGGCACCCGCGTCGGCGACCCGGCCGAGGCGGGCGCCGTCGGCGCGGCTCTGAAGCGGCGCACGGTCGGCCCGGTGCCGATCGGCTCGGTGAAGACCAATGTCGGCCATCTCGAGCCGGCCTCGGGCATGGTCGGCCTGCTCAAGGTCGACCTCGCGCTCGAGCACGACCTTCTGCCGGCGAGCCTGCATGTCGAGGAGCTGAACCCCGACATTCCGTTCGAAGAGCTGAACCTCGCCGTCGCGACCAAGGCCGTGCCGCTGCCGCGCGGCGGCCGGCCCCGCTACGCCGGCGTCAACTCCTTCGGCTTCGGCGGCACCAACGCGCATGTCGTCGCCTGCGACCCGACGCCGGAGGACCGCGCGGGGCGGGCCGCGCCGCGCGTCGTCGAGACCGCCGGCGCGACGCCCGTGCTGGCGCTGTCGGCGCGGTCGCGCGAGGCGCTGTCGGCGCTCGCCGGCGCCTACGCCAAGACGCTCGAGGGCCGTGACGCCGCGGGCGCGCGCCACGTCGCGACCAGCGTGGCCGCGACCCGCGACCTGCTGTCCAAGCGCCTCGTGCTCGAGAGCGACGATCCCGCGAGCTGGGCGGCGACGCTCGCCGCGGTCGCCGCCGGCGACGACGCCAAGGACGCCACGATCGACGCCGCGGTCGCCCGCGACGCGCCGGTCGCCTTCGCCTTTTCCGGCAACGGCTCGCAATGGGCCGGCATGGGCCGCAAGCTGCACGGCGGCAACGCCGCGTTCCGGGCGCGCATCGGCGAGATCGACGCGCTGTTCGGCAAGGTCGGCGGCTGGTCGATCGCCGACGCGCTGTTCGCCGACGACGTCGCGGAGCGGCTGAAGCGCGCCGAGTTCGCGCAGCCGCTTCTGTTCGCCGTGCAGAACGCGACGACGGCCGCGCTCGCGGCCGCCGGCGTGACGCCGGACGTCGTGCTCGGCCATTCGGTCGGCGAGGTCGCCGCCGCGGCGGAAGCGGGCGCGCTCACTCTGGCGCAGGCCGTCGACGTCGTGCATTCGCGCAGCGTGCATCAGGAGATCGCCTGGAACGCTGGCGGCATGGCCGCCGTGCTGCTGCCGGCCGAGGAGGTCGTGGCGCTGATCCGCGCGGGCGGCTTCGCCAATATCGAGATCGCCGCCGTCAACAGCGAGCGCTCGATCACGGTGTCCGGCCCGAAGGACGAACTCGCCGAGCTCGCCCGTTTCGCCCGCGGCCGCCGCGTGCCGATGCGCGTGCTCGACATCGACTATCCCTTCCACACCGGGCTGATCGACGGCGTCGAGGCGCCCCTGCTCGCCGACCTCGCCAGGCTGAAGCCGGGCGCGACGGCGCTCCCCTTCATTTCGAGCGTCTATGGCGGCGAGATCGAGGGCCGCCGGCTCGACGCCGGCTACTGGTGGGCGAATGTGCGCCGGCCGGTGCGCTTCTCCGACGCGGTCGCCTCCGCGATCGCCGCCGGCGCGCGCGTGTTCGTCGAGATCGGCCCGCGGCCGGTGCTGCAGACCTACATCGCGGACGGCGTAGCCGCCGCCGAGATCACCGGCGGCGTGGTGTCCTGCGACGATCATGGCGCGGGCGACCGCGACCCCGTGCGCCGCACGCTGGCGCGCGTGATCGCGAAGGGCGGCCGCGTCGAGCGCGACGCCGCCTTCGGGCGCCTGTCCGGCCCCGCCGAACGCCTGCCGCGCTACCCCTGGCAGAACGCGGCCTTCGCGGTCGGCGTGACGGCGGAAGCCCAGTCCTTCTATCGCGGCTACGACTCCCATCCGTTGATCGGCTCCCGCCTGCGGGCCGACGCCGACGAGTGGACGATCCATCTCGACCCCGCGGTCGTGCCGCTGCTCGCCGACCACAAGGTTGGCGGCCGGGTGGTCGTGCCGGGCGCGGCGCTGGCCGAAATGGCGCTCGCCGCCGGCCGCGCATGGCTCGGCGCGGAGATCGTCGAGCTCGCCGACTTCGAGATTCCGCACGCGCTGACCCTCGACAGCGAAGCGATGACGGAAGTGCGCACCCGGATCTCGTCGGAGAGCCGCACCGTCGAGATTCTCAGCCGGCCCCGCCTCAGAAGCGACGGCTGGATCGTGCACGCCTCGGGACGCGTGTCCGCCCCTCCGACGGTGGAGGCGAAGCTTCCCGCGCCGGCCTCCGGCGGAGAGATCTTCCAGGCCCGCGAGCTCTACGCCAAGGCGGAGACGCACGGTCTCGGCTTCGGACCGTCCTTCCGCGTCGTCGACCATGTCCGCCGCTTCTCGTCGGAGAGGCTGTCGGTCCGGCTCGTTCCGGAAGCGCAGCGCCCCGGCGCGCGGGACGCCCGTTACGGGCTGCACCCCTGCGACTTCGACGCCTGCTTCCATTCGCTGCTGACGCTGTTCGGGGCGCATGGCGAGCGGACCGACGTCACCTATCTGCCGATGCGCTTCGGTTCGCTGCGGCTGCTCGTCCCCGGGGCGACGATCGCCGGCGCGGAGGTCGTAATCCGGCGCCTGAGCCCGCGCTCGATCGACGCCGCCTTCACCTTCGTCGACGCCGAGGGCGCGATCGTCGCGACGCTCAACGACGCGCGCTTCCGCGCCGTCACGCTTGCGCGCCGCACGCCGCTCGAACGGCTGAGCTATCACGTCAAGCCCGCGCTCGTCGGGGCCGCCGCGGATTCCGTCGCTCCGGCGGCGGGCGAGCCGCTCTCGGCCCGCGCGGCCGCGCTCGGCCTCATCGCCGGCGAGGACGATCATCGCCCGGACGACGACCTGCTGCTCGAGGCCTTCGCCGTCGCGCTTGCGCATGAGGGCGTGATCCGCCTGTTCGGCCGCAAGCGCAGCGGACGCGTCGCGGACCTGGTGGCGAAGGGCGGTCTCGCCGAGAGCGCGGCCGCGCTCGCCGGCCGGTTGCTCGGACTGCTGGAGGAACGCGGACACGCCTCGCTCGACGGCGACGTCTGGACGATCGCGGCGGACACCGGCCTGCCCTCCTCGACCGAGATCGTCCGCACGGTGCTCGCGGACCATCCCGATCGGGGCGCCGAATGCGTGCTCGCGACGCGCGCGGCCGCTTTGCTGCCGAAGGCCCTCAAGGAGGGCCCGATCGAGCACGCCTATGGCGCCGCTACGCTGGCGCACGCTTCCGGAGCCTCGCCGCTCGTCGCGAGCGGAGCGGCGGCCGTCGCCGCGCTCGTCGCGGCCGAAGTCGCGTCTGCGCCCGTGGATCGCCCGATCCGCATCCTGGAGATCGCCGCGGGCGCCGGCGCGCTGACGCGCCGTCTCGCGCCGCTCGGCGAAGACCGCCGGGTGACGCTCGTGGTCACCGACCCCGACGCGACCGCGGCCGAACGGCTGCGTTTCGCCTTCGCAGGCCTGCCCAACGTCTCGATCGAAGCCTTCGACATGGCCACGGACGGCGCGGAGTCCGCGAAGTTCGACCTCGTCGTCGGCCAGCTCGCCTGGGGATCCGCGGTCGCCGCGCCCGACGCCGTGCGTCGGCTCGCGGCGCGGCTCGCGGACGGCGGCAGGCTGGTCCTGTCGGCGCTCGCGCCGACGCCCTTCCTCGACGTCGTCTTCGGGGTCGAAGCCGGATGGTTCGACCGCTCGGCCTCCACCGACTTCGCGATCGGATCGGCGCGCTCGGCCGGGGACTGGACGGCGGATCTCGATGACGCGCGCCTCGTCGACGCGAGCGTCGCGCCGCTCGCCGGCGCGCGTTCGCCGACCGGCCTGGTGCTCGGCGCCCGCAGGCGGCGCGGCGCGGACATGGACGTGGCGGCGCATGGCGCGGCGACGCCGGTCGTGCTCGTGACCGAGGCCGCCGGCGCGCCCGACCCGCTGGCGCTCGCGATCGCCCGGGCCATCGAGGGCGGCGGACGCCCCGTCACACTGCGTCCCTCGGCGGCTCCCGCCGCTCCGGCCCCCAAGAGCGCAGCGAACGGCTCGAACGGCCACGCCAATGGACATGCCGCCAACGGCGCGGCGAAGAAGCCGGCCGAGATCGACGCCGCCTGGGGTCTCGCCGCCGAGCTCGGCCTGCCCGCGCCGCGAAAGGGCGCGACCGAGGCCAGCGCCGACATCGTCGCGGTGTTCGACGGTCCGGAGGTCGCCGGATCGAGGTCCGTGACCAGCCGCGCCGAGCGCGTGCTGTCGCTCGCCCGCGCGGCCCAGATTTCGGGCGCCCGGCTGTGGCTCGTGGCGCCCGGCAGTCTTTCCGGCGCGCTCGACCAGCCCGGCGACCGGCCCGACCAGGCCGCTCTGGCCGGGTTCCTGCGCGTCGTGCGTAATGAATTCCGGGGAACGGACATCCGGCTGATCGACGTCGCCGAGGCGCTCGGCGCCGAGGCGGGAGGCCGCGCGGTTGCGGCCGAGGTCACGACGCCGCGCGCCGACGTCGAGCTCGTGCTGTCGGCGGGCGGGGTCGAGGCCCCGCGGCTGCGGCCGGGCCTTCCGGCGCCGGTCCAGGCTTCGGACGAGGCGCCGACGGCCGAGGTGGCCGTGCTCGAGATCGGCCGCGACGGCGGCCTGGACGACCTCGTCTGGCGCGCCTCGCCGAAGCGCATGCCGGAGCGCGGCGAAGTCGCGATCGACGTCGCGGCCGTCGGCCTGAACTTCCGCGACGTGATGTGGGCGCTCGGCCTGCTGCCCGAAGAGGCGCTGGAGGACGGCTTCGCCGGACCGGGCCTCGGCATCGAATGCTCCGGCGTCGTCACGGCCGTCGGCGCCGGCGTCACCCGCTTCAAGGCGGGCGACCGGGTCGTCGCCTTCGCGTCGGGCGCCTTCGCCTCGCGCGTCGTGACGTCGGAATCCGCCGTCGCCCCGCTGCCCGAGGCCATCGGCTTCGAAGAGGGCGCGACCATCCCGGTCTGCTTCCTCACCGCCTATTACGCCCTGCACCACCTCGCGCAGATCAAGCGCGGCGAATGGGTGCTGATCCATGGCGGGGCCGGCGGCGTCGGCCTCGCGGCGCTCCAGATCGCGCTGTGGCGCGGCGCCAAGGTGATCGCGACCGCCGGCTCCGACGAGAAGCGCGACCTGCTGCGCGCGCTCGGCGCGAAGCATGTCCTGTCGAGCCGCAGCCTCGAATTCGTCGACGAGGTGAAGCGCCTCACCGGCGGCGAAGGCGTCGACGTCGTGCTCAACTCGCTGTTCGGCGAGGCGATGGAGCGCAGCCTTCAGGTGGTGCGCCCGTTCGGCCGGTTCCTGGAGCTCGGCAAGCGCGACTACTACGCCAACAGCCGCATCGGGCTCAGGCCGTTCCGCCGCAACATCTCCTATTTCGGCATCGACGCCGACCAGCTGCTGGTCCACCGCGGGCCGCTCGGCCAGAAGCTGTTCGGCGACGCGCTGAAGCTGTTCGCCAAGGGCGTGTTCGCGCCGCTGCCCTACCGGGCTTTCGAGGCGACTGAAATCCGCGACGCGTTCCGGCTGATGCAGCAGTCCGGCCATGTCGGCAAGATCGTGGTGCGCCCGATGGCGCCGGCGGCCCTCCCGACCGTGGCCCCTGCGGCGTTCCGGGCGGCGGAGGGCGCGCATGTGCTCGTCGGCGGCCTCGGCGGCTTCGGCCTCGCGACCGCGGAATGGCTGGTCGCAAACGGCGCGACCAAACTCGCGCTCATCGGCCGCTCGGGCGCGAAGAGCGAGGCCGCGAGGGTCGGCGTCGCCCGGCTCCAGGCCGCCGGCGCGACCGTCAAGGTGTTCGCCTGCGACGCGGCCGACGAGGCGGCGCTCGACGCGGCGCTCAAGGAGACCCGCGCGGCGCTCGGGCCGATCGGCGGCGCCTGGCACGTCGCGATGGTGCTGGAGGACGCGCTGCTCGCCAATCTCGACGCTGCGCGGTTCAACGCCGTGCTGCGCCCCAAGATCGACGGCGCCGCGGCGCTCGACGCGCTCACCCGCAACGATCCGATCGAGCAGTTCGTCGTCTACTCCTCGGCGACCACCGTGATCGGCAATCCCGGCCAGGCCAACTACGTCGCGGCCAACGCCTGGCTCGAGTCGCTGATGCGCCGCCGCCGCGCCGAGGGCCGGCCGGGCCTCGCGATCGCCTGGGGCGCGCTGGGCGACGTCGGCTACCTCGCCCGCACCGGCGACGTGAAGGAGAAGATCCAGAAGCGGCTCGGCCACGCCACGCTTTCGGGCGCCGAGGCGCTCGAAGGTCTCGGCCGCGTGATGGCGCGGCCCGACGCACGGCTGGAAACGGCGACGATCACCATCGCGCCGATCGATTGGGGCTCGGCGCGGCGCGAGCTCGCCTTCCTGGCGTCGCCGATGTTCGCGCAGGTTCTGGCCGGCGCCGAAATGGGACCGCAGGACACGGCCGAGCAGATCGATCTCGCGGCGCTGGTGCGCGGCAAGGACGCCCGCGAGGCCCGCGAGGCGGTGGCCGAAATCCTGTCGCACGAGGTCGCCCGCATCCTCAAGCTGCCGGCGAAGGAGATTTCCCCGCAGCGGCCGCTCGCCGAGCTCGGCATGGATTCGCTGATGGGCCTCGAACTGCGGATGAGCGTGGAGCGGCGCTTCGACATCGAGCTGCCGCTGGTCGCGATCGGCGACTCGACGACCCTGACCACGATCGCGCAGTCGATCGTGTCGCGCATCCACGAGCCAGACACGATGGAGGCCGGCGTCGCCAACGCCGATCTCATTCATCGCCACATCTCCGATGACGTCACGGCGGACGACCTCGCGGAGTTCGGCGAGGCGGTCGAGGCGCGGCGAGCCACCATCGTGGGAGTGGGCGGATGAGCGAGCGCAGGGGCATCGGCGCGCTCTCGCGCACGGCCAAGGACGGCATTCTCGGCGCTCTTCGGCAGCAGCAGCCGAAGCCTGGCCTACGCAACGACGTCGCGACGCCCATGAAGCCGAGGCCGGTCCGCAAACGCGGCGACCGCTTCGCCGACATCCCGGAGCTCAAGGACATCCGCACGCAGCGGGCGGTCGCCGACCTGCTCGGCGTCGGCAATCCGTTCTTCCGCATCCATGACGGCTGCGCCGGCGCGACGACCGTGATCGACGGGCGCGAGCACCTGAACTTCGCCTCCTACAATTATCTCGGCCTCAACGGCCATCCGGAGGTCGCCGCCGCGGCCAAGGACGCGATCGACCGCTACGGCGTGTCGGTCTCGGCGAGCCGGCTGGTCGCGGGCGAACGGCCGTTCCACCAGGAGCTCGAAGCCCGCGTCGCGGGCTTCTACGGCGTCGACGCCGCGGTCGCCTTCGTCAGCGGCCACGCCACCAATGTCGGCACGATCGGCCATTTGCTCCGGCAGGGCGACCTGATCCTTTACGATTCACTCGCCCACAACTCCATCGTGGTCGGCGCGAATCTGTCGGGGGCGACACGCCGGCCGTTCGCGCACAACGACCTCGACGCGCTCGACGAGCTGCTGATCCAGCACGCCCACCGCCACGAGCGGGTGCTGGTCGCGGTCGAAGGCCTGTATTCGATGGACGGGGACTTCCCCGATCTCGCCCGCCTCGTCTCCATGCGCGACCGCTACGGTTTCTGGCTGATGGTCGACGAGGCGCATTCGCTCGGCGTGCTGGGCAAGACCGGCAAGGGGCTCGCCGAGGAGTGCGGCGTCGATCCCCGCGACGTCGACATCTGGATGGGCACGCTGTCGAAGACGCTGTCGGGCTGCGGCGGCTTCATCGCGGGCTCGGCCTCGCTCGTCGAATATCTGAAATTCACCGCGCCTGGCTTCGTGTACAGCGTCGGCATGCCGGCGCCCGTGGCGGCCGCCGCGATCGCGTGCTTTGATCTTCTGGAGCGCGAGCCTGAGCGCGTGGCGAAGCTCCGTTCGAATGGGGAGCGCTTCGTCGTGAAGGCCAAGGAGGCGGGGCTCGACGTGGGCGACGCAACGGGAACCGCGATCGTGCCCGTCATGGTCGGGGACAGCCTGCGGGCGGTGCATCTCGCCAACCGCCTGCTGGAGCGCGGGGTGAACGCGCTGCCGATCGTGCATCCCGCCGTTCCGGAACGCTCGGCGCGGCTGAGGTTCTTCATCACCAGCGAACACACCCACGATCAGATCGATGCGGCCGTGGCCGCGACGGCGGAAGAGCACGCCGGTCTCGCCAAGGCGGGCTTCGGCATCAAGATGGCCGCGGCGCTGGCCAAAGCGACGCGCCCGGCCTGATCGGCTTTGCCCCCGATGCCCAGAGCCGCCGCGGGCGGCCTCGAAGTCCGCCCCGTCGCCTCAAAGCGCGACGCCGAGCTGTTCTGGAGCGTCGGCCTGGTCGCGCAGGCGGGCGAGCCGAACTACACGCCGTCTCTCCTCAAGGAGACCAAGCTCGTCATGACGCCGCGGAACACGCCGTTCGCGCGCGACAATGACGGCTGCTCATGGATCGCGTTCCGCGACGGCCGGCCGGTCGGGCGCATCTACGCCGTCAAGCACCACGCCCATCTCGCGGCCCACGCCGACGGCGCGGGCCATTTCGGCTTTCTGGAGGCGATCGACGACGACGCCGTGTGGGACGCGCTGTTTGACGCCGCTTCAGGCTTCCTGCGCGAGCGCGGGCTGACCAGGATCGGCGGCCCCTACAGCGCGTCGGTCAATCACGAGTGCGGCCTGCTGGTCGAGGGCTACGAGACGCCGTCGACGACCCACACCAACTACGCCCCGCCCTTCTATGCGCGTCAGCTCGAGCGGCTCGGCTTCCGCGGCGTGAAGGACATCGTCGGCTATGAAGGCGCGGTCGCCACCAGCCGCCTGCCGGAGCGGGTCGCCGCCGCCCGCGCGAAATGGCGCCGGGGCGGGGAGCTTACGCTGCGCCACGCCGAAGGCCCCGCCGCGGTGCTCGAGATCAACGACGTCTACAATGACGGCTGGTCGGCGAACTGGGGCGCCGTGCCCGTGACGCCGGAGGAGGCCCGTTTCGTCGCCGAGCTCGCGCAGCCGATCCTGCCGCGCGAGTGGACGATGATCGCCGACTGGCGCGGCGAGCCGATCGCCGTGCTCTCGATGGTGCCGGACTTCAACGAGGTGATCCACGACCTCGGCGGCAAGCTGCTGCCCTTCGGCTGGGTGAAGCTGCTGTGGCGGCTCAAGGTGACGGGCGTCAAGCGCGTCCGCGTGCCCGTCATAGGGGTCCGCAGGGCCTGGCGCGGCACGCGCGTGGGGGCGATGGCCGCCGCCGCCCTGCTCGCGGACGCTGTGACCAAGGCGAAGAAGGTCGGCGTCGAGCGGATCGAGGTGAGCTGGATGCTCGAAGAGAATCGCGCCGTGATCAATCTGGTGCGCAGCCTTCCCGCCGAGCGCACCAAGGTCTGGCGCCTCTACGAGAAAGAGCTTTAGCCGCGAGATTACATCCGCGGACACGTCACCAGCCCCGCCGTCGTTCCGGGCTCGTCCCGGAACCCATTTCCACCGCGTCTGCAAGACTGGCGACGGCGGCGGAAATGGATCCTGGGACAAGCCCAGGATGACGGTCGAGGATCTCCCGCTCAATCCGCGTCCGGCTCCGCCTCGGACGGCTCCTCGAGCGCGCCCTCCGGCGGGGCGATCACCACCCGCCCGCCGGCTACGTCCACCGTCGGAACGACCGCGGCCGTGAAGGGCAGCAGCACGGTGCGCCGCGCGCCGGCGAGGCGGATTTCAAGCAAATCGTCGGCGCCGAAGTTCTGCACCGCGACGATCTCGCCGACGGCCGATCCATCCTCCGTCTCGGCGCGGAGGCCGATCAGATCGGCGTGGTAGAACTCGTCCTCGTCGGCCGGCGCCGGCAAGGCGGCGCGCGGCGCGAACAGGCCGACGCCGTTCAGCGCCTCCGCCGCCTCGCGGGTGTCGACGCCCGCAAGGCGCAGCACCACCATGTCGCCCTTCAGCGGCCGCAGCGACGCGACCTTGAACAGGCGCTGGCCGGTCGCGTCGCTGAGCGGCGCATAGCGGCCGAGCGCCGCCGGGTCTTGGGTGAAGGCCTTGGCGCGCACCTCGCCCTTCACGCCATGCGCGGCGCCGATGACGCCGATCTGGACGAGGGGGCTCGGCACGCGATCGTGCCTCAGGCCGCGGCTTCGCCGCCCTCGGCCTTCGCCGCGGCGGCCTTGGCGGCCTCGGCGCGCTCCTGCGCCTTCTTGCCGGGCTCGGCCTTCTTCGGGTTGTTGCGCGCGTCGCGCTTCATCAGGCCGGCGGCGTCGAGGAAGCGGTGGACGCGGTCGGTCGGGGTCGCGCCCTTGGCGAGCCACTCCTTGATCTTCTCGAGATCGAGCTTGACGCGGTCGGCGTGGTCCCGCGCGAGCAGCGGGTCGAACGAGCCCACGCGCTCGATGAAGCGGCCGTCGCGGGGATAGCGCGAGTCGGCGATGACGATGCGGTAGAACGGACGCTTCTTGGCGCCGCCGCGGGCGAGACGGATCTTCAGGGACATTTCTTTTCTTCCTTCAACAACGTCTACGTTTCAAAAACTGCGTCGTCCTCCGGCTTGACCGGAGGACCCATCGTCGGCGTCGAGCGCGGCGCGCGGGCTGGATGGTCCGGTCAAGCCGGACCATGACGGCGGAGGCTCAAGCGCTCATTTCTTCTTTCCGAGGCCGGGGAAGCCGCCGCCGAGGCCCGGCAGTTTTGGACCCCCGCCCATGCCGGGGAAGCCCGGAGGCAGGCCGCCGCCCGCGCCGGGAAAGCCCGGCGGCAGGCCTTGCGGCATCTTCCCCTTCTTGAGGTCTTCGAGCGCTTCCGGCGGGATCTGCGGCTGCCCGCCGCCGAAGCCAAGCGCTGCGCCCAGCCCCGCCAGCGGGCCGCGGCCGGACTTTCCGGCCTTGCCCATCATCTTCATCATGTCCGCCATCTGGCGGTGCATCTTGAGCAGCTTGTTGACGTCCTCGACCTTGACGCCCGAGCCCGCGGCCACCCGCTTCTTCCGGCTGGCCTTGAGCAGGTCGGGGTTCTTGCGCTCGGCCTTCGTCATCGAGTCGATGATCGCGGCCTGGCGCTTGAACATGCCCTCGTCGAGATTGGCGCCGGCCATCTGCTTCTTCAGATTGGCGACGCCCGGCATCAACGACATCACGCCCGACATGCCGCCGAGCTTCTGCATCTGGCTGAGCTGGTCCTTCAGGTCGTTCAGGTCGAACTGACCTTTGCGCATACGCTCGGCGGAACGCGCGGCCTGCTCGGCGTCGATCGAGGCCGCGGCCTTCTCGACCAGCGCGACGACGTCGCCCATGCCGAGAATGCGGTTCGCGATGCGGTGGGGGTCGAACTCGTCGAGCGCGTCGAACTTCTCGCCGACGCCGACGAGCTTGATCGGCTTGCCCGTGACCGCGCGCATCGACAGCGCGGCGCCGCCGCGGCCGTCGCCGTCGACGCGGGTCAGCACGATGCCGGTGACGCCGAGCGCTTCGTCGAAGGCGCGCGCGGTGACGACGGCGTCCTGGCCGGTCAGGGCGTCCGCGACCAGCAGCACCTCATGCGGATTGGTCGCGCGCTTGACCTCCGCGACCTCGGCCATCAGGGCTTCGTCGAGCGTGGTGCGGCCGGCGGTGTCGAGGATGACGACGTCGTAGCCGCCGAGCCGTCCCGCCTCCATCGCGCGCTTGGCGATCTGCAGGGCGGACTGGCCGGGCACGATCGGCAGCGTCGGCACGCCGGTCTGGACGCCAAGCGTCGCGAGCTGCTCCATCGCCGCCGGACGGCGGGTGTCGAGCGAGGCCATCAGGACCTTGCGCTTGTCACGGGTCGCCAGCCGCCGCGCGATCTTGGCGGTCGAGGTCGTCTTGCCCGAGCCCTGAAGGCCGACCATCAGGATCGGCACCGGGGCGGCGGCCGCCAGACTGATCGGCTGGGCGTCGGAGCCCAGCATCGCGACCAGCTCGTCATGGACGATCTTGACGACCATCTGGCCGGGCGTGACCGACTTCACGACGTCGACCCCGACCGCGCGGGCCTTCACCTTGTCGATGAAGTCGCGGGCGACCTCGAGCGCGACGTCGGCCTCGAGCAGCGCGCGGCGCACCTCGCGCATCGCCTCGGCGACGTCGGCCTCGGTGAGGGCGCCGCGCCGGGTCAGCCGGTCGAGAATGCCGCTCAGGCGGTCTTGCAGAGCGTCGAACATGCCTGCCTTGGGTCCTTTCCGTCCGCTGCCCTCGGACAGGAATGTGGACAAACGAGCCGTCAGCCCCAACGCAAAACACGCCCGCGGACGCGACGCGTCGGCGGACGTTGACCCCCCGAACTCACTGGAACGGGCGGCTTCGCTTGGGTTCTGACCGTGTCAGATGATGGGTGAGGTACAGGGCGCAGGCGGAAAGGTCAACGTCGCGACGGTTTTCCGGAGTTTCGAACCTTCGCGCGCCGCTTCAGAGCCGGGCGTCGTCCTCCGGCTCGACCGGAGGACCCATCTCGGGCGTCGAGCCCTGGATCGGCATGGATGGTCCGGTCAAGCCGGACCATGACGAGCCCGAAAGTTGCGGTCGCGGCTTGCGAATGCAGGGCTTCGCCGTAAGGCTACATTCGACCAAAATAAAGCTCGTCGTCCTCCGGCTCGACCGAAGGACCCATCTCGGGCGGCGAGCTCCACGCCGGCATGGATGGTCCGGTCGAGCCGGACCATGACGAGCTTTGGTCTGGTAAGATGGCGATCCTCGTCTCGCGGCAGGACGGATCATGTCGAGGGCGTTCTACGTCTACATCCTCGCAAGCCGCCGCAACGGCACGCTCTATGTCGGCATGACGGGCGATCTCGTCCGGCGGGTCTGGGAGCATCGCGAAGACGTCGTGGGCGGCTTCACCAGGACGTACGGCGTGCACCGGCTCGTCTGGTTCGAGCAGCACGCCACGGCCGAGAGCGCCATAAGGCGCGAAAAGCCTCAAGACCTGGCTGCGCGCCTGGAAGATCGAACTGATCGAGGCGACCAACCCGCATTGGGACGATCTCTACGACAGCGTCGCGTCGCCGTAGAACTTGAGGGTCAGGATAAAACTCGTCGTCCTCCGGCTCGACCGGAGGACCCAACTCGGGCGCAGAGCTCCAGCCCGGCATGGATGGTCCGGGCAAGCCGGACCATGACGAGCGTTGCTCCGGTACGATGGCGCTCCTCGTTGGCGGTAGGACGGATCATGTCGAGGGCCGGACCGTGACGCCTGTCATGGAGGCTCTCGCGCGACTTCAAAGCTCGGCCTATGTAGAGGCTGGCTCCAACCCGGCGAAACCCATGTCCGCCCTCATCGACCGTCCCTTCCTCAAGATGAACGGGCTCGGCAACGAGATCCTGATCGTCGACCTGCGCGGCACGCAGACCCGCGTGACGCCGGACGACGCGCGGGCGCTGGCGCGGCGGAGCGAGACGTTTTTCGATCAGTTGATGGCGGTGCACGATGCGAAGGCGCCGGGGACGGCGGCCTTCATGCGCATCCTCAACTCCGACGGCTCCGAGGTCTCGGCCTGCGGCAACGGCACGCGCTGCGTGGCGGCGTGGCTGATGCGCGAGAGCGGCGCGCGCGAGCTCATGCTGGAGACCGCGGCCGGCCTGCTCGCCTGCTCGGCCGGCGAGGAACCTGACCAGGTGACGGTTGACATGGGCACGCCGAAATTCGGCTGGGCCGACATCCCGCTCGAGGAGGAGTTCGCCGACACCCGCGCGATCGAGCTTCAGCTCGGGCCGATCGACGCGCCGCTGATCCACTCGCCGTCGGTCGTCAATGTCGGCAACCCGCACGCGATCTTCTGGGTCGACGACCTTGCCGTCGTGGACCTGCGGCGGGCCGGACCGATGCTGGAGAACCACCCGATCTTCCCGGAGCGCGCCAACATCTCGCTCGCCAAGGTGACGTCGAAGGAGGCGATCACCCTGAAGGTGTGGGAGCGCGGCGCCGGCCTCACGCTCGCTTGCGGCACCGCCGCCTGCGCCGCGGCGGTCTCGGCGGCCCGCACCCGCCGCACCGGCCGCGACGTCGTCGTCACATTGCCCGGCGGCCCGCTTCGGATCGTCTGGCGGGACGACGACCACATCCTGATGACGGGCCCGGTCGCCTGGGAGAACGAAGGCCGGCTCGGCGCGGAGATGTTTTCGGACGCCGCGTGAGCGCTCCGGCCCGCCGATCCTCGATCAGTATCCCGGACGTCGCAGCCCGGACGCCTCGAACGAGATCGTGCAGCCGGCGGTCCCCTGGTAGTTCGTCAACCGGCCGTTGACGACGACCGTCTCCGTGCCCGGCGCGAAAGCCGCGGGCTTGGTCGCGAAGGCCGAATAGGCGCCGGTCGATTCCTTGGCGATCGCGCCGCCGCCGATCCACGTCATGCGGTAGTTTCCGGACTTGCCGAACCGCTTGTTCGTCGAGGGGACGACGCTGCCGCCGCTGCGCGGCTCGAAGATCGAAAACGCCTGCTTCTGCGTTTCGGTGCGGAAGGTGAAAACGCCGTTGTCGCCGACCGAAGCCGTCCGGTCCGTGGCGCAGTCGTCGCTCGCCGCGGTCACGAAGAACGTGCCCTGGTAGCGCTGCTCCTTGGTCTGCGCCGCCGCCGGAGCGGCGAACAGGCAGACGGCCCCTAACGCCCATAAAAGCCGTTTCATCGGGTGGACCCCGTGGTTCGCCGGACCGCTCGAACCGAAGGATAGACCCGCCGAAAACGCAAGATAATCGGGAGAACTACGTAGCCCACAACCTGTCAGCGCGGCGGCGCCTTTGCTGTCGTGAGGATGATCTTGCCCATGTGGGAGCTCCCCTCCATCAGCCGGTGGGCGTCGGCGGCCTTCTCCAGCGGGAAGGTGGCGTGGACGATCGGCTTGACCTTGCCTGCCTCGATCAGCGGCCAGACCTCGCGGGTCAGCGCCTCGGCGATCCGGGCCTTCTCGGCGACCGGGCGGGAGCGCAACGTGGAGCCCGTGAGGGTGAGGCGCTTCAGCATGATCGGCGTGAGGTCGATCTGCACCTTCGGCCCCTGCATGAAGGCGATCTGCACCAGCACGCCTTCCGGCGCGAGCGACTTGATGTTCTTGGCCGTGTACTCGCCGCCGATCATGTCCAGGATGACGTTGACGCCTTTTCCGCCGGTCGCCTCCTTGAGCACCGCCTGGAAGTCCTCCGACCGGTAGTCGATGCCCCGCGCGGCGCCGAGCGTCTCGCAGAAGGCGACCTTCTCGGGCCCCCCGGCGGTGGCGTAGACCGTCGCGCCGCGGGCGCAGGCGAGCTGGATCGCGGTCGTGCCGATGCCGGACGTGCCGCCGTGAACCAGGAAGGACTGGCCTTGGCGAAGGCCCGCCCGCTCGAAGACGTTGGTCCAGACCGTGAAGAAGGTCTCGGGCACGCCCGCCGCCTCGATCAGCGACAGCCCTTTCGGCACGGGCAGGCAGGTCGCCGTGGGGGCGACGGCGTATTCGGCGTAGGCGCCGCCGGCGATCAGCGCGCAGACCTCGTCGCCGACGACGAAGCCCTTGGCGTCCTTGCCGAGGGCGACGATCCGGCCCGAGATCTCCATGCCGAGCGTCTCGGGCGCGCCGGGCGGCGGGGGATACATGCCCTGGCGCTGCATCACGTCCGGGCGGTTGACGCCGGCCGCCGCAACCTCGATCAGCGCCTCGCCTTCGCCCGGCGTCGGCAGCGGGCCGCGGGCGGCCGCCAGCACCTCGGGGCCGCCGGAGCCTTCGGCCCTGATGAAGGTCATCTCGTTCGGCAGATCGGTCATCGCAGCGCTCAGCCTTCGTCGGACGGGGACCGTGGGTTTGGCGCGGCGGCGCGCCGAGGGCAAGCGGCGGCGCGCGGCGCGGGTCGCGGGCCCTTCCGAAATATGCGATGAGGGCGGCCGCTTCACTCGCCTGAAGGGACGCCGATGTCCTCGTTCTTCGCCGCCGCCGCCGAGCCTTCGACGCCGATCTGGTTCGTCGCGTCCGGAGAGGCGCCGCCGGAGCCGGCCTCCGCCTGGGCGAAGGCGACGGGATTCACGGTCGGGCCCGGCAAGCATCTGCTCGTGCCCGACGCGGACGGCGCCCTGCTCGGCGTCGTGTTCTGCGTCGAAGCCGCCGGCGCCCGCGCCAAGAATCCGTTTCTGGCGGGCAAGCTCGCCCAGGCGCTGCCGGCGGGGACCTACCGCTTCGGCGGGGTCGTCGAGAACGCCCGGCTCGCCGCGCTCGCGGTCGCTCTCGGAAGCTACCAGTTCCGGCGCTACAAGAAGGCCGAACCGGGAGGGGTGCGTCTCGTCCTGCCGGACGACGCCGAGCGCGACGCGCTGGCGCTGACCGTCGAGGCCGTCGCGCTCGGCCGCGATCTCGTCAACACGCCGGCCAACGATCTCGGCCCGGAGGAGATCGAGACCGCGATCCGGCTTCTGGGCAAGCTGCACGGGGCGACGGTCACCTCGGTCGTCGGCGACGAACTGCTGAAAGAGAACTTCCCGATGGTCCACGCCGTCGGCCGCGCCTCGACCCGGGCGCCGCGGATCGTCGACCTCGTCTGGGGCGAAACGGACGCGCCCAAGGTGACGCTGGTCGGCAAGGGCGTGGCGTTCGACACCGGCGGCCTCAACATCAAGCCCGACGCCGCGATGCTGCTCATGAAGAAGGACATGGGCGGCGCGGCCTCGATGATCGCGCTCGCCGCCATGATCATGGGCGCGAAGCTCAACGTGCGGCTCCGCCTGATCGTCGGGGCGGTGGAGAATTCGATCGCGGGCAACGCCTTCCGTCCCGGCGACGTGCTGCCGAGCCGCAAGGGGCTCCATGTCGAGATCGGCAATACCGACGCGGAGGGGCGCCTCGTGCTCGCCGACGCGCTGGCGCTCGCCGACGAGGAGGCGCCCGAGATCGTCGTCGACGCCGCGACGCTGACGGGGGCCGCGCGCGTCGCGCTCGGGCCGGACCTGCCGCCGCTCTACACCGACGACGAGCGGCTGGCCGCCGACCTGCTGCGCCACGCCGCCGCGGAGCACGACCCGCTGTGGCGCCTGCCGCTGTGGAACTCCTATGACGAGCTGCTGTCGTCGAAGATCGCCGACGTGAACCACATTTCGGGCGGTCCGTTTGCGGGCTCGATCACCGCCGCTTTGTTCCTGCGCCGTTTCGTCGAAAAGGCGAAAGCGTGGGCGCATCTCGACATCTTCGCCTGGAACCCGTCGGCCAAGCCCGGCCGCCCCGAGGGCGGCGAGGTGCAGGGCGCG
This sequence comes from Hansschlegelia sp. KR7-227, assembly GCF_049446035.1. Lineage (NCBI taxonomy): Bacteria > Pseudomonadati > Pseudomonadota > Alphaproteobacteria > Hyphomicrobiales > Methylopilaceae > Hansschlegelia > Hansschlegelia sp. KR7-227. The sequence goes on from NZ_JBMSEA010000001.1 coordinate 3,075,556, forward strand.
CGTGCCATCGCGGCCCTGCTTCAGGAGCGCTACGGCCGGTGAAGCTCGACCCACGTCTCACGCCCGCCCGGCCCGACGTCGCGGCGGCCCGGCTGAAGGGCCAGGTCGAGGCGCTGCGCTTCGTGGAGGGCGAACGGCGCCGGGTGGCCGTCGGTCACGCCGGACTCCGCCGCGCGCCGCAGGCGACGGCGGCGCTCGAGACCGAGGCGCTCTACGGTGAGGAGGTCACGGTCTATGACGAGCTGGAGGGGTGGTCCTGGGTCCAGCTCGCGACCGACGGCTATGTCGGCTACATGCCCTCCGCGGCGCTGTCGGCGGAGCTCGGACCGGGCGCGACGCACCGCGTCGCGGCGCTGAGAACGCTGCTGTTTCCCTCGCCCTCGATCAAGGTCCCGCCGGTCGACGCGCTGTCGATGGGGGCGAGACTGTCCGTCGTCGACCTCGACGGCCGCTTCGCGGTGCTCGACACCGGCGCCTACGCCGTCGCGACCCATCTTGCGCCGATCGACGCCTATGAGGACGACCCGGCCGCGGTCGCCGAGCGCTTCGTCGGCGCGCCCTATCTGTGGGGCGGGCGCACCAGCCTCGGCCTCGATTGCTCGGCGCTGGTCCAGCTCGCGCTCGGCGCCTGCGGGATCCCCGCCCCGCGCGACTCCGACATGCAGGAAGCGGGGCTCGGGCGGCCGGTCGACCTGGCGGAGCGCCGGCGCGGCGACCTCATGTTCTGGAAGGGGCATGTCGCGCTGGTGCGCGACGCCGAAACGCTGGTTCACGCCAACGCGCACGCCATGGCGGTCGCGCTGGAGCCGCTCGACGCCGCGATCGCCCGCATTCTCGCGGCCGGCGACCCCGTGACGAGCCTGCGCCGCCTGCGCTAGCCTTGGCCTCGCACCCACGGGAAAGGCCCGGACGATGAACGCACAGCGCGCCCTCGCCGCCGCCCTGCTCTGCGCCTTCGGCGCGCCGGCCAAGGCCGCCGACATCTCGCTTTCCGCGCCTGTCGCCTGCCCCCCGGGGCTGACCTGTCCGGTGCAGAACCTGTTCGACCACTGGCCGGGCAAGGGCGTGCGCGACTATCGCTGCACCGCCCTGTCCTATGACGGACACGACGGGACCGACATCCGCGCGCCGTCGATGGCGGCGCAGCGCGCCGGCGTCGAGGTGAAGGCCGCGGCCGACGGCGTCGTCGTCGGGACGCGCGACGGCATGGCGGACACAGGGATCAAGGGCGGCGGCCGCGAAGCGGTGAAGGACGTCGAGTGCGGCAACGGCGTCCTGCTGCGCCATGGCGACGGCTGGGACACCCAGTACTGCCACATGGCGCAGGGCTCGATCGCGGTGAAGAAGGGCGATGAGGTCAAGCGGGGCCAGCCGCTCGGCCGCATCGGCCTGTCCGGCATGACGGAGTTTCCGCATCTGCACTTCGCGCTGCGCAAGGACGGCAAGCCGGTCGACCCTTACGCGCTCGACGGCGCGTCCGCGGCCTGCGGTCCGACCCGCAGCGCCTGGGCGCCGGAGGCTGCGGCGGCGATGACGCCTCAAGCGCCGCTCGTGCTGAACGCCGGCTTCTCCAGCGGTCCGGTCGAGGGCGACGAGATCGAGAGCGACGCGATCGCCGCCAAGCGGCCCGGTCGAAAGTCGCCGGCGCTCGTCGTCTACGGCCGGGCGATCGGGCTCGCGACCGGCGACTCCCTGGTCGTCACGCTGTACGGGCCGGACGGGGCGACGCTTGCCCGCAACGCGATCCCGCCCGCGCCGAACGCCAAGGCGCAGTGGACCGCCTTCGCCGGCCGCAAGCGGCCGCCCGAGGGCTGGGCGCCCGGGACCTACCGCGGACGAATCGAGATCCTGCGGCCGGGCGCGCCGGCGAAGGCGCGCGAGGAGACGATCGAACTCGGGGGATGAGATCGGAGCAGATTGAACGAGCGCGCCCGCGCCCGTCATCCCGGGCCTGTCCCGGGATCCATTCCCGCCACCGCGCCAAGGCATTCAACGCTGAGGAAATGGGTTCCGGGACAGGCCCGGAACGACGGCGGAGGCCGGCTTCCGGTCGCGGCGTCAGGCGCTCCCGACGCCGTCCGTCAGGCCTTGCGGTCGACGCCGCCGGGGGTCGTCTCGGGCTTTGGGCCGCCGCGGGCGACCCCGACCATCGCCGGCCGCAGGATGCGGTCGCCGATCAGATAGCCTTCCTGCATCACCTGCACCACGGTGCCGGCCGGGACGCTCGGGTCCGGCGCTTCGAACACCGCCTCGTGACGGTGGGGGTCGAACAGCTGGCCCTTCGGCTCGAGCTTAACGACACCGTTCTTGCCGAGCGCCTTGAGGAGCTCCCGCTCCGTCAGCTCGACGCCTTCGATCAGCGCGGCGAGCGCGGGGTCGGTGACCGGATCGGTCGCGTCGGAGCCTGCGGCGTCGGCCGCGTCGCCGTCGTCGAGGCCGCCAGCCCCGGCGGCCTCGAGCGCGCGCCGAAGATTGTCGGCGACGCCGAGCAGGTCGCGCGCGAAGGAGGACACCGCGTAACGCTTGGCGTCCTGCACCTCGCGCTCGGTCCGGCGGCGCAGGTTCTCCATCTCGGCGTGCGCGCGCAGGAAACGGTCGCGCAGCTCCGTCACCGCGGCCTCGAGCTCGGCGACGCGGTCGCTCGAAGCCGTCGTGGGCGCGTCGGTGACCTCACGTTCGACGGTTCCGTCGGCGCGCTGCTCGTCGGTCTCGGGGCTCGCGGCCCCTGCAGCCGAGCCATGCGCCGCAGCGCTCTTGGGGTCCGAAGTCGGGTCCGGCATCGCGGGCGTCTCGTCCTCATGCAAAATCTGGTGGGGGGCCGGATATCAGACGCGCCCACGCGAAAATCAAGCCGACACAACGTCCGAGCTTGCGCGTTCAGTCGATGCGCACCCGCGCGGAGGCCGTCGCGCCCCGGCCGTCGGTCACGGTCACGCGCGAAAATCCCGGCCCGACGTCGGGCCACAGCGTCTCCCGGCGGCGCTCCGGCGGCAGCGGGCGGCCGTCGACGAGCCAGCGGAAGGGCGGCGCGCCGCCCGCGGCCTTCAGCGCCAGCGCCGCCCCCGGGCCCACCTCGACCCGCGCGCCGTCCGGCGGAAACGCGACCATAAGCGGCGCGACGTCGCGGACGCCGAGCACGGGCGGCGGCGCGCCGAACGGGCGGAAGCGCTGCAGCGGCGCGGGCAGATCGGCGAAGGCGACCGCGGCGCCGGGCGGCGCCGGCGGCGGCGGCGCGAGCGGCTCGCCCAGCCGCGCGAAGGCGTCGAACAGGATCGGGGCCGCGGCTTCGCGGCCGACGAGGCCGGAGCTCGACGCGCCGTCCGGCCGGCCGGCCCAGACCGCGATGACGCGCTTGCCGTCGAAGCCGACCGCCCAGGCGTCGCGGTAGCCGTAGGAGGTGCCGGTCTTGAAGGAGAGCCGCCCGCCGAGGGCGGATTCCGGCGGCGGGCTCTTCAGCAGCGCCTGGGCGACCTGCACGGCCGCGACGCCGTCGACCAGCCGGCGGCCGGGCGTCTCGGGGCCGGAGACGGATGCGGGATCATCGGTCAGCGGGACCGCAGCGCCGCCGCGCGCGAGGCCGGCGTAGAGCGTCGCGAGGTCGAGCAGCCGGATCCCGACGCCGCCGAGCGCGACGGCGAGGCCGGGCGTTTCGCCCGCCGGGAGCGCGAGTCCGCCGCCGGCCGACCGCAGGCGGGCGACGAAGCGCGCGGGACCGACCGCCTCCAGAAGCGCGACGGCCGGGATGTTGAGGGACAGCGCCAGCGCCTCAGCCGCGCTCACCGTGCCGTGGAATCCCTGGTCGAAGTTTCGGGGCGCGTAGTCGCCGAACTGCGCCGGACGATCCTCCATCAGCGTCTCGGGCGCGGCGACGCCGTTCTCGAAGGCGAGCGCGTAGATGAAGGGCTTCAACGCGGAGCCCGGCGAGCGGACGGCGCGAGTCTGGTCGAGCGCGCCGGCGCGCGTGGCGTCGAAATAGTCGGCCGAGCCGACCGAGGCCTCGATCGCGCCGGTCGCGTGATCGGCGACGACGATCGCGACCGAGAGGCCGGGTCCGAGGGCCCGCGCGCGGTCGCGCGCCAGATCCTCCAGCGCGCGCTGGAGGTCGCGCCTGAGCGTGAGCCGCGCGACGCCGCCGGCCCCGACGCGCCGGGCCGCCGCCTCCGCATTGTGGGCGGCGAAATTGGGGAAGGCGCGGCGGCCGTCCGGGACGGGTTCGTCGCGCGCGTAGGTCGCCTCGGCCGCTGAGATCGCCCCGGCCGAGGCCAGCCGGTCGAGCACGCGGTCGCGCGCGGCTTTCGCGGCGTTGCGGTCGCGGTCGGGGCGGCGGGTCTCGGGCGATTGCGGGATCGCGACCAGCAAAGCGGCCTCAGCGATCGACAGCCGGGCCGGCTCCTTGCCGAAGAAGGCGAGGCTCGCGGCGCGCACGCCCTCGAGATTGCCGCCATAGGGCGCGAGCCGGAGATAGAGGTCGACGATTCCGGCTTTGCCGACCCTGCGCTCCAGCGCGAGCGCGGCCCCGGCCTCGCGCCATTTGCGGGCGAGCGTGCGGCTGCGGTCGGGGCTGAGCAGGCGCACGACCTGCATGGTGAGCGTCGAGCCGCCCGACACGATCCCGCCCTGCCGGACGGCCTGCCAGGCCGCGCGCGCCGCGGCGATCGGGTCGACGCCGGGATGGGAGGCGAAGCGCTTGTCCTCATAGGCCGTCAACATCCGCAGGAAGCGCGGATCGACGTCGCCGGTCGCCACCGGCAGCCGCCACGCGCCGTCGGCGGCGGCGAAGGGGCGGAGCAGCCGCCCGTCGCGGTCGTTCACGAGGGTGGACAGCAACTTGGCGCGCCCGGCCTCGGGCGCGGAATAGCCCTCCAGCGAAATGGCGGCCCCCGAACCACCGACGAGGGCGACGAGGAGCGCGCACGCGGCGAGCCGCGCGAAGACAGGCCGCGCGCGCTCTCCCGCCTCGCTCATTTCGCCGCCGTCACCTCGATCGCGCCGGCGCCGGTGCGGGCGAAGCGGTCGGCGCGGTACATGTCCTCGACGGTCGCCGCCGGCTGGGCGTAGCGGCCGGGGGCCACGGCGCGCACGACATAGGCCGCCGAATAAACCGCCGGGCCGTCGGCGGAGCGGTCGAAGGCCGCGACGAAGCGGTCGTCGCGGAACTCGGAATGGGCGGCCTGCGGGTCGTCTCCCAGCATAGACAGCGCCGGCAGCTTCGCGCTGGTCACGAGCTCCGGATTGTCGATCTCGAAGCCCGCCGGCAGCCGGTCGACGACGAGCACCCGGCCCGGACGGGGCTCCGGCTCGGTGACGGTCAGCACGACCACCAGGCGCGTGTTCTGCGCGACCTTGGACGCGTCGACCTCGACGCCGGCGGTCGTGTAATAGCGCCGTCCGAGATGGAAACCGCTCTCCGCCGGTGGCTCCGGGGTGACGGGAGATCCGCGGACGGTCACCACCGCCTCAAGCGGCGTCTGGCCGGCGTTGGCGATCGTCGAGGGGCCGGCCGCGAGGCGGGCGGGCGAGAAGGTCTCGTCGAGCGCGCCTTTGCGGGGCTGACTGTCCACGGTGAGCGTGAGATCGGCGCTCTGCGCCTTCAGCCCGCGCGCGGCGAGCAGCAGCCAGGCGTTCTCCTGCGTCGTCAGAGAGGACCGGTCGCGCCGGGCGGCGCCGACGCGGCGAAGCGCGGCGGGCGCGATCGCGACGCCCGCGCGGCTTTCCGAGGCGAGCGCCACGATCGCCGCCTGGTCGCGCAGAACGGAGCCGAAATCGGTCCGCGCCGCGTCGTCCGGCGCCTCGATCTCGGCGGCCGCGAACGCTTTGGACGCGCGCGCGAAGTCGCCCGCCTGGGCGAGCGCCGCCCCGATCTGGGCGCGGGCGAGCGGGCTTGCGAACTCCTCGATCTTGACGTCGGCGAGGTAGCGCAGGTCGCCGATCAGCGGTCGCCCGGACTTGGCCAGCACGTAATGGGCGTAGGCGACGTCGCTCTCGGTCGAGTCGTTTCTCAGGCCGATCGTGTTGCGCAAATTGTCGAGCGCGGTCGAAAACGCCTGGTCGGGCGTCGGATAGCCCGCGGCGCGCGCCCGGCCGAGCACGTCGACCACATAGGCGTCGAGCCAGAGATCGCCGCCTTCCGCCGACCACAGGCCGAACGAGCCGTTGGAATCCTGCCGCGACAGCACCCGCGCCACGATCGAGGCGGCGCGGGCCTTGAGATCCTCCGGCGTGACGCCGGCGGTCTCGGCTGCAAGGCCGAGCTCCTGTCCGACCACGAGCGCGAGCAGCTGGCTCGAGAGCTGCTCGGAGCAGGCGTAAGGGTAGCCGTCGAGCGCGAGCTTGAAGGTCGCGGCGTCGAGCATGCCGGGCTTGTTCACGCTGAGCGCGACCGAGCCCGTTCCGGGCACGAGGTCGACCAGCATGTCGTTCGAGACGGTCACGCTCGCGCCCGTGGCGAGCGCGATCACGTTGCGTCGGAGGACCGGAGAGGTCGCGGGCTTCACCTCGAGGCTGAGCGCCTGCGCGTAGGATCGCCCGTCGGGGCCTTTGAGCGTGACGTCGATGCGGGCGGCGCCCACGCCGTTCGCGGCCAGAGGGATCTCGACCGCCGCCCTGGCCTTTGTGGCGAGCTTGACGGTCTTCGCGCCGGCCGGCGCCGCGACGGGTCCGGAGACCGCGACGTCGAGGCGGTAGTCGCCGGCCGCTCCCGAGACATTGTCGAGGTCGAGCCTGAGCCGCGAGCGGTCGCCGTCGGCGAGGAAGCGCGGCAGGGCCGCCGTCACCACCACCGGATCGGCGACGACGACGTCCTTCGCGGCATGGCCGAGCTTGCCGCCGCTCCAGGCGACCGCCATCAGCTTCACCGTGCCGTTGAAGGCCGGCAGCTCCAGGGGAATGACGACCTCGCCGCCCGCTCCGATCGGGACCAGGCCGGAGAACAGCGCAAGCGGCGCCTGGGTCGGCGCGTCCTGAAGGCCGCCGGCGCCGGATTCGTCGCCGCCGGAGCGGAGCTTGCCGCGCGTGGCGCCCATGCCGTCGATGAGCTGGCCGTAGAGGTCGCGCAATTCGGCCGCGAGCCGGCGCTGGCCGTAGACGTCCTTGTCCGGCGCCGGCGGCTTGTAGCCGGTCAGGTTGAGGATGCCGACGTCGACGGCGGCGAGCGTGACATAGGCCTTCTCGCCGGCGGCGAGGTTGGCGAGCTTCACAGGCACGTCCAGCGTGCGGCGCGGTTCGACGGCGGCGGGGACGTCCAGCGACACGCCGATGGTGCGGTCGCCGGCGTCGATTCCGGCATAGGCGACGCCGATGGCGCGGCCCGGCATGCGGCTCGCCTTGGCGTCGAGCGCGCGGTGCGCGAAGGCGACGACATAGGCGCCGGGACGCCAGGCGTCCGTGACCTTGAAACTCGTCGTCGCGCCCTTCTCCGACACGTCGAGCGTCGCCTGGTCGATCACGCCGGCGCCGACCACCAGCACGGTGGCGCGGCCGGCGAAGCGCGAGCCGATCGTGGCGGTGACGGTCTCGCCCGGCTTGAAGGTCGACCTGTCGAGCGCGACGTCGAGCGTGTCCGGCGTGTCGGCGGAGGCGGCCGCGAAGTAGCCGGCGTCGAAGGCGACGCTTGTGGCGGGCCCCTGCGGATCGGCGCTCGCGACCTCCAGCCGGTAGCGGCCATAGGCGACCTTGGCCGAGATCGGCGCCGCGGCGTCGGTCCCGACGTCGACCTTGCCGTCGGCGACGCGCCGGGTGCGGTTGACGGTCTCGAAGTTCCAGCGCCCGTCGGTCGCGTACCACTGGTAGCTCGTCTCGATCCGCATCAGCTGCCAGCTCAGGCCTGCGGCCGCCACGGGCTTGCCGTCGGCGCCGACGGCGCGGACCTCGAAGCGCGCGGTCTCGCCGTCGCCGACCCGGTCGGCGAACAGCGGCTTGACGCCGATGCGCGCGCCCGTCGCCGCAACCGGCAGCGTGAGCTTGCGTTCGATGGTGCGGCCGGAGGGCTCGGCCAACCTGAGCGCGACCTCGGCCTCGAGCGGACGCGTGGTCTCGGGCAGCGGCGGTTGGGGAATACGGACATTCGCATGTCCCTTGGCGTCGGTCCTGCCGAGCCCGGCGAGCGGCGTGCGGAGGGGCGCGACGACCTCGTCCGACAGCCCGAAGCGGTAGCCGTCGAAGCCCGGCAGGCCGCCCTCGCGGACCTTGAGCGTGACGTCGCCCTCGAGCGCGAGGTCGGCTGCGGGCGCGCCGTAGAGCCAGCGGCCGTCGACGGTCGCCGCGGCGCCGGCGGAGTCCAGCGTGGCCGCCGTCGTGGCGACGGTCAGATCGAGCCGTTCCGGCACGTAGTCCGCGACGAGGAAGCTGGTCGAGCCGACCCGTCCGCCCTTGAGGTCGGCCAGCGCCTCGACGCGCCACGTGCCCTGCATCGCCTGGTCGATCAGCGGCAGGTCGAGCGTGCGGCCGCCGGCGCCGCCGTCGGTCGAGACCACGCGGCGGTCCTCGACGCCGTCCGGCCGCGTGACGACGAAGGTCAGCGGCAGGCCCTCGACGGCCGCGCCCTTGTCGTCGCGCAGGAGCGCGGTGACGTGGACGGTCTCCTTCGGGCGGTAGACGCCGCGCTCGGCGAAGACCTGCGCGTCGAGCGGCCCGGGCGCCGCGCGGCCGCCGACGCCGCGGTCGGACAGGTCGAAGCCCGGCTTGGTGAGGTCAAGGAAGCCGTAGTCGCCCTTCGCCTGCGCCACGAGCACGGCCGGCGCCTGGCCTCCCGTCCCGCGGGTGAGGCCCGGCTCGAAACTCGCGAAGCCTTCCGCGTCGGTGGTTTTGGTCGCAAGCACCTCATTGTCCCGCGCGATCAGCTTGACCTCGACGCCGGCGAGGGAGCCTGCGGAGGCGAGGGAGCGGGCGAAGATCTTCACGCCGTCCACGCCGGAGACGGCGGTGAGGCCGAGGTCGGAGACGACGAACCACTGCGTCGCCTGCGAGGTCCAGGGCTCGGGGTCGACGGCGTTCTTGGGCCGCGCGGCCATGACGTAGACGCCCGGCGCGAGGTTCGGGATCGCGTCGGAGACCGGGAAGGCGGTGACCACGTCGACGTTCTGCTTGCGTTCGACCACCAGCTCGCCGCTGTAGACGGTCGCGGCGGTGTCGCTCCTCAGCGTCTCGAGCGCCTCCCCGTCGAGCTGCTTCTGGAAGTCGCCGGAGACGACGGCCTGCGCGAGGCTGCGGTCGCCGACCCGGAACACCTCGACGACGGCGGCGTCGACATTGGTGGTGAGCACCGGCACGCCCTGCTGGCCGGTCGACGGCAGCACGTAATTGCGGCCGGTGAAGCGCACCGAAGGCGAGCGGTCGCGGACGTAGATGCGGAAGTCCTTGGACTGCGGAAGGGTCTCGTCGACATCGGAGGGCAAGCCCTGGCGGACGGTCAGCTCATAGGTCTCGCCATGCTTCAGCCCGTCGACGCAGACCTGCTGGGCGTCCGCCGTGACGGCCGGCGCGTCGACGCCCTTCAGGACGACGTAAGGCGAGAAGTCGACGCGGCCCTTGGCGAGGTCTTCGGAGAACTGCACGCAGGCGCGGGGCGCCGCGGCGTCGCTGTCGACCGAGTAGTCGAGCGCGCGGAAGCCGTGCTCGGCGCGCATCGTCTCGTAGGTCGCGCGGGCGTCCGGATTGTCGGCGAGCGCGAGCCCGGCCTTGAGCGCATCGAGCGCCGGCCGCCACTCCTCGCGGACGGCGAAGGCGTTGGCGAGCACGGCGAGCGCCCGGCCCTTGGTCTTGGCGTCGGGCGAGACCTCGTAAGCCTTCCAGGCGGCCCCCGTCGCCTGGTCGCGCAGGCTCTCGCGCTCGGAATAATCGTCGGTCTCGATCTTGGTGAGCGCGACCGAAAGGTTGCGCCAGGCCTGCTCGTTCTTCGGGTCCTTGCCGGCGGCGAGCGCCATGGTGACGGCGGCGTCGCGCCAGCTCCCCGCGCGGATCTGCGCCACGCCCTGCTTGATGAGCTCGGCGACCGTCCGCTTGTCGGACCCGGCCTCGCGCCGGACGCGGGCGTCGAGCTTGAGGGCGCTTTCGACCGCAGCCTGGTTCTGGAAGGGCTTGCCCGCATCCGCCGCCGCAGGCGACGTCGCGGCGAGCAGGCCGATCATCGCCGCCGCTGCGGCGAGCCTCGCGCGCCCGGCCCCGAACCACATCGCAGTCATGGCGAATCCCCCGACCCCATTCGCCACGTCTTTCGAGACGCGTGGCCGGAAGGACGATAGACCCCCGCGGGTCGGAGCGGAATGGCGATCGCGCAAGGAGTTCGGACTCTTCCCGCCGCCGGCGTTTCGGGCGACGCCCCGCCGGTCTAGGATCACGCCATGTCGATCGGCGATTCGCCGCCTACCCCCAAAGCACCCGGCCGCGGCGCGGACGCCGCCGCGCGCGAGGCGGAGCGGCGCGAGCGCCTCGCGGCGGCGCTCCGCGCCAATCTGCGCAAGCGCAAGGCGCCGGGCAGGCCGGCCCGGCCGGAGGCGCCCGACGGCGAGGCGGGGTAGCCTGGAGCGGTCGACGATTGTGCGCCGACTGCGCTTGCGCTAGACCGCGCGCTTCGCGCCGGCCGCTCCGCGCGTCCCTTCCCGGTCGTCACGGACGGGCATATCGAGGAGGTCCCATGGACCGCATCCGCATCGTCGGCGGGGCCAGGCTCAATGGCCGCATCCCGATCTCCGGCGCGAAGAACGCCGCCCTCCCGCTGATGATCGCGAGCCTGCTGACCGCCGAGACGCTGACGCTCGACAACGTGCCGCGGCTCGCCGACGTCACGCTCCTGAAGCGCATCCTCGGCAATCACGGCGTCGACGTCGCGGTCGCCGGCAAGCGGGCCGAGCAGGACGCCTTCGCCGGCGAGACGGTCAAGCTCACGGCCGGCGAGATCGTCGACACGCTCGCGCCCTACGATCTCGTCTCGCGCATGCGAGCAAGCTTCTGGGTGATCGGGCCGCTGCTCGCGCGCATGGGCGAAGCCAAGGTGTCTCTGCCCGGCGGCTGCGCGATCGGCACAAGGCCGGTCGACTTCTTCCTCGACGGCCTGAAGGCGCTCGGCGCCACGATCGAAATCGAGGCCGGCTACGTCATCGCCCAGGCGCCGGCCGGCGGCCTGAAGGGCGCGCGCGTCTCCTTCCCGAAGGCGTCCGTCGGCGCGACCCATGTGATCCTGATGGCGGCGACCCTCGCCGAGGGCGAGACCGTCATCGAGAACGCCGCCCGCGAGCCCGAGATCGTCGACCTCGCCGACTGCCTCACCAAGATGGGCGCGAAGATCGAAGGCGCGGGAACCTCGACGATCCGGGTCCAGGGCGTGGCGCGCCTGCACGGCGCGCGGCACAGCGTGCTGCCGGACCGGATCGAGACCGGCACCTACGCCATCGCCGTCGCCATGACGGGCGGCGAGGTGCTGCTGGAGGGCGCCCGGCGCGACCTGCTCGACGCGGCCTTCGACGTGCTGGTCGAGGCCGGCGTCGAGGTGGAGACGACCAATGAGGGCGTGCGCGTCGCGCGCAACGGCCACGGCCTCGCGCCCATGAACGTCGTCACCGCCCCCTATCCCGGCTTCCCGACCGATTTGCAGGCGCAGCTCATGGCGCTCGCTGCGCGGGCCGGCGGCTCGTCCTCGATCACCGAAACCATCTTCGAGAACCGCTTCATGCACGTGCAGGAGCTGGTCCGCCTCGGCGCGAAGATCCATCTCGAGGGCGACGTCGCGACGATCGAAGGCGTGGACAAGCTGACCGGCGCGCCGGTCATGGCGACCGACCTGCGCGCGTCCGTCTCGCTCGTGATCGCGGGACTGGCTGCGGAAGGCGAGACCATCGTCAACCGCGTCTATCACCTCGACCGCGGCTTCGAGCGGCTCGAGGCCAAGCTGTCGCAGTGCGGCGCGACGATCGAGCGGCTGACGGGCTGACGCGGCGAGCGACGGCGCGGCCGGCGCGCGCTCACGAACCGCGTCGTCATCCTCCGGCTCGACCGGAGGACCCATCCCGGGCGTCGCGCCCGACCTTCGACGTGGGTGGTCCGGTCAGGCCGGACCATGACGAGGGGAAGGCGGATCCAGCCTCTCCACGCCTCCATGATCACGCCGGGCGAGACGGCGGATTGCGGCGGCCCGCGCCGACCGCTACCTCTCAGCCGACGCCCTCACCGAAACGATCCCCGATGTCCGACCCCTCGCCCGACGCGCCGCTCAAGCTGATCGCCCTCGACGCCGAGGACCTCGAGGTGCTGTCGGCGCATCTCCAGGACTTCGTCGTCCGCATCGGCGACCTCGTGTTTCTGCCGGGCGAGAAGCGCTTCGCCTTCGTGGGCAACCGGGCCGACCGGCGGATCGACGGCGAGCTCCGGCGGCGGCGCACGGCCGGCCATTTCGAGCGGGTGACGCGCGTCGCCGCGCGCGGCGTCGACCGCTCGACGCCCGACGCGATCCTCAATCTGCTCGCGATCGTGTTCACGCCGGCCGGCGAAGAGGATCCCTCCGGCGCGGTCGAGCTGCGGTTTTCGGGCGGCGCCAGCCTCCGCCTGGAGGTCGAATGCGTCGAAGCCCGGGTCGCCGATCTCGGGCCCGTCTGGTCCGCCAAGGCGACGCCGTCGCACGACGCCGAAGGAGCCTGACGCCGTGGTTTTGCGCCTGAACGCGATCGAGCCCGACTTCGCGGACCAGTTCGACGCGCTGCTGCTCACCAAGCGCGAGATCTCCGAGGACGTCGACCAGACGGTCGCCGCCATCATCGACGACGTCCGCGCGCGCGGCGACGCCGCCGTCGTCGACTATTCCCGACGCTTCGATCGCGTCGACCTCGACGCGCTCGGCATACAGGTGACGCCGGAGGAGATCGCGGCGGCGCGGGCGGCCTGCGATCCCGAGACGCTGGCGGCGCTGACGCTGGCGCGCGACCGGATCGAGAGCCATCACCGCCGCCAGACGCCGCAGGATGAGCTCTATGTCGACGAGATCGGCGTCGAGCTCGGCCATCGCTGGACGCCGATCGACTCGGTCGGGCTCTATGTTCCCGGCGGCACGGCCGCCTATCCCTCCTCGGTGCTGATGAACGCCGTCCCGGCCAAGGTCGCCGGAGTCGCGCGGCTCGCGATGGTCGTGCCGTCGCCGGACGGGGCGCTGTCCCCGCTGGTGCTCGCCGCGGCCGAGCTTGCCGGCGTCGACGAGGTGTTCCGCGTCGGCGGCGCCCAGGCGGTCGCGGCGCTCGCCTACGGCACGAAGACGATCCGGCCCGTGGCGAAGATTGTCGGTCCCGGCAACGCCTATGTCGCGGCGGCCAAACGGCGGGTGTTCGGAACCGTCGGCATCGACATGATAGCCGGTCCCTCCGAAGTGCTGGTGATCGCGGACGCGACCGGCAATCCGGACTGGATCGCCGCCGACCTGCTGGCGCAGGCCGAGCACGACGCCTCCGCCCAGTCGATCCTGATCACCGACGACGAGGAGCTCGCGGACGCCGTGGCGGCCGCCGTCGAGTGGCAGCTTTCGACCCTGCCGCGCAAGGAGATCGCGGGCGCGAGCTGGCGCGACTTCGGCGCGATCATCGTGGTGCCGATCCTGCGCGACGCCGTGCCGCTCGCGGACCGGCTGGCGCCGGAGCATCTGGAGATCGTCGCCGAGGACGGCGACGCGCTGTCGACGGCGATCCGCCACGCCGGCGCGATCTTCCTCGGGGCGCATACGCCCGAGGCCATCGGCGACTATGTCGGCGGTTCGAATCACGTGCTGCCGACGGCGCGCACCGCGCGCTTCGCGTCCGGCCTCGGCGTGCTCGACTTCGTCAAGCGCACCTCGATCCTGCGCTGCGGGCCGGACCAGCTGCGGGCGATCGGTCCCGCGGCGATCGCCCTCGGCGAGGCGGAGGGGCTGCACGCCCACGCCCGCTCGGTCGCGATCCGCATGAACGCCCGCGGCTGACGGGGAGAGCGCGCCATGGCCGACGGACCGGATGCGGGACGAGACGGCCGGCGGCTCTTCGCGGTCACGATCGACGAGACGTCGATCGGGCGGGCGTCTCCTGAGGTCGAACATGAGCGCCAGGTCGCGATCTACGACCTTGTCGAGGAGAACTCCTTCGCGCCCGAAGCCGGGGCCGGCGGCCCCTTCGCGCTGCACATCTCGCTGATCGACCGCAAGCTCGTGCTCAAGGTGAGCGGTGAGGACGGCGACGAGGTGGTGACGCACATGCTGTCGCTCAGCCCGTTCCTGAAGATCCTGAAGGACTACTTCATGGTCTGCGAGAGCTACTTCGCCGCGATCAAGACCTCGAGCCCGTCGCAGATCGAGGCGATCGACATGGGCCGGCGCGGCCTCCACGACGAGGGCGCGCAGGTGCTGGCGGAGCGGCTGAAGGGCAAGATCGTCGTCGACCACGACACCGCGCGCCGGCTGTTCACGTTGATCGCGGCCTTGAGCTGGAAGGGCTGACGTCTCCGTGGCGGACGGCGAAGGTCCGGTTGAGAAACGGCCGCAGTCCGTGCTGTTCATGTGCGGACAGAACGTCATTCGTTCGGTGGTCGCCGAGCAGCTCGCGCGGCACTATTTCGGCCGATCGCTCTACGTCGCCTCCGCCGGCGTCAGGCCGGGCGAGAACGACCCCTTCGTCGCCGCCGTGCTCGACGAGATCGGGCTCGGCGTCGGCAAGCATCGTCCGCACACGCTGGAGGACCTCGAGGACCTCAATTTCGATCTGATCGTCACGCTGGCGCCGGAGGCCCACCACGCGGCCCTCGACCTGACCGACCGATACCCCGTGGACGTCGAATACTGGCCGACCATGGACCCCACCCTCGCGGCCGGCGGATCCCGCGAGCAGACGCTCGAAGCCTACCGCGCCATGCGCGACACCCTCGACACCCGCATCCGCGACCGGTTTCGCTACGCCGGAAAGGCGCGCGTGTGATGGCGCGGTCCCGCCGCAGCCGCAGATCGTCCCCGCGCGAGCCCGCCGTCGCAGCCTGCGAGTTGTGCGACGCTTGGCTTTCCGGTATCACGCCCGTTCCTTGATCAAGACTGACGACGGCGCGCCTGACTTTTGCGGGCCATGTCGCCGTCGCGCACCATCGAGACCCCATGTCGAAAGAAGAACTGCTCGAATTTCCGGGCACCGTGATCGAGCTTCTGCCGAACGCCACCTTCCGGGTGAAGCTCGAAAACGACCATGAGATCATCGCCCACACCGCGGGCCGCATGCGGAAGAACCGCATCCGCGTGCTCGCCGGCGACAAGATCCTGGTCGAGATGACGCCCTACGACCTGACCAAGGGCCGCATCACCTACCGCTTCAAGTGAGCTGCGCCGCCTCGCCGAGCGCGGCGCGCCCGATCTCCGCCCGGCGACGCTGAAGCATGACGAAGGACCGCCCAAAGCTCGTTCTGGCCTCGGCGAGCCCGCGACGGCTGGCGCTGCTGGAGCAGATCGGCGTCGCGCCCGACGCGCTGCTGCCGGCCTCGCTCGACGAAACGCCCGAACGCAACGAGCGGCCGCGCACGCTCGCGCTGCGGCTCGCCGAGTCGAAGGCCGCGGCCGGCAAGCGCCTCGCGGATCAGGACCCGGCGCTTGAGGGGGCGCTGATCCTCGCGGCCGACACCGTCGTCTCCGTCGGCCGGCGCATCCTGCCGAAGGCCGAGACCGCCGACGAGGCCGCCGACTGCCTGCGCCTGCTCTCCGGCCGCGCCCACCGCGTCTCGACCGCGATCGGGCTGATCACGCGCAAAGGCTCGCTGCGGAGCCGGCTGGTCGAGACCCGGGTGCGGTTCAAGCGTCTGTCGGAGTCGGAGATCGACGGCTATCTCGCCGCCGGCGAATGGCGCGGCAAGGCCGGCGCCTATGCGATCCAGGGCCTCGCCGGCTGTTTCGTCGCGAAGCTTTCGGGCTCCTACGGGGCCGTGGTCGGCCTGCCGCTCTACGAGACCGCGAACCTGCTGACCGGCGAAGGCTACCCCGTGCACCGCGACTGGCATTCGAAGGTCTGACGGGATGAGCGAGGACGCCGTCCGCCCCGTCCGGCCGCCGCGGCCCTGCCCGATCTGCAGCAAGATGTCGGTTCCGGCCTTCCAGCCCTTCTGCTCGAAGCGCTGCGCCGACGTCGACCTGTCGCGCTGGTTCGGCGGCGTCTACGCCGTCCCCACGCCCGAAGGGCCGGACGACGAAGCTCCCTCCCCGCCGCGGCGCGACGACGCGGACGACTGAGCCGTCCCCGGAGCGCTGCGTGGCGATGTCCTTCACAAGCCTCGCAGCTCTTGCGATCTTCGTCGCGGTCTATTGGGTGATGGCCTTCGGCCGGGCGCCGCTGCTGCGCGTCGACCGCGCCGGCGCGGCGCTGGCGGGCGCGGCCTTCATGGTCGCCCTCGGCGTGCTGACGCGCGAGGAGGCGCTCGCCGCCGTCGACGTCGACACGATCGTGCTGCTCACGGGCATGATGATCGTCGCGGCCAATTTGCGGCTCGCCGGCGTCTTCGAGCTGATCGGCGCGCTGATCGCGGCCCATGTCCGGCGGCCGCTGACGCTGCTCGCGGCCGTCGTCGTCGCCAGCGGGGTTCTGTCGGCCGTCCTCGTCAACGACACGATCTGCCTGGTGCTGACGCCCTTCGTCGTCGGTCTGACGCTGCGGCTGAGGCGCGACCCGGTTCCTTACGCCATCGCCGTCGCGACAGCGTCCAATGTCGGCAGCGTCGCGACCATCACCGGCAACCCCCAGAACATGATCATCGGCTCGCTCTCCGGCATCCCCTACGCCAGCTTCGCGGCGGCGCTGGCGCCGGCAGCCGCCGGAGGGCTCGTGCTGGTGATCGTCGCCGTCGCGCTCGCCTTCCGCCGCGAGTTCTTCGACGGCGCACGGTTCGACGGGTTCGCCGCCGACCCTTCCGCGCCCGCCCTGCATGCGGCTCTGGTCGCCAAGTCGCTCGCCGTCACGCTCGCGATGATCGCCGCCTTCTTCCTCGGCTTCCAGATCGCGACGGCCGCGATCGCCGCCGGCGCGGCTCTGCTGCTGACGCGGCGCATCAAGCCCGCGCGGGTCTGGCGGGAGATCGACTGGCCGCTGCTCGTGATGTTCGCCGGGCTGTTCGTGGTGACGGCGGCGCTCAAGAAGCTCGCCCTCACCCCCGACGCGCTCGACCGGATCGCGCTCCTTCCTCTCGATGGGCCCCTGCCGCTCACGCTCGTGACGGCGGCGTTGTCCAATCTCGTTAGCAACGTGCCGGCGGTGCTCGCGCTCGAACCGATCGTCGCGCGCCTCGCCGACCCGACGCGCGCCTGGCTGATCGTCGCGATGGCCTCGACGCTCGCGGGCAACCTCACTTTGGTCGGCTCGGTCGCCAATCTGATCGTGGCCGAACGCGCGCGGGCGCTCGGCGTCGAGGTCGGCTTCTGGCCTTACCTGAAGGTCGGCGCGCCGCTGACCGTCGCCACGCTCGCGCTCGGGCTGCTGCTCGTCTGACCACGGCGCCCGTCGCCGCTGGACACCGCCTTTGGGCGCCCCTATAAGGCGGCGCGCTCGTCGCAGGCATACAGCTTGGCGAGCGCAGACCTCGGGGGCCGCGAGACGGCGTCCGCGGGCCCGGGTAGCTCAGTTGGTAGAGCAGCGGACTGAAAATCCGCGTGTCGGTGGTTCGAATCCGCCCCCGGGCACCATCTTCATTTGAAAGCCTTTCTTTTCAGCGTGTTAGGGCCGATGTGGCCCGCCGGGCATGGGCGCCGCGATGTCAGAAGACGATCCGATCAAAGAGCCGAAGTTGACGCCCCGCGACCGAGCGGAGCGTACGCAGGCGGCCTTCCGCGAGATCGTCGACCGCGACAAGGTCAAGGAAGACGCCAAGACCGCTCGGCTAAGAGACGCCCGGCTGAAGCGCGACGCGGCGGCGCAGCCGAAAGACAAGAGCTGAACCGCTCGCCCCCGCGACGAGAAGGACGCGGAACGCCAACGAGCCCTGAAACGATGTGCTAGCTCGCGCTTCGAGGTCGATCCTCGCCCGCGCAAGCGCGCACGGAGCAGGAGCTCAACATGACGAACCCCGATCACGCCGAGATCGAAAAGGCGCGACGCTCCATCGTCGATCTGATGCGCCAGGAATATCAGCATCACAGCATCGGCACGTTCGATCCGTACGAATTCGGCGGCGCCGTCGCACCGCTCGTCAGTGCTTTGGCCGCCCTTTCGCTCATGGAAAAGCAGGAGCACGAGCATTCCGAGCCCGGCGAAGCGAGTCGCCCCGACGACTAGGTCGTAGGCCCCGACGGCCAGCGCAAAGCCGGCCCCGGTTTCCGCTGCATGGTTGCGCGACCGTCCGGCGACACGGAGCGAACCGTCCGTCGCCCATTCGGCCGCCCGGTCGCGACCGAACGTTCGGGCTCCAGCCACGTTTGCGCTTTTGGGAATGGCAGCCGCTTGGGCGCTCCGCGCGAGCGAGAGGGGCGGCGCGGCTGTTCCCCCGGCCGCCCCGTTGCGCATCCGCTGAGCAGCGCGACGGGGCGGCTTGAGCGCGCCCCCGGGCCTCGGCGCGCGTTGGGCATCGAGCGGCCGTTCCGCACCGGCCTGTCCAACCTTCGCGCGGCCTGCTGCGTCCTCGGCTATGCTGCCGGCGTCGTCGCCTCCGGGCGCCGGTCCGGGGCCCCTGCCGTTCTCCGAGATCGGCGCCTTGAGGTCCGTCGGCCAGCCGGGTCACGACCGTCGCCGCGTGGCTGCGCGGCGTCGATCCGAACGCTGAACGAAAGCGTCGACCAAGGGTCAGGAGCCCGCATCGTGCCCGCAGCGCAGCCAAACCAGGCGAAGCTTCCTCTTCGCGGCTTCTGGCGAGCGTCGGCCACGGTTCCGATCGCGAGCGCGATCGCGGGCCTTGCCTGCGGCGGCGCGGCCGCTCTCCTCGATCGGCCGGATCTGGCGAAAATCGCGTGGGCGCTCGGCGCCGCCCCCGTTCTCGCGGTTCTGTGCTGGAAGATCGTCTCGAGCCTCCGTCGCGGCGACGTCGGACTGGACCTTATCGCAGCGCTCGCCATGGCGGCGGCGCTGTCGATCGGCGAGGTCCTGGCGGCGGCGATCGTCGCGCTGATGTATGCGGGCGGTCAGGCGCTGGAGGCCTTCGCCGAGGGTCGCGCGAGCCGCGAGATGAGCGCGCTCCTCGACCGCGCCCCGAAAACCGCGGCCCGCTATCACGGCGCGACGCTCTCGACCGTACCGGTCGCGGAGGTCGCCGTCGGCGATCGGCTGATGGTGCGGCTCGGCGACGTGATTCCGGTCGACGGGGTCGTCACGGGGTCCGCCGCCGTCCTCGACGAGGCCGCGCTGACCGGCGAGTCGCTCCCGGTCACGAAGCGGGACGGCGACGCCGTGATGAGCGGCTCGACCAATGTCGGCCAGGCGTTCGACCTCGTCGCCCGCGAGACCGCGGCGCGAAGCGCTTACGCCGCCATCATCCGCCTGGTCGAAGAGGCGATGACGTCCCAGGCGCCGATGACGCGACTGGCCGACCGCTACGCCCTCGGCTTCATGGCGGCGACGCTCGGGCTGGCGGGGGTCGCGTGGTGGATCTCCGGCGACCCCGTCCGCGCCGTGGCCGTTCTCGTGGTCGCGACGCCGTGCCCGCTCATCCTCGCGGTTCCCGTCGCGATCGTCGCCGGCATGTCGCGGGCCGCCAAGGTCGGCGTTCTGGTAAAGGGCGGGGCGGCCCTCGAAGCGCTCGGCCGGATCCGGACCCTCGTGGTCGACAAGACCGGGACGTTGACCCATGGCGAAGCGGCGCTCTCCACGGTGGCGCCCGCGCACGGCTGGTCTGAGACCGAGGTCCTCCGCCTCGCAGCCTCGGTCGATCAGGCCTCGCAACACGTCGTCGCGCGCGCGGTCGTCCGCGGGGCCTGCGAGCGTGGCGTCGTCCTGGAGCTTCCTGACGAGGTCACGGAAACGGCCGGCGAGGGGGTCGAAGGCCTGGTCGGAGCGCGAAGGGTTCGGGTCGGCGGCCAGGCGTTCGTCGCGAAGGCGCTGCGCGAGACCGACAGGTCGGCGCTCGCCGCGGCCGTGCCGCCCGGCGCGCTCGCGGTCGCCGTCGCGGTCGACGGCCGGCTCGCCGGCCTCATTCTCATGCGCGACGCCCTGCGCGACGACGTGCAGGCGACGCTCGACCGGCTTCGCCGATCGGGCGTGAGCCGCATCGTCCTGGCGACCGGCGACAGACGCGACGTCGCTTTGTCCGTCACGCGCGACCTCGGTCTGGACGCCATCGCCGCGGATCTCACGCCGCAGGACAAG
The DNA here is from genome assembly GCF_049446035.1 of Hansschlegelia sp. KR7-227. Classification (NCBI taxonomy): domain Bacteria; kingdom Pseudomonadati; phylum Pseudomonadota; class Alphaproteobacteria; order Hyphomicrobiales; family Methylopilaceae; genus Hansschlegelia; species Hansschlegelia sp. KR7-227. The sequence goes on from NZ_JBMSEA010000001.1 coordinate 3,095,811, forward strand.
ATCGCGCTGGTCCGCCGCGAAAAGGCGCGCGCCGCGGTCATGATGGTGGGAGACGGCGTCAATGACGCGCCGGCGCTGGTCGAGGCCGATGTCGGCGTCGCCATGGGCGCGAAAGGCGCCGCGGCGTCGGCGCAGGCGTCGGACATCATTTTGCTGCGCGACAGTCTGAACGGGCTCGCGGACGGTCTGGACATCGCCCGGCGCTCGCGCCGCATCGCGCTCCAGAGCGTCTATGCGGGCATAGGGCTCTCGGCGCTCGGCATGCTCGCCGCCGCGTTCGGCTTCCTGCCGCCCGTGCAGGGCGCGCTCCTGCAGGAGGCGATCGACGTCGCCGTCATTCTGAACGCCCTGCGGGCGCTCAAGGAATAGACTCCGAGGGTCGATCGCCGGATTCGCCGGTCCAGGGGACCGCCGCAATGGCGGCCCCTGACGTCGTCTTCAGTCGGCGCAGTTATAGTCGCCGCCGCCGACGGCCTTGCCGCGTACGAAGCCTCCGCTGGTCGCCAGGCCCACGGCCACGCACACGGCGTAGCGGATCTTCTTGTCGGCCGGGAAGCCCTTCAGCGGCGCGGCGGTGGTGCCGTCATAGGACGAGGGCAGGCTGGTGCCGTAGAACGGCGTCGAGCCCCAAGCGAGCTTTTCCGACGTCGTCACGCCGTTCGGATTGTCGTAGGGCAACTCGTACTGGGCGGACTGGTAGGCCCATTCGTAGTCGCAGGGCAGCTTCTGGTTCTGGAAGGGGCAGCCATTGCCGCCATTGTAGGTCGCGGACGTCTTGCTGCGGCCTTCGGAATAGCCGTCGGTCGTGCGCGTCGTCCGGAAGGTGAAGGGCTCGATCAGCCCCATCTCGTACTTGCCCGCCGTCAGCGCGACGTAACGCGACTTGGTGTTTCGGATGCTCCAGACCCAAGGCGTGTTGCGGGTGATGCCCGCCGGCGCGCTCAGCGTGCGGAACTCGTAGCGGTCGGCCCACTGCACGCGGTTGATCGGATTGTCGCCGCTGTCGAAGTCGAGCTTGCCGTAAGGCGCCCGCAGATCGACGCTGATGCGGTCGGGGCCGGGGATGTTGACGAGGTTCATTTCGTTGATGATGCGCGGGAAATCCCGGCCGTCCTGGAAGCGCCAGGTGATGGTGACCGGCACGTCATAGAGCTTGTAGAGCGCCGGATTCGGGTCGAGCTTCGGACTGTCGAGCCCGGTGTTAGGGTCGACCGTCGTGGCGGCGATCGTGCCGGCGCGCCGGTAGTTGAGCGTGAAATTGACGGAGAGCTTGCCGGGCCCCGGGACGTAGGTCGTCGTCACGGGGAAGCCGCGGCCGAGCGGCGAATCGTCGGTGTTGAAGATCTGCCAGGCGATGGTCGGCGGCAGATTGGGCTTCGGCAGGTTGGTGAAGGCGCGCTCACGCTCGTGGCTGACGAAATAGCCGAAGCCCTCGCCGTTCTGCGCGTTCAGGCGCACCGGCTTGATCGGCCCCGCCTTGGTCTTGATCTGATAGGTCATCTGGATCGCGTAGCCGCCATTGCCGGCGTTGCCCGAGCCCTGCTTTTTCAGGGAGACCGATCGCTTGAGGCCGGCGGAGTCGGTCCAGACCACGCGGTCGACGACGAAGCCGTTGATCGTCGTCGTCGTCCGGGTGACCGCGCCGGCGGGCGCGGCGAGGCCCGCGAGCGCAAGCGCGGCGAGCCCGGCCGACGCCGCGGCGCGGCCGGTCCGGGACAGAACGACGCCGTCGCCGGCGTGACGGAAGAGATGAATCATCTGTGCGTCCCCACGATCGGCGTTCGGCGGCCCGCGTCGGGCGGCCGGACTGCATCCTCCGCCTGTTTACGACCGCTCGCCACTCGCGACGTCACCCCTTCGGGTGAGGATCGACGAATTTATGAGACGCCGATCAGCCCACCGGCGGCGAGACGCGGCGCAGGGTGAGGTTGATGCGGCCGCCGCCCGGAAGCAGGGTCGAGGTTCCCGCCATCACGCGGTCGACCCCGTGGAAGGCGAGCCGGCTGTCGCCGAGAAGCGCCATGGCGTCGCCCGAGGCCAGACGGAACGAGCGCGTCGGATCGGAGCGCCGGGCGCCCCCGATCCGGAACAGCGCTGTGTCGCCCAGCGAGAGCGAGACCACCGGCGCGCCGAGATCGGCCTCGTCGCGGTCCTGATGCAGCCCCATCCGCGCGCCCGCGCCGTACCAGTTGACGAGGCAGGCCTCCGGCGGGAGCGCATAGCCTCCGACCTCGTTCCACGCCTTCAGCAGGATCTCCGGCAAGGGCGGCCAGGGCCGGCCGGTGACGGGATGGGTCGGCTGATAGCGGTAGCCGCCTGCGGCGTCCGACACCCAGCCAAGCGGCCCGAGATTGCTCATGCGGACCGAGAAGGGCTTGCCCGTGCGCGGCATGGTCGGCGTGAAGAGCGGCGCGTCGGCGAGCGCCGCCCGGAGGGCGTCGACGAGCGCCGCCTGATCTTCGGGCGAGAGGTATCCGGGAGCGAGCTTCATCGGCGGCTGAGGCGGGCGCGGTGGGGCGCATGGGAGCGTATTCCCGCACCGTCGCAGACCAGGAGCGCCGTTGTCGACCGAGAACCGGCGCGGCTCGAGCTGCGAGGCCGGGGCGACCGCCGCGCGCTCGCGGACCCCCACGCGCCTCACGGCCGCGTCATCGTTCGCCTTGCGACCTCAAATCGCCATCCTTATATACCCGCCGACCCGCGGAAACCGCGGAGATTTCAAGGGACCGAAGGGTTGCGTCGCTCCCGTCGGGAGCGGGCGCAAGGCCGCTTCGGGGCCGACCCGGTCTGCTTAAAGAGATGAGGAAGTGAGAGTCATGGGCAAGGTCATCGGGATCGATCTCGGAACCACCAATTCCTGCGTCGCCGTCATGGACGGCTCGACCGCCAGGGTGATCGAGAACGCGGAAGGCGCGCGCACGACGCCGTCGATCGTCGCCTTCGCGGACGGCGGCGAGCGGCTTGTCGGCCAGCCGGCCAAGCGCCAGGCGGTGACCAACCCCGACAAGACCTTCTTCGCCGTGAAGCGCCTGATCGGCCGCCGCTTCGACGACCCGACGGTCGAGAAGGACAAGAAGCTCGTCCCCTACAAGATCGTAAAGGGCGACAATGGCGACGCCTGGGTCGAAGCCGACGGCAAGGCCTATTCGCCGTCGCAGATTTCGGCCTTCACGCTGCAGAAGATGAAGGAGACCGCCGAGGCCCATCTCGGCCAGAAGGTCGACCAGGCGGTCATCACGGTGCCGGCGTACTTCAACGACTCGCAGCGCCAGGCGACCAAGGACGCCGGCCGGATCGCCGGCCTTGAGGTGCTGCGCATCATCAACGAGCCGACCGCGGCCGCCCTCGCCTACGGCCTCGACAAGAAGACCGCCGGCACGATCGCGGTCTACGACCTCGGCGGCGGCACCTTCGACATCTCGATCCTCGAGATCGGCGACGGCGTGTTCGAGGTGAAGTCGACCAATGGCGACACCTTCCTCGGCGGCGAAGACTTCGACATGCGCCTGGTCGGCTATCTCGCCGACGAGTTCAAGCGCGAGCAGGGCATCGACCTCCGGAACGACAAGCTCGCTCTTCAGCGCCTCAAGGAGGCGGCGGAGAAGGCCAAGATCGAGCTGTCCTCGGCCACCCAGACCGACATCAACCTGCCCTACATCACGGCCGACGCCTCCGGTCCGAAGCATCTCGCGCTCAAGCTCACCCGCGCGAAGTTCGAGAGCCTGGTCGACGACCTCGTCCAGCGCACGGTCGGACCGCTCAAGGCGGCGCTCAAGGACGCCGGCGTCACCGCCGGTCAGATCGACGAGGTCGTGCTCGTCGGCGGCATGACGCGCATGCCGAAGGTCCATGAGACCGTGAAGCAGTTCTTCGGCAAGGAGCCCCACAAGGGCGTCAACCCGGACGAGGTCGTCGCCATCGGCGCCGCGATCCAGGCCGGCGTGCTGCAGGGCGACGTCAAGGACGTGCTGCTGCTCGACGTGACCCCGCTGTCGCTCGGCATCGAGACGCTGGGCGGCGTGTTCACGCGCCTGATCGACCGCAACACCACGATCCCGACGAAGAAGAGCCAGACCTTCTCGACCGCCGAAGACTCGCAGTCCGCCGTGACGATCCGCGTGTTCCAGGGCGAGCGCGAGATGGCGGCCGACAACAAGATGCTCGGCCAGTTCGACCTCGTCGGCATTCCCGCCGCGCCCCGCGGCGTGCCGCAGATCGAGGTGACCTTCGACATCGACGCCAACGGCATCGTCAACGTCCAGGCCAAGGACAAGGCGACCGGCAAGGAGCAGCAGATCCGCATCCAGGCTTCGGGCGGCCTCAGCGACGCCGACATCGAGAAGATGGTGAAGGACGCCGAGGCGAACGCCGCGGAGGACAAGAAGCGCCGCGCGCTCGTCGACGCCCGCAACTCGGCCGAGGCGCTGATCCACTCCAGCGAGAAGACGCTGGCGGAGCTCGGCGACAAGGCCCCGGCCGGCGACAAGGCCGCGATCGAGAGCGGGATCGCTGAACTGAAGACCGCGCTCGAGGGCGACGACGTCGAGGTCATCAAGGAGAAAACCAACGCGCTCGTCCAGGTCTCGATGAAGCTCGGCGAGGCCATGTACCAGCAGGGCGGCGCCGGCGGCGACGGCGACGCGGGTCCGAGCGGCTCCTCGGCCGGCGGCGAGCCGAAGGACGACGTGGTCGACGCCGACTTCGAAGAAGTGGACGAGAAGAAGAAGTCCGCCTGACGCTCCGACGTCACGCGCGAGCGGCCCTCGCCCCTTCCGCGCCTCCGGCGCGCTGAAGGTGGTCGGGGGCCGTTCGATCAGCCCCGCGTCGGCGGCCCAGCCGCGCCACAAGCGACACGAGACCGATGTCAAAACGCTGCTTCTACGAGACGCTCGAGGTCGAGCGCACTGCGAGCGACGGAGAGCTCAAGGCCGCCTATCGCAAGGCCGCGATGCGCTGGCACCCCGACCGCAATCCGGGCGATCACGAGGCCGAGGCGCAGTTCAAGGAGCTCAACGCGGCCTATGACGTCCTGAAGGACCCGCAGAGACGCGCCGCCTACGACCGCTTCGGCCACGCCGCGTTCGAGAACGGCGGCGTGGGCGGTCAGCGCGGCGGCCCCGGGGGCTTCGCGGCGGGCGGCTTCTCCGACATCTTCGAAGACATCTTCGGCGAGATGATGGGGGCTGGCCGCGGCAGGGGCCGAAGCGCCGGCGGGCGCGAACGCGGCGCCGATCTCCGCTACAACATGGAGATCACGCTCGAGGACGCCTACGCCGGCAAGACCGCGCAGGTCCGGATCCCGACGAGCATCTCCTGCGACGCGTGCTCCGGCACCGGCGCGAAGCCCGGATCGCGTCCGCGCCAATGCGGCACCTGCGGCGGCGCCGGCAAGGTGCGGTCGAGCCAGGGCTTCTTCCTGATGGAGCGGACCTGCCCGACCTGCCACGGGCGCGGCGAGGTCGTCGACGATCCCTGCTCCGCCTGTTCGGGCGCCGGCCGCGTCGACCGCGAACGCACGCTCGAGGTCGCGATCCCCGCCGGCGTCGAGGACGGCACCCGCATCCGGCTGTCCGGCGAGGGCGAAGCCGGCCTGCGCGGCGGTCCGTCGGGCGATCTTTACATCTTCCTGTCGATCTCGGGCCACGATCTGTTCCAGCGCGACGGCGCCGATCTCTACTGCCGCGTGCCGATCGCGATGACGACGGCGGCCCTCGGCGGCTCCTTCGAAGCGCCGACCATCGACGGCGGCCGCACCCGGGTGAAGATCCCCGAAGGCACCCAGTCGGGCATGCAGTTCCGCCTGAAGGGGAAGGGCATGCCGGTGCTCCGTTCGAAGGAGTTCGGCGACATGTACATCCAAGCCACCGTCGAGATTCCGCAGCGCCTGACGCCTCGCCAGCGCGAGCTGCTGGAGGAGTTCGCCGCGGAGGCGTCCGACGCCAATCACCCGGAATCGACCGGATTCTTCAGCCGCGTGCGTGAGTTCTTCGGCGGAGCGTGACTTCGGGGCGACTGTCGTTTTTCGTCACGACCGGTCATGCTATCGTCCGAACGGCGCCCTATCTCATTTCCGTGACCGCGTCGCCTTCGGAGCGTTGACACGCATGCTCGAGCCCGCCAGACGGTCACCGCGCCGCAACGATGCGCGCGGGAAGGGGCTGGATTTCGCCGACGAGGCGCGATTCCTCAAATCCTGGTTCGACAAGCCGCTGGTGACCGGCGCCGTCAGCCCGTCCGGCAAGGCGCTCGCGCGCATGATGGCGCGCTATGTCGATCCCGACGTGCCGGGGCTCGTGCTTGAGATCGGCCCGGGCACGGGACCGGTCACGGAAGCGCTGATCGAGCGCGGCGTCGCGCCGGAGCGGCTCGTGTTGATCGAGTTCAATCCGGAATTCGTGCCGCTGCTTCAACGCCGGTTTCCCGGCGTCACGGTGGTGCGCGGCGACGCCTACGCCGTCCGCGACACGCTGGCCGGCCGCCTCGACCAGCCGCTGACGGCGACGGTCTCGAGTCTGCCGCTGCTGACCAAGCCCGTGCGCCAGCGCGCGCGCCTCCTCAATGACTGCTTCGAGATGTCCCGACCCGGCGCGCCGTTCATCCAGTTCACCTACGGGCTCGTGCCGCCGATCCCGCGCGAGGCGATCGCGCCGGTGACCGTGGCCGGCAGCCCCCGCGTCTGGCTCAACCTGCCGCCGGCGCGGGTCTGGATCTACCGCCGGCAGGCCTGACCCAAGCGCAGCCCCGCTCCCCCACGGATACGCCATGCCCTCGCCGAAGATCGTGGTGCTCGCGGGGTCGATCCGGGTCGGCTCCATCAACGAAAAGCTCGCCGCCGCCGCCGCGCGGGCGCTCTCCGACGCGGGAGCCGACGTCAGCCACATCTCGCTCCGGGATTACCCGCTCCCCCTCTATGACGCCGATCTGCAGGCGCGCGAGGGGATTCCCGCGCCGGCGCGCGCATTGGTCGACCTGTTCCTCGAGCATCGCGGAGCCTTCGTGGCGAGCCCCGAATACAATGCGAGCTTCTCCCCGTTGCTTAAAAACGCCTTCGACTGGATGTCCCGCGTCAACGTCGCGGGGCTTCCTCCCCTGCCCGCCTTCAAGACCAAGGTCTTCGCCCTGGGCGCGGCGTCGAACGGCGCGCTCGGCGGCCTGCGCGGGCTGACCCAGCTGCGCGCCATGATGGAGCTCGGCCTCGGCGCCCTCGTGCTGCCCGAGATGGTCGCGGTCGGAAACGCGCCGGAGGCGTTCAGCGCCGACGGCGCGCTCGTCAATCCGCGGGCGGCGGGCTTTCTAGAGGCGGTCGTGGCCCGCCTGGCGGACCACGCCGAACGCCTCGCGTGACGGGCGGCCGCGATCGACCGCACCGCGATCGACTGGCCCGGTTCGGGACCGCACGGCGTCGTCACGACTGTCGGGTTGGCGCCGAGATAAACGCTCAAATGAACTTTAGTCGTCGCCCGGCGCTCGACTCTGCCACCTTAGTGCATTTGCATTATGCACTGAGCGTAAATTAACGCTTGAGTAATTAAACGCTTGCGCAGGCTTTTAGTATCGCGCACAAGCTTGCTCGCAACGGGCTTTCTTCATGTCGTTGGCGTCAAACGCGTAGGGGACGCGGATGCCCGAGTCGCATGGCCGGGGTGGCATGGTCTGCGTCGTCGATGACGACGAGACGATCCGTGAACTGCTGTCGGCCGTGTTCGACGCAGACGGTTTTCTTGTCGAAAGCTACGAGGACGGCGGCGCCTTCTTGGCGCAACCTCCGTCGACGCCGCCCGCTTGCGTCCTGCTCGACGTGCTGATGCCGGGCAAGTCGGGCCTGGAGGTGCTGAAGGAGCTCAACGCTCGCGGCGCCTCGTCGCCCGTCATCATGATCTCCGGCTCGGCCGACATTCCGATGGCGGTCGACGCCATCAAGCACGGCGCGCTCGACTTCATCGAGAAACCCTTCGACCCCGAAACGATCGTGCGCCGCGTCCGCGAGGCCCTCTCGGCGGCCGACGCGCGCACGGAAGCCAGAGCGCGGCATGCGGCGCAGGACGTGACGATCGTCGGCGCCGACACGCTGACCTGTCGCGAGAAGGAAGTCCTCACGCTGATCGCGGGGGGACAATCGAACAAGGAGGCCGGGCGCCAGCTGGGCATCAGCCCGCGCACCATCGAGGTGCACCGGGCGCGCATCATGGAAAAGCTCGGCGCCAAGAACGCAGCCGACCTCGTGCGGATCGTCCTGTCCTACGACGAAGAGTGACGCGCGAGACCATGGCGCTCCGGGTCCAGGCGCCCTAGGACAGCCTCCCCGCGTTCGGGAGGCCCGCCGATGTCCTTCGTCACCACGCTCGCGCAGCTCGAGGCGCTCTACGGGGCGCCGGGCGAAGCCTCGATCCTCAAGGAGGTCGCCGAGCTCACGCCGGAGTACCGCGCGATCATCGCGGCCTCGCCCTTCGCGACGCTCGCGACCGCCGGACCCGAGGGGCTCGACTGCTCGCCGCGGGGCGACGAGCCGGGTTTCGTGCGCGCGGTCGACGGCAGGACGCTCGTCATGCCCGACCGGAAGGGCAACGAGCGCATCGATTCGCTGCGCAACATCGTGCGCGATCCCCGGGTCGCGCTGCTGTTCCTCGTCCCGGGCGTCGGCACGACGCTGAGGGTGAACGGCCGTGCCGCCATCTCGGTCGACGCTGAGCTGCTCGCCTCCTTCGCGGTCCAGGGCAAGGCCCCGCGCAGCGCGATCGTGATCACGGTCGAGGCGGTCTACTTCCAGTGCGCCCGCGCCGTCCTGCGCTCGCATCTGTGGGACGCCGCGCGGCATGTCGCGCCCGAAAGCCTGCCGAGCCCCGGCCGCATCCTCGCGGCGCTGAGCGGCGCCCGCCTCGACGACGAGGCCTACGACCGCGCCTGGCCCGAGCGCGCGGCGAAGACGCTGTGGTGAGCCGTCACGGCGCGAACAGCAGGAATCCGTAGGTCGCGAACAGCACGAGATGGATCAGGCCATAGAGGATGTTGGTCCGTCCCGTGCCGAAGGTCAGCAGGGCGACGACGACGGTGACGAGCAGCATCACGGTGTTCTTGGCGTCGAGCCCGAGCTCGAGCCTGGCGCCCGTGACGAGCGAGATCGCCGCGACCGCCGGGATGGTCAGGCCGATCGTCGCCGCGGCGGAGCCGAGCGCGAGGTTGATCGACTTCTGGATCTTGTCGGCGCGCGCGGCGCGGATCGCCGCCGTGAACTCCGGCAGCAGGATCAGCAGCGCCACGACGACGCCAGCGACCGCGTTTGGCGCGCCGGCGCGGCTGAGCCCGAACTCGACGGCCGCCGTGAAGGTCTTCGACAGCAGAATGACGGCGGCGAGCGCCACGATCAGCAGGGCGAGCGAGACGAACGTCGCGCGGTTGCCCGGCACATGCGCCTTGTCGGCGGTTTCGTCGTCGCGGATGACCAGCGCGAAATATTCGCGGTTGCGGACGGTCTGCGTGTAGAGGAACGCGGCATAGATCGCGAGCGTCGCGACGGCCACATAGGCGAGCTGGCTCGGCGAATAGGCGCCGCCGGGAGCGGCCAGCGTGTAATTCGGCAGCACCAGCGAGAGGGTGGCGAGCGGGATCAGCACCGCGAGATAGGCGTTCGCGCCTGTCACCCGGAAGTTCTGCTCCTTGTGCCTCAGACCCCCGAACAGGATGCAGACGCCCACCAGCCCGTTCACGACGATCATCACCACTGCGAAGATCGTGTCGCGGGCGAGCGCCGGATTGGAGCCCTCTCCCACCAGCGCGGAGGCGATCAGCGCGACCTCCATCACGGTCACGGCCATGGTCAGGACCAGAGTGCCGTAAGGCTCTCCGGTGCGATGGGCGATGACCTCGGCGTGATAGACTGCGGCGAACACTGCCCCGAACAGGATCGGCATGAGCGCCGCGGCGACGGCGAGGTCGACCGCGGATCCCGAAAAGGCCTTGCCGAGGCCGAGCGCCGTGACGACGCCGAAGAAGGCGACGCCCGCGACCGGGAAAGCCCAGCTGGCGACGGGCGGCTTCGGCTCGGCGGAGGCGTGCGCGGCGGGCATGAAGTCTCCTCGTCGCGCGGGCGGGCGGACCCTACTCGTCGACGCTTTGCGGGATAAGGCGAGATGCCGTATCGGACGGGGTTTAGGACGGTGGCCGCCGAGCGTCCAGCCGACCGCCGCATGTCATTTCCTGTGATGAAGCCATGACCGTCGTCGACGCCGCCTCCCCTCTCCCCGCCGAGACGCTCGCGGCCGCCCCGCGGCCGGACCATCTTCTCGTCGCCCAGATGGTGCAGCCGGGATCGCGGGTGCTCGACGTCGGCTGCGGCGACGGCGCGCTGCTGCGGCTGCTGATCTCGCGGCGCGGCGTCGACGGGCGCGGCATCGAACTCTCGCAGTCGGGCGTCAACGCCTGCGTCGCGCACGGGCTGTCGGTGGTGCAGGGCGACGCCGACACCGACCTCCAGCACTATCCCGACGACGCCTTCGACTACGTCGTGCTGTCCCAGACGCTGCAGGCGACGCGGCGACCGAAGGCCGTCGTCGAGGACCTGCTCAGGATCGGCCGGCGGGCCGTGGTGTCGTTCCCCAATTTCGGGCACTGGCGCACGCGCGTGCAGTTTCTGACCGAGGGCCGCATGCCGCAAAACGCCAATCTGCCGGAGGCCTGGTACGAGACGCCGAACATCCATCTGTGCACGATCGGGGACTTCGTGGATCTGGTCGCTCTGCTGGGCGCCCGCATGGAGCGCGCCGTCGCGCTCGACGCCACGGGCCGGCCGGTGCGCGTGAACGCGCCCTGGTGGTTCTGGAACCTGTTCGGCGCCCAGGGCGTCTTCCTGCTCAGCCGGGACTGAGGGGCGCCTCACGAGGCGCCGGCGCGGGCACGCCGACGGCGGCCGGCCGCAACGCGGGGGCGGTCGCCACCCGCCGCGCCGGGCGCGCCGGGATCGAACGCGCCTCCTGCTTCTTGGCCTCGACGATGTGGACGCCGGCGAAGGGCGGCCATAGGCGCGCGCCAAGCCGTTCGAAGGCGAAGGCCGAGCGCAGGATGAGCCTCTTGTCCGCCGGCGGCATGAAGAGGGCCTCGTCCCAGGCCTCGGCCGAGAACTGCGCGTCGCGCAGCAGGTCGGTCAGCTGCGACCGGCTGTAGGGCCGGCCGTTGCCGAACGGGGTCGTGTCCATCCGCGCCCAGGCGCCGCGCCGGTTGGGCACGATCGCGAGCAGCCGGCCGGCCGGGCTCAGGCACCGCCAGGCTTCGCGCAGCAGCTCCGCCGCGTCGCCGCTCGATTCGAGCGCGTGGACGGCGACCACGCGGTCGACGGCGCCGTCCGGCAGGGGCCACATGCCGTCGTCGACGAGCGCCGCCGCGTTCCGCCGGTCGGCGGGCCAGCCGACGACCCCCTGCTGGGCCGGCGCGAACGACAAAATGCGCTCGGCGTCGTCGCGGAAGGCGCCGATGAAGGGGGTGGCGAAGCCGATCCCCAGAACGCGCTGGCCGCGCACGTCCGGCCAGCGCGCCCGAAGCTTGCCGCGCAGGATGCGCCGCGCCAGCTCCCCCAGCGGGCGGTCGTAGAAGGCGCGGATGTCGATGACGTCGAGGGCCATGGACCGCTTGTACCCGCACCCGGCCTAACGTTCGACCAACGAGAGCGCGATCAAGCGAGGCGCCTTGACCCGCCGTGCCCCGCCGCTAGCCTCTCGCGCCTGTTTCCCGGAGCGCCCATGCCCGCCGACATCGTCCTCATCCCCTGCCTGTCCGACAATTACGCCGTGCTGCTGCGCGATCCGGCCACGGAGACGGTCGTCCTCGTCGACGCGCCGGAGGCGACGCCGATCGCGGCCGCCCTCGAGGCGCGGAGCTGGCGCCTCACCGACATCCTGATCACCCACAAGCACGCCGACCATATCGACGGGCTGGCCGCGCTCAAGCAGCGCTACGGCGCGAAGGCCTATGGGCCGAAGGCGGAGGCGGCGTCCATCCCCGGCCTCGACGCGACGCTCAGCGAGGGCGACGTCGCCGAGATCGGCCCCTGGCGGTTCGAGACGATCGCGACGCCCGGCCACACCAAGGGCCATGTCGCGTTCCACGAGCCGGCCGAAGGCTGGCTGTTTTCGGGCGACACGCTGTTCGTGATGGGCTGCGGGCGGCTGTTCGAGGACACGCCGGCGGCGATGTGGGCGTCGCTGAGCAAGCTCGCCGCCCTTCCGAACGAGACCCAGGTCTGGTGCGGACACGAATACACCGTCTCCAACGCCAAATTCTGCGCCGCCATCCTGCCCGAAGATCCCGCGATCGGCGAACGGCTGAAGAAGGTCGAGGCCACGCGCGCCGCGGGCAAGCCGACCGTGCCGACCACCATCGGCGCGGAGAAGGCGACGAACGTGTTCCTGCGGGCGGCCGAGGACAAGGTGGCGGCGGCGGTCGGCCTGTCGGCCGACGATCCGGCGGCGGTGTTCGCCGAATTGCGCGAGCGGAAGAACCGGGGATGAGCGCGCTCGACCACCTTCCGGCGGAGGAGATCGTCCGCCGCCTCCAGCTGACTCCCCATCCCGAAGGGGGCCACTTCCGCGAGACGTTTCGCGACCCCGCGACGGACGCCGCCGGGCGCAGCCGCTCGACCGCGATCCATTTCCTGCTCGCGGCGGGTGAGGTCTCGCACTGGCACCGGGTGGACGCCGTCGAGGTCTGGCATTTCTACGCCGGCGGACCGCTCGCGCTGACGTTGTCGCCGAACGGGCATGACGCGCAGGGCTTTCGCCTCGGGCCGAACCTCGTCGCGGGCGAGACGCCCCAGGTGGTCGTCCCCGCGGGCTGGTGGCAGGCGGCGGAGACGCTGGGGCGGTGGACGCTGGTCGGCTGCACGGTCGCGCCGGGCTTCGATTTCGCGGGCTTCGAACTCGCCCCGCCGGACTGGCGGCCGACGCCGCGGCCTTCAGGCGCGTGACACCGCGCCGGCCTTCGGCCCACGCGTGAGCGTCGCGACCAGCGCGCCGGTCACGATGAGGCCGCATCCGGCGATCAGCGGAGCGGTCAGCGCCGTCACACCGGCTGCGACCAGCAGCAGCACCGACAGCATCGGGCAGGCGTAGGACGCGACGCCGAGCAGGCGGACGTCGCCATGCTTCATGCCGACGTCCCAGACGAAGAACGCCGCGCCGACGGGCCCGACGCCAAGCGCGACGATCGCGGCCCACTCGCCCGCTCCGTTCGGCCAGGACGCCGGCTCGAACGCCAGATGGCAGAGCGCGGCCAGAACGGAGGTCGCGAGGCAGAAGCCGGCCACCGCCTCGGTCGGGACGTCGCGGAACCAGCGCGCGCCGACCGAATAGGCGGCCCAGACGCCCGCCGCCGCGAGCGCCGCGCCGTAGCCGGCGACATAGGCCGGATCGAAGGCCACTCCGTCGAACCGACCGGCGATCAGCAGCGCCGTGCCCGCAAAGCCGAGCAATGCGCCGAGCAGGTGGCGGGCCGACAGGCCGCCGCCCGGCAGGGCGGCTGCGAACAGCACGATCAGCAACGGCCAGAGGTAGCAGATCGAGGCGGCTTCGGCGGGCGGCGCGAGCTTCAGCGCCGTGAAATAGAGCAAATGATAGCCGAACAGCCCGCCGACGCCGTGGGCCCAGACCGGCCAGGGCTGGCGCAGGGCCGCGAGCCCGCCGGGCCGCCGCGCCGCGAAGCCGAGGCCGAGGACGCCGCCGACGCCGAAGGTCAGCGCGGTGAGCAGGAAGGGCGGCGTCGCGCCGGTGGACGCGGTCAGCAGCGCGAGCGTCGACCAGAGCAGGACGGCGATCAGGCCGATGATGGTAGCGCGGGAGGACGGCATGGCGCGGCCTTTATAGTCGGCGGGGCGGTCCGCGTCAGCCGTCCCGGCTCAGCCTGACGTCGACCTCGCGATCGACATCGGCCCATTCCTCGGTTTCGCGCAGACGCGCCGTCAGCGCCTCGAAGGCGTCGGCGTGCTCCGGCGCATATTCGAACCATGTCAGGAATCGAACGGCTCGCCGAGGTCGCGGCAGTGATGCAGCCGACGCGCCACGCCGGGCAGGTATTCGAGCCCGATCGCGATGTGGCGCGAGCGCTCCTCCATGATGGCGCGCCGCTCGTCCTGCGCGAGCGCCCACCAGGCGTCCGACTTGCGGATCGGGATCAACGCCGCGCGGGTCGCCGACGGACGCCCCAGCCCCTCCTGGCGCGCGCCGAGCGCGTCGAGTTCGGAGCGGCTGGCGTAGCGGGCGCTGCTGACGACGCCGCGCAGCGCGAAGGCCGCGCTCGTCGTCGGGCCGTCGAAGCCTTCCGTCACCGCGAGGCGCTCGGCGCCCGGGAGGCTTTCGCCCGCGACCTTCCGGATGTCGTCGACGCGCCATTCGCCCGAAGCGCCGAACGCGAAGCTGACATGGAGAGGGCGCGGCATGCCCCGATTACGGGACCTGCCGCGCCCTCGCGCAATTGGTCAGGACGTCTCAGGTGATGTACTGGCCGCCATTGATGGTCAGCGTCGAGCCGGTGACGAAGCCGGCGTTCTCGCCCGCGAGATAGACCACCGCGTCGGCGATCTCGCTCGCCTCGCCCAGCCGGCCGACAGGGATGGTGGCGATGATGCTCTCGCGCGCCTTTTCCGGCACGGCCATGACCATCTCGGTCGCGATGTAGCCCGGAGCGATCGCGTTCACGGTGATCCCCTTGCGCGCGTTCTCCTGCGCCAGGGCCTTGGTGAAGCCGATCACCCCCGCCTTGGCGGCGGAGTAGTTCGCCTGGCCCATCTGGCCCTTCTGGCCGTTGATCGAGGTGATGTTGATGATGCGGCCGAAGCCGCGCTCGCGCATGCCGTCGATCACAGGCCGGGTCATGGTGAACATGGAATCGAGGTTGGTGCGCATCACCTCGCGCCACATCTCGAAGGTCGCCTTGTGGAACATGGCGTCGCGCGTGATGCCGGCGTTGTTCACCAGCACGTCGATCGGCCCGAGCTCGGCCTCCACCTTGGCGACGCCGGCCGCGCAGGCCTCGAGGTCGCCGACGTCCCATTTGAACACGGCGACGCCGTGCGCGGCCTTGAAGGCGGCGGCCTTCTCGTCATTGCCGGCATAGGTCGCGGCGACCGCGTAGCCGGCGTTCTTGAGCGCGATCGAGATCGCCTCGCCAATGCCCCGGGTTCCGCCCGTAACGAGCGCCGTGCGCGCCATGCAGTCCTCCCATGAAGTCGAAGTCAGCGCCGGGCTTTTGAGCGCCCGTTGCGGGACCGCGCGGGGAGACATTCCCCGCGCGTCAGTCCGGGGTCCGCGTCAGTCGCGGGCGACGCACATCGCGATGCCCATGCCGCCGCCGATGCACAGCGTGGCGAGGCCTTTCTTGGCGTCGCGCCGGATCATCTCGTGCAGCAGCGTCACCAGCACCCGCGCGCCGGAGGCGCCGATCGGATGGCCGATCGCGATCGCCCCGCCATTGACGTTGACCTTGTTCAGGTCCCAGCCGAGGTCCTTGTTGACGGCGCAGGCCTGCGCCGCGAAGGCCTCGTTGGCCTCGATCAGGTCGAGGTCGGCGGCCGACCAGCCGGCCTTCTCCAGCGCCTTGCGCGAGGCCGGGATCGGGCCGGTGCCCATCACCGAGGGATCGACGCCGGCCTGGGCCCAGCTGACGATGCGGGCGAGCGGCTTCATGCCGTTCGCGCGCGCGGCGGAGGTGACCACGAGCGCGGCGGCGCCGTCATTGATGCCGGAGGCGTTGCCCGCGGTCACCGTGCCGTCCTTCGAGAAGGCGGGCCTGAGCTTCGTCATGGCGTCCATGGTGGCGCCGTGACGGATGTACTCGTCGGCGTCGACGATCACGTCGCCCTTCCGGCCCGGCACCGTCACGGGCACGATCTCGTCCTTGAACCTGCCGGCCTTCTGGGCGGCCTCGGCCTTGTTCTGGGAGGCCACGGCGAACTGGTCCTGCGCCTCGCGCGTGATCTGGAACTGGGTCGCGACGTTCTCGGCCGTCGTTCCCATGTGGTAGCCGTTGAAGGCGTCCCAGAGGCCGTCCTTGATCATCGTGTCGATGAACTTGACGTCGCCCATCTTGGTGCCGGAGCGCATATGCGCGGCGTGCGCCGACTGGCTCATGCTCTCCTGGCCGCCGGCCACGACGATCTCGCTGTCGCCGTTCTTGATCGCCTGGGCTGCGAGCGCGACGGCGCGCAGGCCCGAGCCGCACACCATGTTGATGCCCCAGGCGGGGGCGGCGATCGGAATTCCGGCGGCGATCGACGCCTGGCGGGCCGGGTTCTGCCCCTGGGCCGCGGTCAGCACCTGGCCGAGGATCACCTCGGACACCTGGCCGGGCTCCAGGCCCGCGCGCTGCAGCGCGGCGGCGATCGCGACCTTGCCGAGCTCGTGCGCCGGCAGCGACGAGAGGCCGCCGCTGAAGGCGCCGACCGGGGTGCGCGCGGCGCCCACGATGACGACGTCGGTGTCAGCCATGTCATGCTCTCCTGTCGGACAGGCGCCCGGCGCGAGCGTATCGGCTCGGGGGAGCGCGTTGAAGGGTGTGAGGACGGTTAAAGAGCGCCGCCTCGCAAAGCGTCAAGACGACCTACGTCGGGGTCCCGGCGGCCATGCGCAAGACGCGGCCTCAGGCCCTTCGCGGCTTCCGGCGGACGTGCGCACGGCCGGCCTGCCGGCCAGGAGCGCGGCGGCTCGGCGAGGGGGCCGTCGACGAGGACCGCGCCGGCGGGGCGGCGGCCAGCCCGCGAGGCGCCGGGCGTGAGCGGCGGCGGGCCGCCGCTTGCGGACTGTGTAACTACCCCTATGCGCGAGGACTGGCCAAAAACGCGGCATGACCTGGCCCTGACAAGGGGCGAAAGGTCGGAGGTTTTACCCGTCCCTCCGTGCGGTCTCCCGCGCTGCAGCCATTGCGGCGCGCCTATTGATCGAAGGTTTTACTCCGCAGTGCACAAAAATCTGGCTGTCGCACAAATTCCGCCTTAAGGTTCCGCTGTTTCGTGTCCCCCGGCGGCGCTCGAACCGCCGGCACGCACGATCTCAGCAACCCTCCTTGAGCGGGCGAGATCAACGCGACATGCCGAGCACTCCGAACCCGATCACGATCAAGAAATACGCCAATCGCCGGCTCTACAACACGGGCACCAGCACCTACGTCACGCTTGAAGACCTGGCCGCCATGGTCAAAAAGGGCGAGGACTTTCATGTCGTCGACGCCAAATCCGGCGACGACATCACCCATCAAGTGCTGACGCAGATCATCTTCGAGCAGGAGAACAAGGGGCAGAATCTCCTGCCCATCAATTTCCTCCGGCAGCTGATCCGCTTCTACGGCGACTCGGTGCAGAGCTTCGTGCCGAAATATCTGGAGCTGTCGATGGGCGCGCTCACCCGCGACCAGGACAAGATGCGCGCCGCGATGGCGACGCCGTTCGGCGCCGCGGCGCCCTTCCAGTCCGCCGTCGAGGAGCAGATGCGCACCAACATGGCGATGATGGAGCGCGCCTTCCGCATGTTCTCGGTCTTCCCGGGCCAGGAGGGGGCGGCCGAGGCCGCGCCGCCGCAGCCCGCGCGCGAGACCAAGGCGTCGGACGACCTCGAAACGCTGCGGCGCGAGATGGCGGAGATGCGCGACCGCATCGACCGCATGGCGCCCTCCAAAAGCTGAAGCCAGACGGTCGCGCCCGGGAGCGCTCGTCAGCTCCTGCGGGAGGCGACGAAGCGCGCGGCGCCCCGCAGCGGCTCGGCCGCCGCGCCGAAGCCGTCGAGGGCTGCGAGCGCGTCCTGGGTGAGCGCATCGAGCCGCGCGCGGGCGGCCGACGCCCCGAGAACCCCGACCAGCGTCGCCTTTCCGGCCGCCTCGTCCTTGCCGGTCGCCTTGCCGACGTCGGCGGCGTCGCCCTCCGCGTCGAGCAGGTCGTCCGCGACCTGGAAGGCCGCGCCGACCGCCCGGCCGTAGATCCGTACCGCCGCGATCTCCTGATCCGTCGCGCCGCTGATCAGCGCCCCCATCGCGGCCGACGCCTCGATCAGCGCGCCGGTCTTCATGGCCTGCAGGCGAAGAATCTCGCTTTCGGCGAGCCGACGGGGGACGCCGCCGTCGAACCGGCCCTCGGCCGCAAGATCGATCATCTGGCCGCCCGCCATGCCGCCGACGCCCGCCGCGGCGGCGAGCGTAGCGACGAGCGCGACGCGCACGCCGGCGTCGGGATGCGTCGCGGGATCGGCGAGCAGGGCGAAGGCCAGCGTCTGCAGCGCGTCGCCGGCGAGGATCGCCGTCGCCTCGTCGAAGGCGCGGTGGGCGGTCGGCCGACCGCGGCGCAGGTCGTCGTCGTCCATCGCGGGAAGATCGTCATGGGCGAGGCTGTAGCCATGCACGCACTCGACCGCGAGGGCCGCCCGGACGACCCCCTCCCCCTCGGCGCCGAACAGGCGCGCGGCCGCCGTCAGCAGCGCAGGCCGCAGCCGCTTGCCGCCGCCGAGCATGACGTGCCTCATGGCGGCGACGAGCCGCGCCGGACGCGCGATCTCGCCGGGGGCTGCGGCCTCCGTGAGCGCCGCCTCGAGCGCGGCCTCGATCCGCGGGGCGATGTCCGCCGCATGGGCCTCGAACGAGCGCGTCGCCGCCATCTCACATCGCACTCCGCCGCGGAGCCCGGAGCTGCCGCCAAGAGCGCGCGCCGTGCCCGAAGGCGCCCGTCCCGTCAAGCCTTCGCGACCGCGATGGCGCCTGCGGCGCGCGCTCGCTAGATTGCTTCGGGCGGGCGGATCGCGGGGACAGACGGATCGATGGCATTTTTTGCGCGGACGTCGACGGCGCGCCTCCTGCGGCCGAAGTCGTCCGTCTGGCGGGTCGCGCTGCTGGCCCTTCTGGCGGTCATGGCGCTGCCCGTCGCGCTCGTGCCCGTCTACGCCGTGGTCGACCCGGTCTCGACCCCGATGCTCGCGCGCTGGCTGACCGGACGGCCGGTGGATCGGACCTGGACGCCGCTCGAGCGGATGTCGCCCGTCCTTGTGCGCTCGGTGCTGGTGTCGGAGGACGCCCGCTTCTGCCAGCATGACGGAGTGGACTGGGGCGCGATCCGAACCGTGTTCGACGAGGGCGGCGACGGCGGTCCGGGCCGCGGCGCCTCGACCATTGCGATGCAGGTCGCGAAGAACCTGTTCCTCTGGCAGGGCGGCGCCTATCTGCGAAAGCCTTTCGAGATCGCGCTCGCCTACTGGCTCGATCTCGTCTGGAGCAAGCGGCGGGTCATGGAGGTCTATCTCAACATCGCCGAATGGGGTCCCGACGGGATCTTCGGCGCCGAGGCCGGCGCGCGGCGCGCCTTCGGAAAGCCCGCGCAGAAGCTAAGCGCGCGCGAGGCGGCGCTGATGGCGGCCGCGCTGCCGAACCCGATCCTGCGCGATCCGAAGCGGCCGAGCCGGCGCGCCCAGCTCCACGCCACGATCGTCGCGAGCCGCGCGCGGGCGGCCGGCGGGCTGGCGGGCTGCCTGAAATGAGCGATCGCACTGGCGCGCGCCGCGCGATGCGGCTATAAGGCCGCGCTTGGACGAGGCGGCCCGCGGGGCTCCGCCCGCTTTTTCGCGCGCCCAGCCTTTAGCGCGCAGTTGAGACCTGACGGAGTTTGACGAGCCATGGCCGTTCCGAAGCGCAAGACCTCTCCGATGAAGCGCGGCTTCCGCCGCTCGGCCGACGCGCTCGTCGCGCCGACCTATGTCGAAGACAAGGATTCCGGCGAGCTGCGCCGCCCGCATCACGTCGACCTCAAGACCGGCATGTATCGCGGCCGCCAGATCCTGACGCCGAAATCCGACGCCTGACGCCGACCCCCGCGCATCCCGCGGGGAGCCGTTGCGACGCTTGAGCCGGCCGCTTCGGCCGGCTTTCGTCGTTTTGGGGTCTTAGGCGGACCCGCGCGGAGGCTTGGGCGTCGCGACGGGCCGCCGGTACAGGGCTTCCGCCTCGGCGACCGTTCCGCGGCGACGCGCGCGCGTCTGGGCGAGGCCGAGCGCCGTCGCGATCACCTGAGCGACCAAGGGGGCGTAAGGCCGGCCGGCGCGCGCCTTGCGCAGTGGGGCCTCTTCGGCCGGGTCGCGATCGCTCTCGCGGCGGCGCCCTCCTCCGGACGATCGATCTGCGGCGTCGCGCGCGGACGCCGCGCCGGCGGCAGGCTCGACCGCCTCTTCCGTCAAAGACTTGGCGTCGGGGCCCGTGGGGGCTTCGTGCGCGTGGCTGCGTCCAGGTCTTGGGCGTGGGCCGATCGGCCCGAGCGGCGGGAGACTCAGCATCGCGTTCTCGACCTCCGCTCCCACCTCGTCGTCCGACGATCACGCCCGATTAACCAAGTATTGGCGCCTCGTCAGCCACCTCACGTCTGTAAGGAAAACTAGGACGATTGCGGTTAGAGTCCAGACGAGCGATTCGCTTCTCTGGAATAAGGCTTAATGCTATGGCGCAGCCGCTGGCGGGCGAGCGCAGCTTCGCGAACGGCTTCGGACTGGTGGAGACGCTCGCCGCCGTCGGCGAAGCCGCTTACGCCTGGGACGTCGCCTCCGACCGGCTGGAATGGGCCGGCGCGGCGCATGACGTGCTGGGATTGGCGCCGGAGGCGGCGATCGACACCGCGAGCGGCTTCGCGGCGCTGTTCGACCCCGAGGCGCTGACCACGCGCCACGAGGCCGTGTTCGGCTCGTCGGAGACCGACGAGGGCGACGGCGTCGGCTTCGAGCTCGAATATCCCGTGTTCACGGGTCCGCGCGGCCGGCGGCTCTGGCTGCAGGACAGGGGCCGCTGGTACGCCGGACCCGACGGTCGACCGCGGCGCGTCGTGGGCCTCGTGCGCCGGCTCGGCGCCCGCCGGGAGACGGCCGAGCAGGCCGCGAGCCTCGCGCGCTTCGACCCCCTGACCGGACAGCTCGCCCGCCCCAGGCTGCTCGAGATCGCGGCCGCCACGCTCGCCGCCGGCGCGCGCATGCAGTCGTCGACGGGCTTCGTGCTGATCGCGCTGTCCAATCTCGGCGCGATCAATGAAGCCTACGGGTTCGACTTCGGCGATTTCGCGGTCGTCGAGACGTCGCGGCGGCTTCGCGGCGCGATGCGCGGCGGCGACACGCTCGGCCGGTTCTCGACCTCGACCTTCGGCCTCGTGCTGCAGGAGTGCGAGCGCGCCGACCTCGAGGTGGTGATGCGGCGTCTCACCGGCGCCCTGCATGACGAGCCCATCGCCTCCCCGCACGGGCCGATCGCGGCGAGGGCGGTCATCGGCGGAGTCATCGCTCCGCGCCACGCGCGCGACGTCAACGAGCTCGTCGCCCGCGCCCGCGCCGCCCTGGCGCGCGCATCGTCGGGACCTCGGGCCTTCGAGATCTATGCGCCGGACCCCGAACGCGAGGCGGCGCGGCGCTGCAACATGCGGCTCGCCGAACAGCTCGTGCGCGCGATCAACGAGCGGCGGGTCACGCTCGCCTTCCAGCCGGTGATCCGGGCCGCCACCGGCGAACGCGCCTGGAGCGAGGCGCTGGCGCGGATCGTCGTCGAAGAGGGCGAGATCATCTCCGGCGGACCGCTGGTCGCAGCCGCCGAGGAGGTCGGCATCGTCCACATGCTCGACCGCCGCGTGCTCGACCTCGCGATCGCTCATCTCGCGGCCGATCCGTCGGCGAAGGTCGCGGTCAACGTCTCGGCCGCGACCACCTCCGACGTCGAGTGGTTCGAGACGCTCTCCGCCTGGCTCGCGCTGCGGCCGGACGTGGCGGAACGGCTGATCGTCGAGATCACCGAGACGACCGCGATCGCCGATCTGTCGGCTGCGGCGCGCTTCGTCGCCGAACTCGGCGCCCATGGCGTCAGGGCCGCGATCGACGATTTCGGCGCCGGGCACACTTCGTTCAAGGCGTTGCGCGAGCTCGGCGCCGACATCGTCAAGATCGACGGCTCCTTCGTGCGCGGCCTCGAAGACGCTCCGGAGTCCGGGGCGTTCGTCCGCGCCCTTCTGGCCCTCGCCCGCGAGCTCGGCTTCGAAACCGTCGCCGAGCAGGTGGAGTCCCAGGCGGCCGCCGACCTGCTGACGGCCTGGGGCGCGACCTATCTGCAGGGCGACCACATCGCTGCGGCGAAGCTTCCGGAGCCGCCCACCGGGACCGGCTGAGCGGTCAGCCCCACGCCGGACGCGTAAGGCGGTTCGGCGCGGGGCGAAGCTTCGATCGGAAGCCGGCTATTCGGCTGCGACGCGGTCTGGTTCGCCGCCGAAACGGCGAGCGACGTAGTCCTCGACCATCGCCTTGAAGTCCGCGACCAGGTTGGGTCCGCGCAGCGTCGCGACCTTCTTGCCGTCGACGAACACGGGAGCGGTCGGCGCCTCGCCCGTGCCGGGCAGCGAGATCCCGATGTCGGCGTGTTTGGATTCTCCCGGCCCGTTCACGATGCATCCCATGACGGCGACGTTGAGGGTCTCCGCGCCCGGATACAGCGCCTTCCACTCGGGCATGCGCGCCACGATGTGGTCCTGAACGTCGCGCGCGAGCTCCTGGAACACGGTCGAGGTGGTGCGCCCGCAGCCGGGGCAGGCCGCGACCAGCGGCACGAAGGTCCGGAAGCCCATGGTCTGCAGGATCTCCTGCGCGACCTTGACCTCGACGGTGCGGTCGCCGCCGGGCTCCGGCGTGAGCGACACCCGGATCGTGTCGCCGACGCCCTGCTGCAGCAGCACCCCGAGCGCCGCCGACGAGGCGACGACGCCCTTGGTGCCCATCCCGGCCTCGGTCAGGCCGAGATGCAGCGCGTAAGGCGCGCGGCGCGCGAGTTCGGCGTAGACCGCGATCAGATCCTGCACCGCCGACACCTTGGCCGACAGGATGATCCTGTCGCGCGGCAGGCCGAGCTCTTCGGCGCGCGCGGCCGACAGCAGCACGGAGCGGATCAGCGCCTCGCGGGTGACCTCGCGCGCGTCCTTCGGCGACGGCGTCGCGGCGTTCTCGTCCATCAGCCGGGTCACCAGCTCGCCGTCGAGAGAGCCCCAGTTGCCGCCGATCCGCACCGCCTTGCCGTTGCGCGCCGCGATCTCGATGATCTGGGCGAACTGCCTGTCCTTCTTGGCGCCGAAGCCGACATTTCCCGGGTTGATCCGGTATTTCGCGAGCGCCTCGGCGCAGGCCGGGTGATCGGCGAGCAGGGTGTGGCCGATGTAGTGGAAGTCGCCGATCAGCGGCGTGTCGATCCCTCGCACGGCGAGCGCGTCCCGGATGTGGGGCACGGCGGCTGCGGCTTCGGGTCGATCGACCGTGATCCGCACGAGTTCGGAGCCCGCGCGGGCGAGGGCCGCGACCTGCGCCACCGTCGCGGCGACGTCGGCGGTGTCGGTGTTCGTCATGGACTGGACGACGATCGGCGCGCCGCCCCCGACCATCACGTCGCCCACCGCCACCGCGGACGAGGCGCGGCGGGTGCCGAGAGTCGTCGGGCAGGACCAGGCTTCCGGCTGCGTCATGTCGGGCCTCACGCGGCGCGCGCCGCACGGCAATGGGCGCATTCGCCGGAAATCTCGATCACCGGCGCCCGCGGGCGAAAGCCGGACGTCTGCGCGAGCGCCTCGAGCGCCTTTGCGAAGTCCATTGTCGCGGCCTCTCCGACCGCTCCGCAGTTCTCGCAGATCAGGAACACCACGGGCGCTCCATCCGCGGCGGCATGATCATGGCTGCACGCGACAAAGGCGTTACGGCTCTCGATGCGGTGGGCGAGCCCCTGCGCCAGAAGGAAATCGAGCGCACGATAGACCGTGATCGGCGCCGGCGGCTTGTCGCCTTCGCGCGCCAGGCGGTCGATGACGTCATAGGCGCCCGCCGGCGCATGATCGGCGGCCAGCGCCTCGAGCACCCGGCGGCGGATATCAGTCAGCTTGGCGCCGCGCGCTTCGCACAGTCGCTCGGCGCGCGCCAGCAGCCGGTCGGCGCAGGCGCTGTGGTCGTGGCCGGGCCGTTCGAAGGCCGGCGCGCCGCCATGGGAGGGATCATGCTTCATCACGCGCTCCCCATAGCACGAAGCGCCGCGGCGATCCCCTCCCGTGGACGACGATCGCGCAAGGCGGCGTCGCGTGTCGCGCATGAAAAAGGCGCCCGGCGGAGTTCGCCGCGCGCCGTTCCAAGCCGTGAAGCCGCAGCTCCGTTCACCTCGACGTCTTGGAGGTCTTCTTTTTCTTCGACGTCTTCTTCGTCGCCTTCTTGGACTTCATCGTCTTCTTGCTCGACGTGGCCTTGGATTCGCTCATGCCCGAGCCGCCGCTTGTCGCGGCGGCGGAGGCCGCGGCGGGATCGTCGATCTTGTTCTTCGGCAGGTCGTTGAACTGGGCGTTCGCGATTCCGGCCCCGCCGGCGAGGAAGGTCGCGGCGAGAGCGGCAGCACCGAGCGTCTTGAAGCGCATGAGGCGTCTCCTGTGGTTGTTAATTCACAACTCCCAGATGGGAAACGCGGGCTGGAAAGCGATCGTTCCCAAGTCGAAGGGACGCTCCGGATGGTTCCGTTCGGAGGGGACGCGCTTCGCCCGTGTCGAGCGCCGTCATTCGCCGCGCGGCCGGTCCCACCGCGGAACAGACGCGACGGATACGGGGCAGCGTCGATTGAACGACGCCGCCCCGAACCAGGCTTCGGCCGGGAATGGCGAGACCGAAGCCGTCCCAATACCATCAGGAGGTAATGCCCGATGGCGTGTTTGCTGGGATGGCCGTTGTTTCGACTTGCGTGACTTCGATATACGGGCGGACGCCTCAGAGATCAAATTGATTCAAATCGAATGCGTCGCAAATCACGACTGCTTTAATGTTGGAGTTAATGAAGCTTAACTTTGACCCGTGAAAGGATGTCGGGTCTGCATACGCGTCGTTTAGCCCGCGACGGCGGCGGCGCAGCCGATCAGGCCGGCTTCGGCGGCCGTCACCACAAGCGTCGCGATCTTCCGCATGCGCTCCTCATGCGGTCGTTTCGCCTCGAAGGCCGCGCGAAAGGCGGGGGCGTCGACGAACGGCAGAAGCTTCGGCGCGACGCCGCCGCACAGATAGACGCCGCCATTGGCCCCGTAGTTCAACGCGACGTCGCCTGCGAAGCGCGCGAGCATCGTGAGGAACAGCGTGATCGTCGCCCGCGCCCGCGCGTCGCCCTCGCTCGCCCGAGCCGTCAGCTCCGCCGGTTCGGCGCTGTCCTCCGCCTCCCCGCGGGCGAGCGCGAGCGCCCCGTGCAGGCGGGCGAGCCCGGGCCCGGCCAGCACGTCCTCGGCCGACACCCGCCCGAGCGTCCGGCGAAGCGCGGCGAAGGCCTCCCACTCGATCGCGTCGGTCGCGGCGAGTTCGACATGGCCGCCTTCGGTGGCGAGCGGCAGCCACTGTCCGTCGACGCGCAGCAGCGCGGCCACGCCGAGCCCGGTGCCGGGCCCGACCGCCGCCTTGTTCGCGTCGCCCGAAGGACCGACATCGCCGATCGCGGCGACCTCGTCGGGTCCGAGATGCGGCAAGGCCGCCGCCTGGGCGGCGAAATCATTCATGAGCGTCACGGCGTCGAAGCCGAAGCGCCTCGCCAGCGCGTCCGCGTCGATCGCCCAGCCAGCCCGGTTGGTCAGCCGGGCGGTCCGTCCGTCGATCGGACCCGCGACCGCGAAGGCCGCCCGCTTCGGCCGCTCCGGCGCGCCGGCGAGATAGGCGGCGAGCGCGTCGTCGAAGCTCTCGTGGCGGGCGTTCGGCTGCGCGCCGACGCCGCGCGGGCGCGGCGACGCGCCGTCGACCAGTCCGAAACGGCTGTTGGTGCCGCCGATGTCTCCGACGATCAGCGTCATGTCAGGCGAGATCGACCAGCCGGACGCGCTTGTGCTTGACCAGCGGCCGCACGGTCTCCTCAAAGGCGCGCAGCGACTCGCTGCCGTCGCCTGCGGCGGCGTCGTCGGCATAGAGCGCGGAGGTCAGGAAGAAGCCGGGCGCCGACGGATCCTCGGCGATCGCGACGCCCCGGCAGTCGGGATCGCCGCGCTCGATCGCGTTCGCGCTCGCGAACACCGCGGCCCGAAAAGCTGCGGCGTCTTCGGGCGCGACTTCAAAGACGGTGGAGACGAGCTTCATGTTCGCGACATAGTGCAAGCCGCCGTCCCGCCCATAGCCGATCGACCAGCCGACAGCCCCCCTTATGCCGCACGACGTTGCCTTCCGAAGGCTCCCAGGCGACTTCACCGCCGACGATCTCGCCGCCCGCGTGCTGCACCGCGACGGGCTGACGCTGATCGTGGACAAGCCCGCGGGACTTCCGGTGCACGCCGGCCCCAAGGGCGGCGCCAATCTGGAGGCGCTGTTCGGGGCCTTACGCTTCGGGCTGCCGCGCGACCCCGCGCTCGCGCACCGGCTCGACAAGGACACCAGCGGCTGCTTGGTGCTCGGCCGCCACCGCAAGGCGCTCGCCCGGCTCGGCAAGCTGTTTTCGAACGGCCGCGTGTCGAAGACCTATTGGGCGGTGGTCCGCGGGAACCCGGAGGCGGACGAGGGCCGCATCGACGCGCCCCTCGCCAAACGCAGCCCGACCCGCGGCTGGTGGATGGCGGTCGATCCCGCCGGACAGCCGTCGGCCACGGAATGGCGGGTGCTGAAGCGCGGCGCGGGGCTTTCGTGGCTCGAGTTCACGCCGCTCACCGGCCGCACGCACCAGATCCGCGTTCATGCGGCGCATATCGGGCTGCCGCTGCTGGGCGATCCGATCTACGGCGCCGCGCCGGCCGGTGGCCCTCCGCTCCATCTGCACGCGCGCGCCGTCTCGATCCCGATGCGGGAGGGCAAGCCGCCGATCGAGGCCCAGGCGCCCGCGCCCGCCCATATGTCGGCGACCTTTGCGGCCATGGGATGGAGCGAGGATGCGGAGCGCGCCGCGCCGCCCTATGTCTGATCCGACGCGCCCCCCTCGGGTCATGAGCGTTCAGTCCCGAAGGTGTCGCTGATGGCCCGCTGTCTCGTCCTGCTCAATCCGCGGGCCGGAACGTTGAAGGATCTGAGCGAGGCGGCCGCGCCGCAAGGACCGGCGAAGCGCGTGGAGCAGGCGTTCGCCGCCGCCGGCAAGGCGGTCGACGTCCGCATGGCGCCGCCGCGCGATTTGGGCTCGGTGCTGGACGATCTCGGACGGACGGATTCGCATGACGAGATCATCGTCGGCGGCGGCGACGGCTCGCTGTCGCGGTCGTTGAGCAAGCTGCTCGCGACGAAGAGGACCTTCGGCGTCCTGCCCTTCGGCACGATGAACCTGCTCGCCCGCGACCTCGGCGTGCCGCAGGAGATGGGCGAGGCGATCTCGGCGCTCGCCCGCTCCGAGCCGCGGCGCATCGACCTCGCCGCCATCAACGGCCGGCCGTTCCACTCGATCTCGGGGATGGGCTTCTTCGCCCAGATGGCGCGGGCGCGCGAAGCCGCCCGCGGATTGAAAGGCTTCGGGCGCTACGCCGGCTTCTCCTTCGCGGCGCTCCGGGCCTTTCTGCGCTCCGGCCGGTCGCGCTACGAGCTCGTCATCGACGGGGCGCCGATCAAGGTCGACGCGACCGCGGTGCTCGTCACCAACAACGCGTTCGCCGACGCCGGGTGGCGCAGGCCCCGCCTCGACCTCGGCGAGATCGAGGTGATCGTCGCCCATGCCGGAACGCTGCGGCAACGCCTCAAGCTCGGCGTGGACGTCGTGCTCGGCGGCTGGCGCGAAAACCCGCTGATCGAGTCGTTCCGCGCGAAAAAGGCGGTCGTGGAGAAGATCCGCCGCCGCCGCGTCTGGGTCGCGACCGACGGCGAACTGACCCGCGAAACCTTCCCGATCACCTACGAGACGCTTCCCGGCGCGGCCACGATGCTGACGCCGATCGAGCCGGCCGGCATGGTCTCGCGAGCCCCCGTCGACGACGAGCGCGCAGCGGGGCGCGAGGAGTCTGCAGGCGGATAAGGTTCCCCGGATCGTTCGGCCGCAGCCGTCGTTCCGGGCTTGTCCCGGAACCCATTTCCTCCGGGTGTCCAAGGATATGCCGCCGGCGGCGGGGCTGGATCCCGGGACACGCCCGGGATGACGGTCGAGGATCTCTTTCCGCCTTAGGACGGCGGATAGCGGTCCAGCAGCTCCTGGGCGCGTGTGCGGGTCAGCGTCAGCACGCAGTGCTGCTGCGCCGACGTCGCGCCGCTGCCGAAGCTCCATTCTGCGCCGATGAGGTCGAATGTGCAGTTCGCGTCGCGGAAGGCGAGCCAGGCGCGCTGGGCGGCGAGGAGATCGGCCTTCCAGCCCGTCTTCTGCTCGGCCGTCATGCCGGGCGCGCCTGCGATCGCGGCCTCCGCCTGTCCGTAGGCGGCGTTGAGCGCCGCGTCGGCCGCGGCGAGCTCCTTCGTCAGGCAGGTTTCGAGCTGGTAGCCGCCGAGCGCGTCGCAGGGGTCGGGACTCTGGCCGCTCTGGGCCAGCGCAGGTCCGGGCCCCGTCGCCACGACGACGACGAGGGCGAGGACGCCGTAGCCGTTCAGATTCCGCATAGATCTCACCTCCCTGCTCGGCGCCGGTCTCGAGCGCCTCTCAGAAGAACTCCGCGGCCGCCCCAGAGCGCCGGCGGCGCTCAGGCCGAGCAGTGCGCGATCAGGCGGCGCATGAAGGTCTCGCAGAGCGCGAGCTGCGCCTCCTCGACATATTCGTCCGGCTTGTGGGCCTCCGCGATCGAGCCGGGGCCGCAGACGATCGCGGGGATGCCCGCCATCGCGACGAACAGCCCGGCCTCCGTGCCATAGGCGACCTTGGCGTGGTCGTTGCGGCCGGCGAGCTTCTTGGCGAGCGTCACCATGGCGGCCTCGGCGTCGATCGACAGGCCGGGAATTTCCGACTTCAGCGCCATCTCGACCGACGACCGGGCGTCGCGGCCGCGCATCTCGCCTTCGACGTCGCGGGCCGCCTGCTCCATCTCAGCCACCAGCGCGTCGGCGTCGTCCTCCGGCAGCGCGCGGAACTCGAACTCCATCACCGCCTCGTCGGGCACGATGTTGAGCGCGAAGCCGCCGTGGAAGCAGCCGACATGGGCGGTCGAATGCGGGATGTCGTAGAGCGCGTCGCGCGGGCCGGAGGCCGCGAGCCGGGCGCCGATCGCGGACGCCGTCGTCACCAGCCGCGCGCCGTATTCGACCGCGTTGACGCATTCCGGCGCGCGGGCGGAGTGCCCGCCGACGCCGCGCAGCCGCACGCTGAACGAGCGCTTCGCCTTGTGGCCGATCACCACCTGCATGCTGGTGGGCTCGCCCACGACGCAGCCGAGCGGCTTCACGGGACGGGCGGCCAGCACGCCGAGCAGGTCGCGGACGCCGAGGCATCCGACCTCCTCGTCATAGGAGAAGGCGAAGTGGATCGGGATCTTCAGGTCGGCGGCCTTCATCTCCGGCGCGAGCGCAAGGCAGACCGCGATGAAGCCCTTCATGTCGCAGGCGCCGCGGCCGTAGAGCCGGCCGTCCCTCCGGTCGAGCGTGAAGGGGTCGGTCGTCCAGTCCTGGCCGTCGACCGGCACGACGTCGGTGTGGCCGGAGAGCACGATTCCCGGCCGATCCGCGGGGCCGATGGTCGCGAACAGGTTCGACTTCTCTCCGGAGGCGTCCGCGACCCGCTCATGCGCGACGCCGATCGCGTCGAGATAGGCCTCGACCTCGGCGATCAGCGGCAGGTTCGAATTGCGGCTCGTGGTGTCGAAGCCGATGAGGCGCCGCAGCCAATCGATCGTCCGGTCCGAGACCATGTCGCTCCAGCCTAAGGGGGAAGTCGCCTCGATCCTAAGGCCGTCGGCGGCCCGGCAGAAGCCCCGGCGCCGGAACGCGACTCCGTGGCGCGCGTTGCCTCTCAGATCCGAAGGGCGGCGGGAGGACGGACATGAAGGCTTATGCGGTCGGATCGAAGGTCTCGTGGTCCTGGGGGCAGGGAACGGCCCATGGCGAGGTCGCCCAGGTCTTCACGTCCCGCGTCCAGCGCACGATCAAGGGCGCCAGGATCGTCCGCCGGGCGAGCGAGGCCAATCCCGCTTATCTCGTCGAGCAGAGTGACGGCGGCAGGGCGCTCAAGTCGCATTCCGAGCTGGAGACGGGATGACGCTCCGCCCGGCGGCGGGTTTCCGGCGGCCCGCCGGGTCCTAATTGGCCGCTCTTCGGCCGGGCGACCGGCCCTGCGCGGCCAACGCCGATCGGATGCCATGACGCCCTCCCGCCTGTTCGTCCTTCTCGCGCTCGCGGTCGCCGCGCTTCTCGGCGTGGGCCCCGCGCGGTCCCAGGAGGGCGCGCCCCCGCCCGCGGCGGAGTCGGCGAACGCGGCCTCCGGCGATGTCGACGCCCTGATCCGCATTCTGCAGGACGAGCGCGCGCGCAACGCGCTGATCGACCGTCTGCGGGAAAGCGCGCCGCGTGCGCCGGCGCCGGCCGACCCGGTCAAGTCGCCCGAGGCCGCGAAAACCGCAGGCGACGGCCCGCCGGCCGAGCCGACCGAAGCGTCGGCGAACGACGCCGCCAAAACTGCGGAGGGAACGGCCGAGCCGAGCTTCGCGCGCCGCGCTGCGGAATACACCCGCGCCGTCGCCGAGCGCGCCGCAGGCCTCGCCGCGGCGAGCAAGGTCCTGATCGGCGACCTCACGAGCATTTTTACCGGCGGGACCGGAGGCCAGGGTTTCGACTGGGGACGGCTGGTCGCGGTCGCCCTGACGATCGCCGTCACCTTCGGCGTCTTCATAGGTCTGCGGGCGATCGGCATTCCCTATTACCGCTGGATCGGGAGGCGCGCCGCCGCCGCCGGCTTCGCAGGCCGCGGCGTTCTGCTGCTTGCGAGCGTCCTGGTCGACGCGCTGATGATCGTGATCGCCTGGGGGAGCGGCTACGCCTTCGCGCTGCAGTTCGGCTCGTCCGGCGTCATGAACATCCAGCAGACGCTCTATCTCAACGCCTTTTTCGCGGTCGAGCTGACCAAGGTCGCGTTGCGCGCGCTGCTCTCGCCCGCCCAGCCGCCGCTCCGCGCGTTGCCGATCGGGGACGAGGCGGCGGCCTACTGGTATTTCTGGCTGAGCCGGATCGTCTCGGCGCTCGGCTACACGTTCCTGTTCGTCGCGCCGATCATCGCCGCCGCCGTTTCCCCGGGCGCCGCGCAGGCGATCCGCGTGGTGGTCGCTTTCGCCACCCTGATGATGGCGGTCGCGATCGTGCTGCAGAACCGCGACCGGGTCCGCGCGCGGCTCGCCGGCAAGTCGGAAGCGATGGACGGCGACCTTCTCACCGCCTTCTACGGCTTCCTCGCGCGGTTCTGGCACGTGGTCGCTCTCGCTTGGCTGCTTGCGCTGTTCGTCGTCTGGCTCGTCAACCCCGGCGAGGCGCTGCCCTTCATGGCGCGGGCGACCGCCCAGACGCTGGTCGCGGTCGCCGCCGGCGCGCTCGTGTCAACGCTGATCTCGAAGCTGATCGCGGGCGGCATGCATGTGCCAAGCGAGGTCAAGGCGCGGCTGCCCGCGCTCGAAGCGCGCCTGAACGCCTTCGTGCCCGCCATACTGAAGGTCGTGCGGCTCGTCGTGCTGTTCGTCGTGCTGCTCGCCATCGCGCAGAGCTGGGCGCTCGTCGACTTCCTCGGCTGGCTTTCCACCACGGCCGGCGCGGAGTTCGCCGCCTCCACGATCACCGCCGGGTTCATCGTGCTGGTCGGGGTCGGGATCTATCTCGGCGCGTCGTCCTGGATCGACTACCGGCTGAACCCGGAGTTCGGCCATGTGCCGACGGCGCGCGAGAAGACGCTGCTCGCGCTGTTCCGCAACGCCTTCACCATCGTGCTCATCGTGCTGGTCGCGATGCTCGCGCTCTCGGAGATCGGCGTCGACATCGCGCCGCTGCTCGCCGGCGCCGGCGTGATCGGCCTCGCCATCGGCTTCGGGGCGCAGACTCTGGTGAAGGACATCATCACCGGCGCCTTCATCCAGTTCGAGAACGCGATGAACACCGGCGACAACGTCAAGGTCGCGGGCGTCCAGGGAACGGTCGAGCGCCTGACGATCCGCTCGGTCGGCATCCGCTCCCTCGACGGGACCTATCACCTCATCCCGTTCTCGGCGGTCGACAGCGTGTCGAACACGACGAAGATCTTCAGCTACCACCTGATCAAGATGGGCGTCGCCTACCGCGAGAGCATCCCGGAGGTGAAGCAGGCGATGCAGGAGGCCTTCGACCGGCTGAAGCAGCATGAGGCGCACGGGCCGAGCATCATCGGCCCGTTCGATCTGCAGGGGCTCACCGAGTTCGGAGACAGCGCGATCACGGTCCGGGCCCGCATCAAGACCGAGCCCGGCAAGCAGTGGGCGGTCGGCCGCGCCTACAACGAGATCGTGAAGGAGATCTTCGACGAGCGCGGCATCGAGATGCCGTTCCCGCATGTCACGCTGTACATGGGCGAAGACAAGGAGGGCAAAGCCCCTCCGCTTCATGTGAAGGGCGACATCGGAATGGCGCCGGTCCATCCGGACGCGCCGCAGGCGATCGCTGCGCCCGCCAGGCGGCCGACCACCGCGCCTTCGGAATCCAAGGACTCCGGCCGGTACGACGGCCCGGGAGAGGAGACGTCCGGGAGCTGAGAGGCGTGGGCGGCGCCGGCGGCGGCCGCCTGCGGCGCCCGGCGCGGGCTCGCCAAGCGCGAAGACTTTCGTGCTAGCGTCGTCTTCGAGCGGCGGCGTACGGACCGCCGCGCGCGGTGCTTCATGATGGCTGCAGGTTCGCTGACCTTCGCCACGCCTCCCGTCGATGACGCCCAGCCCGGCGCGGACTGGTTCTTCGCGCTCGCGGAGACCGCCCCGCAGATCGTCTGGTCGGCCCCCGCCGGCGGTGAGCCCGACTATTTCAACGCCTATTGGCGCGATCTCACGGGCATGCCGAAGGGCTCCGACGGCGGTCGGCTGTGGCTCGAGGTCATGCATCCGGACGACCGCGAGGCGACCGTCGCGCGCTGGCGAAAGAGCCTCGCGACCGGCGATCCTTTCGCCGCGGAGTTCCGTATCCGCGACCGCGTCGAAGGCGGCTGGCGCTGGTTCCACGGCGAAGCCTGGCCGATGCGCGAGGCCGGCGCGATCGTCCGCTGGTTCGGGCTCGGGGTCGATATCGAGGACGTCGTCCGCGTTCGAGAGGGCGCGGCGCGGCGCGGCCATGAGCTCGAGCGCCTGATCGAATCCCGCAACGCCGATCTCGCCAAGGCGAAGGAGCGCGTCGAAGCCCAGGACGCGGTCCGCCGCGAGGAGGAGAGCGCGCGCCGCGACCTCGACGCGCTCTACGCCGCCTATATCGACAACACCGCCGACGGCGTGTTCGTCGTCGCCGTCGAGCCCAACGCGCCGATCGTCGCCGAAACCGTCAATCGCGTGATGGAGCGCGCGCTCGGCGTCCGGCGCGAGGCGATCCAGGGGCGCGAGCTCGGCCATTTCCTGCCTCCGGCGATGGCCGAACGGCTGGTGCGGCAGATCGAGACCTGCGTCGCCTCCGGCCAGCCCCTGCGCTACGAGGAGACCGTGGAGCTCGACCAGGTCGATCGCGTGATCGAGGTCGCGCTCGCGCCGGTGGCGACCGAAGACGGACGGTCGGCGCATGTCGTGGGTTCCGCGCGCGACCTGACCGAGCGGCGCGAGGCCGAGCAGCAGCTGCGCCAGGCGCAGAAGATGGAGGCGGTGGGCCAGCTCACCGGTGGCGTCGCCCACGACTTCAACAATCTGCTGCAGGTCGTGCGGGGCAATCTGGAGCTGCTGGCGCATGAGCTGGCGGACGTCCTCAATCCGGCGATCGAGCGCCGGCTCCGGGACGCGATGGCCGGCGCCGAGCGCGGCGCCAAGCTCACGCGGCAATTGCTGGCCTTTTCGCGCCGTCAGCCGTTGACGCCGAAGCCGACGGATGTCGGCGCGTTGATCGCGTCGATGCAGGAGCTGTTGCAGCGCGCGCTCGGCGAGACGATCGAGATCGCGATCGAGCGCGATCCGGAAGGCTGGACGGCGCTCGTGGACGCAGCCCAGCTCGAGAACGCGGTGCTCAACCTCGCCATCAACGCGCGCGACGCGATGCCCGGCGGCGGACGCGTCGCCATCGCGGTCCGCAACGTCGAGGGCGACGGGCAGGACACGGGCGACACGGTCGAGATCACCGTCGCCGATTCGGGCTCGGGCATGGTCCCTGCGGTGCTCGCGCGCGTCTTCGAGCCGTTCTTCTCGACCAAGCCCGAGGGCCGCGGCACCGGGCTCGGACTGCCGCAGGTTCAGGGCTTCATCGAGCAGTCGAACGGCCATATCGAGATCGAGAGCGCGCCGGAGAAGGGCACCACCGTCCGGCTCAGCCTGCCGCGCAGCGCCGCGGCCGCGGCCGCCGAACCCGCGGCCGAACCGGCCGACGCCCGCGGTCGCGGCGAGCGGATCCTGGTCGTCGAGGACGACGACGCCGTGCGCCGCGCCGCGGCCGATCTGCTCGTCTCGCTCGGCTATGACGTCACCGCCGCCGGCACGACGCGGGAGGCCGCCCTCGCGCTCGAGCGCGGCGAACCGTTCGATCTCATGCTCTCGGACGTCGTGATGCCCGGCCAGCCGACGCCGCCCGACCTCGCGAACGACGCGCGGGCGGCCCATCCCGAACTCAAGGTGCTGTTCATGTCGGGCTATGCGGAGGACGTCATCGTCCATCAAGGCAGGATCGACGCCGACGTCCATCTGATCGACAAGCCCTACGGAAAGGACGACCTCGCCCGCAAGCTGCGCGAACTGCTCGACCGGACTCCGGCGGCGACGCCGCGCTCCGCGCCGCTTCGCGTGCTGCTGGTCGAGGACGAGCCGCTGATCGCGATGAGCGTGGCCGACATGCTCAGCGCACATGGCTATCGCGTCGTCGAGGCCCGGAACGCCGCCGCGGCCCAGGCGGCTTTCAACGGCGCCGAGCCGATCGACGTCGTGCTCACCGACCTCGGCCTGCCCGATATGGACGGGGAGGACCTGGCGCAATGGTTCCGGAACCAGCGTCCAGGGGTGCCGATCGTGTTCTCGACGGGCCGCGACGACTTCCAGCCGTCGCCGGCGCTGGCGGACGGCGGACGCTGGGCCGTCGTCACCAAGCCCTATGACGGACAAACCCTGCGCGACGCGCTGGAAGCCTGCGCCCCTCCGTTCTCGAAGCCGGTCGCAGCCCCCCGCCCTTGACCGGGGCCGCCGCGCGGGTGCATTCGAC
Source organism: Hansschlegelia sp. KR7-227 (assembly GCF_049446035.1). Classification (NCBI taxonomy): domain Bacteria; kingdom Pseudomonadati; phylum Pseudomonadota; class Alphaproteobacteria; order Hyphomicrobiales; family Methylopilaceae; genus Hansschlegelia; species Hansschlegelia sp. KR7-227. The sequence goes on from NZ_JBMSEA010000001.1 coordinate 3,131,018, forward strand.
GGCACCGCATGCGCGCGAGCGCCAGCCCCACCCCGACGGACACGCATGGACCTCGACAGCATCGAGCAGGCGATCGCCGCGATCGCCGCAGGCGAACTCGTGGTCGTCGTCGACGACACCGACCGCGAGAACGAAGGCGACCTGATCTGCGCGGCGTCGAAGGCGACGTCCGAGGCGCTCGCCTTCATGGTCCGCCACACCAGCGGCATCATCTGCGCGCCGATGACGGCGGAGCGCGCCGACGCGCTCAACCTCGCGCCGATGGTCGCGAACAATCGCGACCCGATGCGCACCGCCTTCACCGTGTCGGTCGATTACAAGATCGGACTGACGACCGGCATCTCCGGCGAGGAGCGCGCCAACACCGTGCGCGCGCTCGCCTCGAGCAACGCGATCGCCGGCGACTTCCTGCGCCCCGGCCACGTCTTCCCGCTGATCGCGCGCGACGGCGGCGTGCTGACGCGCTCGGGCCACACCGAGGCCGCGACCGATCTCGCGGCGCTTGCGGGCCTTCCGGCCGTCGGCGTGCTCGCCGAGGTCGTCAACGACGACGGCACGGTGAAGCGGCTGCCCGAGCTGATCGCCTTCGCCCGCGAGCACGGCCTTAAGATCGTCTCGATCGAGGACCTGATCGACCACCGCTCGCGGCGCGAGACCTTCGTGCGCCGCGTCGACCGCTTCGAGCGCCGCATCGGCGGCCTCGACGCCGCGATCACGATCTACGAGACGCCGTTCGAGCAGACCCAGCACCTCGCGATCACCGTCGGCGACATCGGCGGCGAAACGGCCGCGCCCTGCCGCATCCACCGCGAGCACCTGCTGACCGACCTGCTGCGCGGCGCCGCGACCTCCAAGGGCTGGCTCGACAACGCCCTCGCCCGCTTCAACGAGACCGGACGGGGCGTGTTCGTGCTGATCCGCGACCCTGCGGTCATGCGCGACTCCGCCGAGTCGATCGCCGACGCGGCCGATCCGGCGGCGGAGAAGCACAGATCCGCCCGCCAGCGCCGCGCGCGCTGGCGCGAGATCGGCGTCGGCGCGCAGATCCTGCGCGACCTCGGCGCCCGCAAGATCTCGCTCCTCGCCGGCCACGAGCGCCAGTTCGTCGGCCTCGCCGGCTTCGGCATCGCGATCGAGAAGACCGAGATCGTGGACGAGTAGGAAGTAGCGCCTCAGGCGCCGGGCTGCGGTCCCTTCGCCTTCTCGATCTCCGGCAGCAGCGTCTTGGTCATCGCCTCGTCCGTGAGCGGGCCCACGAATTTGAAGGCGATGCGGCCCTGGCCGTCGACGACGAAGGTCTCGGGCACGCCGTAGACGCCCCAGTCGATCGCGGCGCGGCCGCTCGGATCGACGCCGACCTTTGCGAACGGGTTGCCGAGGCCGCCGAGGAAGCGGCGGGCGTTTTCAGGGTCGTCCTTGTAGTTGATCCCGAACAGCCGGACGCCCTTGTCCTTCAGGGTCATGAGCAGCGGGTGCTCGATCCGGCAGGGCGCGCACCACGACGCGAACACGTTGACCACCGTGACCTCGCCCGCCGCGAGATCGGCGCGGGAGAAGCCGGGCACCGCGCCGGCGTCGCCCGTCAGGCGCTCCAGCGGCGGCAGCGCGACGTCGGGGGCGGGACGTCCGATCAGCGCCGAGGGCAGCGCCGCAGGGTCGCCGCTGAACAGCCGGCCGTAGAGCAGCGCCGCGAGCGCGACGAACAGCAGAACGGGCAGCAGCAGGAGGCGCCGCCTCAGGCCGAAGCGGGGCTTGCCGGCCTCGTCGCGCGCGCTCATCGCGCGTCGCCCCGGCGACGCGGACGCCGCGCCTCGAGCTCGGCCAGCGCCTTGGACTGGATGCGGTGGTCGAGGATCGTCCACAGGATCACCCCGGCGACGACGGCGAAGCCGATCGCGTAGGCCGCGAGGATGAAGCCGGCGTGCGGACCGCTCATTCCGCGGGCTCCGCCGCGAAGGCGCCGGCGGAGGACGCGGCGGTCAGCCTCAGCGTCCGGACCCGCCGGCGCACGAGCTCGGTGCGCATCGCCGCGAGATGCAGCGTCACGAACAGCAGCGTGAAGCCGATCGCGCAGACCAGCAGCGGGATCAGGATGGAGGCATCCATCGTCGGCTTGCCGGCGCGGATCACCGAGGCCGGCTGGTGCAGCGTGTTCCACCAGTCGACCGAGAACTTGATGATCGGGATGTTGACCGAGCCGACGAGGGTCAGGATCGCGCAGGCCTTCGCCGCGCGCGACGGCTCCTCCATCGCCGACCTCAGCGCCATCAGGCCGAGATACATCAGGAACAGGATGAGGAACGATGTCAGCCGCGCGTCCCACACCCACCACGTCCCCCACATCGGCTTGCCCCAGAGCGAGCCGGTGGCGAGCGCGAGGAAGGTGAAGGCGGCGCCGAGCGGGGCTGCGGCCTTCGCGGCCACGTCCGCGAGCGGGTGGCGCCAGATCAGCACGCCGAGGCTCGCGATCGCCATCAGCACGTAGCCGAACATGCCGAGCCAGGCGGAGGGCACGTGCAGGAACATGATCCGCACGGTCTCGCCCTGCTGGTAGTCCGGCGGCGCGACGAACAGGCCGAGATAGAGGCCCGCGCCGAGCGTCAGCGCCGTCGCGCCTGCGAGCCAGGGCAGCGCGCGGCGCGCGAAGGCGGAAAAGCGCGTCGGGTTGGCGAGCGAGGAGACGGCGGAGATCAGGCCCATGGCGGTTCGCTTCGTTTCCCTGCCGTCATCCCGGATGGCGGCGCAGCCGCGATCTCGCGATCGTCATCCGAGAAAGGCGCCCATTGCGAGGCGATCCTGGATGACGCCACGCGTCGGGCCGCACTCACTAAAGCGTATCGCCGCGGAGCGAAACCGGCCTTTCGACCGGCCTTCTCATTCGCGCAGAACTTTGAGGGCCCCGGCCGCTGCGACCGGGCCGAGCACGGCGTAGCCGAGCGCCAGTCCGGCGAGCGCGCTCAGCGGCCCGAACCCGCTTTGCGTCGGATCGCTCGCCGCGACGCCGAAGATCAGCACGGGTATGGCGAGCGGCAGAATGAGCACGGGCACGAGCAGCCCCCCTCGTCTCAGCCCGACGGTGAGCGCCGCGCCGACGGCGCCGAGGCAGGCGAGCGCCGGCGTGCCAACCAGCAGCGCGAGCGCGACTCTGGCGAGCGTCGCCGGCGCGACGTCCAGCATCACGCCGAACAGCGGCGCCGCGATCACCAGCGGCAGTCCGGTCGTGAGCCAGTGCGCCAGGATCTTGCCCGCGACCAGCGCCTCGAGCGGCGCCGGCGCGAGCTGCGCCAGGTCCAGGCTGCCGTCTTCGTGATCGGCCTGAAGCAGCCGGTCGAGGCCGAGCAGGGTCGCGAGCAGCGCCCCGAGCCACAGGATCGCCGGGCCGATGCGTCCCAGCAGCTTGAGGTCCGGACCGATCGCGAACGGCGTCAGCGTCACGACCAGGAGGAAGAACACGACTCCGAGACCCGCCCCGCCTCCGCGGGCGAGCGCGAGATCGCGCGAGATCAGGGCGACCAGGGGCGAAGGCATGGGCGGGAAGGGTCTCGGCCGGGGGCGTCCGGCGTGACGCGGGTCTGAACCATAGCACCTGCTCGCGAGTTGATCAGGCCCGGACCCGACGGTTCGGCACGCATTTGGAGACGCATGTCATGACCAACCGCTTTATCGTTCCGGCCGCCGTCCTCGCCTTCGCCGGCTTCGCCTCCGCGCCCGCCTCGGCCGCCGACGAGACCGAAATGGCGAAGAACGCGAAGGTTTCGATCGTCCAGGCGATCGACGCCGCCGAGCAGAAGGGGCAGGGCAAGGCCACGGACGCCGAGTTCGAGGACGACAATGGCGGGCGCTGGGAGATCAAGGTCCTGAGCGGCGGCGGCGACAAGCTCACCGAGTATTACGTCGATCCCAACTCCGGCCAGGTGACGGGCGAGGAGGAGCAGACCTTCGAAAAATACTTCACCATGCTGAAGCCGGCCGACTTCCAGAAGGCCCAGGTTCAGCTGAAGGACGCCATCGCCGCCGCCGAGACGGCCGCCAAGGGCAAGGCGATCGGCGCCGAGGTCGAGCGCTCGGGCGACGCCGTCGCCTATGAGATTGACGTCGCCACCGACAACGGCGTTCAGGACGTCGACGTCGACGCCATGGGCAAGGCCGTCGTGGACTGATCAGACGCCGGGTCGGCGCGGCGCGAGATCAAGCGTCGCGCCGCCTGGAAAACCGAGCTCGGCGTGGGTCGCGGCGATCACCAGGCCGCCCTTCGCCCGATGCTCGGCGATGAGGTCTGCGAGCAGTCGCTGACCCGCGGCGTCGAGCGCCGCGGTCGGCTCGTCGAGCAGCCAGATCGGCCGCGGCGCCGCCAGCAGGCGCGCGAGAGCGAGCCGCCGCCGCTGGCCGGCGGACAGCACGGCCCCGGGCAGATCGGCGATCGCCGCGAGCCCGACGCGGTCTAGGGCGAGCCCCAGATCGCCCTCGCCGCCGAGCAGGTCCCGTGCGAAGCGCAGGTTGCGGGCGACGGACAGGCCGGCCTTCACCGCGTCGAGATGGCCGAGGAGATGCATCCGCTCGGGCGCGCGCAGCCCGGCCGCGTCGCCCTCGATCCGCACCGAACCGGCCTCCGGCTTCAGCAGCCCGGCGAGCGTGCGCAGCAAGGTCGACTTGCCCGCTCCGTTCGGCCCCGTGACGGCGAGCGCGCCTTCCGCGTCGACGGCCAGGCTGACGCCGTCCAGCACCGGCCGCCCGCCGCGCGCGACCCTCAGCGCGTCCGCGACGAGCTTCACGACGGGGCGCGCCCGTCGGACGGACGCGGCGGGCGGCCGCGCTCTGGAACGGGTCGAAGGCCGCCCGAATTCGCCATGCCGGACCTGCCCTCAAGCGGCTTCAACGCTGACAACTCTTCCCCTATAAGGAGCCTGCGTCCATCTTGTGCAGCGCACGCGCGAGAGGCTTCGACAGCGGCGTGACGATCCCGGTGCGCGGCCCCGAATCCCAGGAGCTCTTCCCCGTGTCCCATCCCGACAGCTTCCGGTCCGCGAAAACTCTGTCTGTCGGTTCGAAGTCCTACCGCTACTACAGCATCCCCGACGCCGAGGCGAACGGGCTCGAGGGCGTGTCCCGCCTGCCCTTCTCGATGAAGGTGCTGCTCGAGAACCTGCTGCGCTTCGAGGACGGACGCACGGTCAAGAAAGACGACATCTCGGCGGTCAAGGGCTGGCTCGAGAACCGCGGCAAGGGCGAGTACGAGATCGCCTACCGCCCGTCGCGCGTGCTGATGCAGGACTTCACGGGCGTGCCCGCGGTGGTCGACCTCGCCGCGATGCGCGACGCCATGGTGCATCTCGGCGGGGACCCGAAGCGCATCAACCCGCTGGTGCCGGTCGACCTCGTGATCGACCATTCCGTGATCGTGAACTTCTTCGGCGACAACGCCGCCTTCGGCAAGAACGTCGAGGAGGAGTACAAGCAGAACCAGGAGCGCTACCGCTTCCTGAAATGGGGGCAGTCGGCCTTCGACAATTTTCGCGTGGTGCCGCCCGGCACCGGCATCTGCCACCAGGTGAACCTCGAATACCTCGCCCAGACCGTCTGGACGAAGGATGAGGACGGCGAGACCGTCGCCTATCCCGACACCTGCGTCGGCACCGACAGCCACACGACCATGGTGAACGGCCTCGGAGTGCTTGGCTGGGGCGTCGGCGGCATCGAGGCCGAGGCGGCAATGCTCGGCCAGCCGGTGTCGATGCTGATCCCTGAAGTGATCGGCTTCAAGCTGACCGGCCAGCTCAAGGAAGGCATCACCGCCACCGACCTCGTGCTCACCGTCACGCAGATGCTGCGCAAGAAGGGCGTGGTCGGCAAGTTCGTGGAGTTCTACGGCGACGGGCTCGACCATCTGTCGCTCGCGGACCGCGCCACCATCGGCAACATGGCGCCGGAATATGGCGCGACCTGCGGCTTCTTCCCCGTCGACGCCGAGACCATCGCCTATCTGGACGAGACCGGCCGGGATCCCGATCGGCTGTCGCTTGTGGAAGCCTATTGCAAGGCGCAGGGAATGTGGCGCGAGGCCGGATCGCCCGACCCGGTGTTCACCGACGCGCTGGAGCTCGACATCACCACCGTCGAGCCGTCGCTCGCCGGGCCGAAGCGCCCGCAGGACCGCGTGCTGCTGAAGGAGGCCAAGACCGGCTTCCTGGCGGCGCTCGAAGGCGAGTTCAAGAAGCCGGGCGAGGCGTCCAAGCGCGTGCCGGTCGCCAATTCCGGCTTCGACCTCGGCCATGGCGACGTGACGATCGCCGCCATCACCTCCTGCACCAACACGTCCAATCCGAGCGTGCTGATCGCGGCCGGCCTGCTCGCCCGCAAGGCGGTCGCCAAGGGGCTGAAATCCAAGCCGTGGGTGAAGACCTCGCTCGCGCCGGGCAGCCAGGTGGTCGAGGGCTACCTGAAGGCCGCCGATCTGCAGAAGGACCTCGACGCCCTCGGCTTCAACCTGGTTGGCTTCGGCTGCACCACCTGCATCGGCAATTCCGGCCCGCTGCCGGAGGACATCTCGGAGGCGATCAACGCTCACGATCTGGTCGCGGGCGCCGTGATCTCCGGCAACCGCAATTTCGAGGGCCGCGTAAACCCGGACGTGAAGGCGAACTACCTCGCCTCGCCGCCGCTGGTCGTCGCCTATGCGCTCGCGGGCTCGCTTCAGATCGACCTGACCACCGAGCCGCTCGGCATGGGATCGGACGGCGCCCCGGTCTATCTCAGGGACGTCTGGCCCTCGAACCAGGAGGTCCAGCAGTTCATCCGCGAGAACGTCACCAAGGCGATGTTCCAGGAGAAATACGCCGACGTCTTCAAGGGCGACGAGAATTGGCAGAAGATCGACGCGCCGGCGGGAGAGACCTACGCCTGGGTCGACAGCTCGACCTACGTCCAGAACCCGCCCTATTTCGAGGGCATGGAGCGCGATCCGAAGCCGATCACCGACATCGACGACGCGCGCATCCTCGGGCTGTTCCTCGATTCGATCACCACCGACCACATCTCGCCGGCGGGCTCGATCAAGCAGGCGTCCCCGGCCGGCGAGTATCTGCGCGACCATCAGGTCCGGCCGGCCGACTTCAACCAGTACGGCACGCGGCGCGGCAACCACCAGGTCATGATGCGCGGCACCTTCGCCAACATCCGCATCAAGAACCAGATGCTCGACGGCGTCGAAGGCGGGATGACCAAGCACTGGCCCGACGGCGCGCAGATGCCGATCTACGACGCCGCGATGAAGTACAAGGCGGAGGGCGTTCCGCTCGTCGTGTTCGCGGGTAAGGAGTACGGCACCGGCTCGTCGCGCGACTGGGCGGCGAAGGGCACCAATCTGCTCGGCGTGCGCGCGGTCATCGCGCAATCCTTCGAGCGCATCCACCGCTCCAATTTGGTCGGCATGGGCGTTGTGCCGCTGACCTTCCAGGAGGGCGACAGCTGGCAGACGCTCGGCCTGACCGGGGAGGAGACCGTGACGATCCACGGCCTGGCCGACGGCCTGAGGCCGCGCGTGACGCTCGAGGCCGAGATCACCTCGCCGGGCGGCGAAACCCGGAAGGTTCCGCTGCTCTGCCGGATCGACACGCTCGACGAGCTCGACTATTTCCGCAACGGCGGCATCCTGCATTACGTGCTGCGAAGCCTTGCGGCGTGACGGCGCGCCGGCCGATCACGATCAGGAGCGTCACCGCCATGTGAGTGGCGGGGGCGCAGGGGCCGACCCTAAATGGGATCAAGCCTCCGCAGCCGACCGGTTCCAAAGCATGCGTCTCGCTTTTCTCGCCATCATGGGAACTCTCGCCGCCGGCGGCGCGCTCGCCGGAGAGGCGCCGCGCGGCGTGGTCGAGCTGTTCACGAGCCAGGGCTGCTCGTCCTGTCCCCCGGCCGACCGTCTGGCGTTCGATCTCAGCCGCGACGAGCGGACGCTCGTGCTGACGCTTCCCGTCGACTATTGGGACTATCTCGGCTGGAAGGACACGCTCGCCAGTCCCGCGAACTCCGCCCGCCAGCGCGCCTACGCCATGACGCGCGGCGACCGCAAGGTCTACACGCCGCAGGTCGTCGTGAACGGCCGGGACGCCGCGATCGGCGGCGATCGCGGCGCCATCGTCGAGGCCATGCGCCGCGGCGAGAACGAGGGGGGCATGGCGCTCCCCGTCTCGCTCAAGCTCGTCGACGGGCGCGCCGAAGTCACGGTGGCGGCGCCGACGCGGCCGCTGGCTCAGCCGCACGGCGAGGTCTGGGCCTTCGCGATCGAGCGGTCGCGCTCGGTCAAGATCGGCCGCGGCGAGAACGCCGGCCGCAGCGCGACCTACGCCAATGTCGTGCGCCACATGACGCGGCTCGGGTCCTGGGACGGAGCCGTCGCCCATTTCGACGCGCCGCTCGACGAGATCATGAGGCCCGAGACCGACGCGGTCGCGGTGCTGGTCCAGACGGGCAGCGGCGGACAGCCCGGGGCCATTCTCGGCGCGGCCAAGGCCGACCGGGTTCCGAACGATCCGCCCACCGCGACGTCGCTGCTGATGCGGCAGCCCTATTGAGGGGGTTCGCGCGTCTCGCGAGCGCGGCCGCCCTCGCCTTGTCGGCGTCCGCGGCGGCGGCGGCCGAGCATCCGTCCTACGGTCCGGAGCTCGAAGGCTTCGACTACCCCTATGAGGTTCGGCGCTTCGAGCTGACGTCGCAGGGCAAGGCGATGTCGATGGCCTATATGGACGTCGCCGCGGCCAGGCCGAACGGGCGCACGGTCGTGCTGCTCCACGGCAAGAACTTCTGCTCCGCGACCTTCGAGAGCGCGATCAGGGCGCTGTCGGGCGCCGGCTTCCGCGTGATCGCGGTCGACCAGATCGGCTTCTGCAAATCGACCAAGCCCGAGGGCTACCAGTTCAGCTTCCACCAGCTTGCGGCGAACACCCACGCCCTGCTCGAGGCGGCCGGCGTCACGAAGGCGGTCGTGCTCGGCCACTCCATGGGCGGCATGCTCGCCGCCCGCTACGCGCTGACATACCCCGCCGCGACGGAGCGGCTGGTGATGGTCAACCCTCTCGGCCTCGAAGACTGGAAGGCCGAGGGCGTGCCCTACGCCACCGTCGACCAGCTCCATCAGAGCGAGCTCAAGACGACCTACGACACGGTGAAGGCCTACCAGCTCAAATTCTATTACGACGGCCGGTGGAAGCCCGATTACGACCGCTGGGCCGAGATGAACGCCGGCATGTATGCCGGCGCCGGCCGCGAGCGCGTCGCCTGGATCGGCGCGCTGACCCACGAGATGATCTACACGCAGCCGGTGATCTATGAATTCGGCCGCATCGCCGTGCCGACGACGCTGATGATCGGCCAGACGGACCGCACCGCCCCGGGCGCGAACCGGGCGCCGAAGGAGATCGCGGCGAAGCTGGGAGACTACGCGACGCTCGGCAAGAAGGCCGCCGCCGCGATTCCCGGCGCCGCGCTCGTCGCCTTTCCCGGACGCGGCCACGCGCCGCAGGTCGAGGCGCCGGAGGAGTTCGAGGCGGCGCTGCTCAAGGCGCTCGGCGCGCGGCCGGCGGAGTGATCCGGGTCCGCGGCGCCTTGCGCGCGCCGCAGGCTGGGGCGATCATGACGGCTCGGTGAAGGAGGCGCGATGACCGACCCCGAGCCCATACGTTTCGTCCCCCGCGCGGGCGCGCAGGCGGAAGCCGCCGCCGAGCCCGGGGCTCCGCAGGTCTTCTTCGACCGACGCGAGCTGAACGCTCTCCTCAATCTCTACGGACGCATGGTCGCCGCCGGCGAATGGCGCGACTACGCCATCGATTTCTTCCGCGACCAAGCCGTGTTCTCGGTGTTTCGCCGGGCGAGCGAAGCGCCGCTCTACCGGATCGAGAAGACGCCGAAGCTCGCCCGGCGGCAGGGCGCCTACAGCGTCGTGTCCACGACCGGCCACATCCTGAAGCGGGGACCCGATCTCGCACGGGTGCTCGCCGTCCTCGACAAGCCGGTGCTGCGCGTCATCGGCTGAACGGGATCGGCTCGCTTTGAAGCGGGCTATCCTCGACCGTCATCCCGGGCTTGGCCCGGGATCCATTCTCGCTCACGCCGTCAAGTTACCGCGAACGCCGAGGAAATGGGTTCCGGGACAGCCCGGAACGACGGCTGCGGCGCGCCGCTTTCGCTCACGCCCAGGGACGCTCGGCGGCGAGCTTGGCCTCGTAGCCGTCGATCGACGGCGCCTTCTCCAGCGTCAGGCCGATGTCGTCGAGACCTTCGAGCAGGCAGCGCTTGCGGAACGGGTCGATGTCGAAACGCACGACGCCGCCGTCCGGCCCGTGGATCTCCTGCGCCGCGAGGTCGACGGTGAGCCGGGCGTTCGCGCCGCGCTCGGCGTCGTCCATCAGCTTGGCGTGGTCCTCGGGGCTGACCACGATCGGCAGGATGCCGTTCTTGAAGCAGTTGTTGTAGAAAATGTCGGCGAAGGACGTGGAGATCACGCAGGAGATGCCCTTGTCGAGCAGCGCCCACGGCGCGTGCTCGCGCGACGAGCCGCAGCCGAAATTGTCGCCCGCCACCAGGATTTGCGCGTCCCGATAGGCTGGCTTATTGAGCACGAAGTCCGGGTTTTCGCTGCCGTCGGCGTTGTAGCGCAGCTCGGAGAACAATCCCGCGCCGAGGCCGGTGCGCTTGATCGTCTTGAGGTACTGCTTGGGGATGATCATGTCGGTGTCGATGTTGATCATCGGCAAGGGCGCGGCGACGCCGGTCAGGGTCGTAAACTTCTGCATGTCCTCATCTCCTGAAGCCCGGTGTCATGCTCCCGCCCGAATGCGGGGTCAAGCGCCCGGTCCCTGGCGCGGCCCGGCGCTCCGGTCCGCCCCGCGCGAAGGCGTTCCCACCGCATGATCTTCTCCGTCCACATCCCGAAAACCGCCGGAACGAGCTTCCGGAACGCCCTGAAGAGCCGATATGGCGACCGCCTGGCGCTTTACTACGGCGCGCGGGACAAGGCGACGCATCCGCTGCTCAGGGTGCCGCGGCAGGATCTCGCCTCGCGCATCCCGCTGCTCGAGGAGCACGGAATCGAAGTGCTGCACGGGCACTATTATCTCCGCCTGGTGAAGGACGCCGTCGACGATCCCTCGACGCAGATCTGGACCTGGCTGCGCGACCCGCTCGAGCGGGTCTGGTCGCATTACTCCTTCATCAAGGAGCGCAAGACCAAGTGGTCCTTTGACAAGGAGATCAAGGCGGGCCAGCTCTCCCTGATCGAGTTCGCGAAGAAGAAGCGCATCCGCAACATGTACGCCGAGTATCTGCACGGCTTCGAGCTGAAGGATCTCGCCTTCGTGGGCGTCAGCGAACGCTTCGAGCTCGGTCTCGCGATGCTGTTCGGCGACGGCGCGCCGAAGCTTCCGCGGCGCTACAACGCGGTTCACAAGCGCGTTGCGCTCGACGCGCGGACGCGGGCGCAGCTCCGCGCCGTCACCCGCCGCGACGAGGACCTCTATGTCGAGGCGCTTCGCATGACGATCGACCGTCTGGCGTCGCTCAACGCGATCGAGACGCACGAGCGGCCCGCCGCGGCCGGCACCGACATCGTGCGGCGGCTGATCCGCAAGGTGTCCTGACGCGTCAGCGCAAGGGGTAGGCGGCTTCGACGAGATACGGCCCGCCGCCCACCGAATCGCGCGATGAGAACACCACGAAGCGCTCCGCGCGGAAGGACAGCCGCGCCGGGCCGCCGCGCAGTCCGAGATAGTCCGCGACCGACCTCGGCGACGCGTCGCGCAGCCGCGCCAGCGTGACATGCGGCGTGAACTTGCGGCCCTCGGGCTCGAGGCCCGCGCGCCGCATGAGTCCCTCGTGCTCCCCCTGCAGCTCGATCAGCGCGCGCGACGGAGCGATCTTGGCGATCAAAGCGCGCGGCCGCGCTCCGCCGAAGACGTGGAGCCCCTCGATCACGACGTCGAACGGCGCCCGGCGCACCTTGCCGAGCAGGTATTCCGCCTCATGCGCCGTCTCGTCGTCCACGTCGCCCAGGAAGCGCAGGGTGACGTGATAGTTCTCGACATCGATCCAGCGCGCGCCGGACAGTCCCCCGCGATAGGTGGCGAGCGCGGCGCCGACGTCGTCGGGCACCTCGAGGGCGGTGAACAGCCGCGGCACGGCGGACCTCCTGGCTATTCTGGGAACGAGGGCGCGGCCGCGCTCACGGGCAGGGGTTGGCGCAGACCTGGTGGATCGCGTCGATCCTCTCCTCGATCTCCGCGCTCCATGGCGCGTCGAACGCCGCGAGATCGTGGTCGAGCTGGTCCAGGCTGGTAGCGCCGATGATCACGGAGGTCACGAAAGGACGCGTGGCCGCGAATTTCAAGGCGAGATGGGCCGGCGACCAACCGATCTCCCCAGCAAGATCGAGATAGGCCGTGATCGCGGCCTCCGCGCCCGGCGTCTCGTAGCGCTGCAGCCGGTCGAACAGGGTTTTGCGCGCGCCGGGCGGGAGGGCGCCGTCGCGGTATTTGCCGGTCAGGTAGCCCTGCGCCAGCGGCGAATAGGCGAGCAGGCCGACGTCCTCCCGCAGCGCGATCTCGGCGAGGCCGGTCTCGAAGACGCGGTTGACGAGGCTGTAGGCGTTCTGGATCGACGCGACGCGCGGCAGGCCGCGCGCCTCGGAGTCCGCAAGGAACCGCATCGTGCCCCACGGGCTTTCGTTCGACAGGCCGACATGGCGGATCTTGCCCTCGCGCACGAGCTCGCCGAGGCTCTCCAGGATCTCGTGGATGGGATGCTCGGGGCCGGGCTCGGGTTTGCGGTAGATGATCGGGTTGGAGCCGAACTGGCCGACCTCCCGGTCCGGCCAGTGCAGCTGGTAGAGGTCGATATAATCGGTCTTCAGCCGTCTGAGGCTGCCCTCCACCGCCTCACGGATATCTCTGCGCGACAGCTCCGCCTTGCGGGGCGGATCGCGGAACCACTCCATCACCGAGCGCCCGACGGCCTTGGTGGCGACGATCGTCCGGTCGCGGCCGCCGCGGGCGGCGAGCCAGGAGCCGACGATCTCCTCGGTCCGCCCTTGCGTCTCCGGCTTTGGCGGGATCGGATAGAGCTCGGCGGCGTCGAGGAAATTGACGCCGGCGTCGCGGGCGCGATCGAGCTGGGCGTGGCCTTCGGCCTCGCTGTTCTGCTCGCCGAAGGTCATGGTGCCGAGGCAGACGAGGCTGACGTCGAGCCCCGTCCGCCCGAGCTTGCGGTGCTGCATCTGGAAAGTCTCCGGGAGGGTCAGGCGGCGGCGATGCGGTCGAGGAAGCTCTCGACGCTCGGCAGGATGCCGCGCACCATGATGTCGACGCCGCGCGCGTTGGGATGGACGCCGTCGCCCTGGTTGAGCGCGCGGTCGCCCGCGACGCCGTCGAGGAAGAACGGGTAGAGCACGAGGCCGCGCTCGGCGGCGAGGTCGCGGTAGATCGATTCGAAGGACTTGCCGTAGTCCGGCCCGAGATTGGGCGCCGCGCGCATGCCGGCGAGCATCGCCGGGATCTTGCGCGCCTCCAGCCGGTCGACGATGCGGGTGAGCGCCTTGCGCGTCGTCCTCGGATCGACGCCGCGCAGCATGTCGTTCGCGCCGAGCGCGACCAGCACCCCGTCGCTGCCGTCGGGCACGGACCAGTCCAGTCGGTCCGCCCCGCCGGAGGCGGTGTCGCCGGACACGCCCGCATTGGCGACCGTGACGTCGCGGCCCTTCGCCTTCAGCGCCGCCTGAAGCTTCGGGACGAAGCCTTCTCCCGGTCCGAGCCCATAGCCCGCGGTGAGGCTGTCGCCGAGCGCGACCAGGCGGACAGGTCCCGCGGCGCGCAGAGGCCGGACCGTCATCACGGTTGCGAGAGACGCGGCGAGGCCGGCAAGCGCCAAGCGCCGGGACGGGTGGCGGTCTGCGTGAGCGTCAATATATGCGGTTGCGCCGCAGCATCCTGCGGCTCTCTCCGGACGTACAGGCTTCATGGCTGCGATCGAACTCCAGGACGTCAATCTCGCGCTCGGGCAGGGTCCCGCCCGTGTCCATATCCTCAAAGGCGTCAGCCTCAGCGTCGAACGCGGAGAGACGGTCGGACTGGTCGGCCCGTCCGGCTCCGGCAAGTCCACGCTGCTGATGACCCTCGCAGGGCTCGAGCGCCCGGACTCCGGCCGGATCAGCGTGCTTGGCGAGGACCTGTCCCGGCTCGACGAAGACGGGCTTGCGCGCTTCCGCGGTCGGAACATAGGCGTCGTGTTCCAGTCCTTCCACCTGATCCCCACGATGACGGCGCTCGAAAACGTCGCGACCCCACTCGAACTCGCCGGCGCGCCCGACGCCGAGGATCGCGCGAAGGCCGAACTGCAGGCGGTCGGCCTCGGCGACCGGCTCGACCATCACCCGGCCCAGCTCTCCGGCGGCGAACAGCAGCGCGTGGCGCTCGCCCGGGCGCTCGTGGTCCGGCCGCAGATCCTCGTCGCCGACGAGCCGACCGGCAATCTCGACGACGCGACGGGGCGCCAGATCGTCGATCTCTTGTTCGCCAAGGGCGCCGAGCGAGGCGCGACTCTCGTGATCGTGACGCATGATCCAAGTCTCGCCGCGCGGTGCAGCCGGACGGTGCGTCTGCGTTCGGGACGGATCGAGAGCGAGACCGAGGCGGCCGCGTGAGGGCCGCGGAGTCGCTCGACCGCCCCGTCGAGGCGCGGCGCCCCCGGCTGGACACGCGGGCGCCGGTCGTCCTGCGCATCGCGGCGCGCGAGCTGCGCGGCGGCGCGAAGGGGTTCGTGGTGTTTCTGCTCTGCCTCGCGCTCGGGGTGGCCGCGATCGCAGGCGTCGGCTCGCTGGCGCGGGGCCTCACCGAAGGCATGGCGCGCGAGGGCCGGTCCATCCTCGGCGGCGACGCCGCCTTCTCGCTGATGCACCGCGAGATTTCGGCGGACGAGCGCGCGATGCTCGCGTCTCACGGTCGCGTGGCGACCGTGGCGACGCTGCGCGCCATGGTGCGCGCGCCTTCCGGCGATTCGACGCTCGTCGAGCTCAAGGCCGTCGACGGTTCGTGGCCGATGGTGGGCGAAGCCGTCACGGAGCCGGCCATGCCGCTCGGCGCGGCGCTCGCCGAGCGCGACGGCGTCTGGGGAGCGGCCGTCGACCCCGCCCTGCTCGCGAAGCTCGGGCTCAAGGTCGGCGACCGGTTCGGGCTCGGCGGCCTGGAGATCGAGGCGCGCACGACGCTCGCCCGGGAGCCCGACCGGCTGTCGGGCGGCATCGGCTTCGGACCGCGGCTGCTGGTCTCGGACGCGGCGCTCAAAGCCTCCGGGCTGATCCAGCCCGGCAGCCTCGTGAAATGGACCTACCCCGTCGCGCTGCCGGACGCCGCGCGCGACGACGGCGCGGTCAGGCGGCTCCTGGCCGATGTGGAGAAGGCCGCGCCGGGCGCGGGCTTCGAGGCGCGTTCGCGCTTCAACGCCGCCCCGCAGCTCGAACGCAACGTCAACCGCTTCACCCAGTTCCTGACGATCGTGGGCCTCGCCGCGCTGGTCGTGGGAGGCGTCGGGGTCGCGAACGCCGTCGCCGCTTTCGTCGAGCGCAAGCGCGACACCATCGCGGTCCTGAAAAGCCTCGGCGCGTCCGGCCGAACGGTGTTCCTTATCCATCTCGCGGAGGTGGCGGCGCTCGGCGCGGTGGGGGTGGCGCTTGGCCTTGTCGTGGGCGCCGCCCTGCCCTTCGCCGCCGTCGCCGCGCTGAAGGAGCTTCTGCCGCTTCCGATCGCGCCGGCGATCTATCCGCGCGAACTCGCGCTCGCCTTCGCCTATGGCGCCCTGACCGCGCTCGCCTTCGCGTTCTGGCCGCTCGGCCGCGCCCACGACGTGCCCGTCGCGGCGCTGTTCCGGGACCAGGTCGCGCCGAGCCGCCAGCTGCCGCGCTGGCCTTATGTCGTCGCCACCGTGCTGTTCGCGGCGGCGCTGGCCGGCCTGTCCGTGATCTCGGCCTACGACACGCGGATCGCGACGATCTTCGTCGGCGCGATCGCCGCCACCTTCGTCGCGCTGCGCGTGGTCGCCTGGGCGATCATGCGGCTCGCCGCCCGCGCCCCGCGGCCGAAGACCATCGAGCTCAAGCTCGCCCTCGCCAACATTCACCGGCCGGGCGCGCTGACGCCCTCGGTGGTGCTGTCGCTCGGACTCGGCCTCGCGCTGCTGGTCGCGCTGACGCTGATCGACTTCTCGATCCGCCGGCAGCTCTCCAACGAGCTGCCGCAGAAGGCCCCCGCCTTCTTCCTCCTCGACATCCCGTCCTCGGAGCGGGACGCCTTCGCGGCCCTCGTTTACGCCAAGGCCCCGGACGCCAAGCTCGAGGCCGTGCCGATGCTGCGCGGCTCGTTCGCGGCGGTGAAGGGCGTCCCGGCTGAAGAGGTCTCGGTCGACCCCGAATACCGCTGGGCGTTGCGCGGCGACCGCGGCGTCACGTTCTCCGACGTCGTGCCGGAGGGATCAAAGGTCATCGAGGGAGCCTGGTGGGAGCCGGGCCACACCGGCGACAACCTCGTCTCCTTCGACAAACGGTTGGCGGAAGCGCTCGGGCTCACGGTCGGCGACGAGGTGACGGTAAACGTGCTCGGGCGGCCGATCGCCGCGAAGGTCGCGAATCTGCGCGAGATCGCCTGGGAGACGCTCGGCATCAACTTCTTCATGGTGTTCTCGCCGAACGCCTTCGCCGGCGCGCCTTACATGAACCTCGCCACCATCGCCTATCCCGGCGGCTCGACCGACGCGCAGGAATACGCGCTGCTGCGCGACCTCACGCAGGCCTTTCCCTCGATGACGGCGATCCGGGTCAAGGACGCGCTGACCTCGATCAACGAGGTCGTCGGCAACCTCGCGCTGGCGATCCGCGCGGCGAGCGGCGTGACGCTCGTCGCGAGCGTGCTGGTGCTCGCCGGGGCGCTCGCCGCCGGCCATCGCAGGCGCGTTTACGAAGCGGTGGTGCTCAAGACGCTGGGCGCGACGCGCAAGCGCCTGCTCGCAGCCTTCGCCGCCGAATATGCGCTGCTTGGACTGGCCGCCGCGGCGTTCGGGCTCGTCGCCGGCTCGCTCGCGGCGTGGGGCGTGACGGAGGAGATCATGCGGATCGACTTCGCCTTCGATCCCCTCGGCGCGGGCCTCGCCGCGCTCGCGGCGCTCGCGCTCACGATTGGCCTCGGCCTCGTCGGAACCTGGCGCGTGCTCGGCGAAACGCCGGCGCGCCATCTGAGGAATCTGTAGGGCGCGGGCGGGTCGGTCGTCCCCGACGGCTCAGCTCTCGCTGAAGCCGTCGCGGGAAGCGACTTGGCGGACAAGGAAGCGCCCGCCCTCCGGGCGCAAGGGGCGCCCCTTCGGTCGTGCCGTCACGCGGGGCGCGCCTGCGCGACGGATCGTCCGTCAGCTGAGATAGCCGAGGAACCAGATGATCAGAATGATCGGCAGGGGAATGCCGATGAGCCACAACAGGCCGCCTTTGAGCATGGGTCGTCTCCTTAGCGTCGGGTGCGACGTCAACTCCCGGGCTTAGGACATCGTTCCGCTCGGCGCGTCGAGCCCGCCTCTCTCCACATTCCATCGGACAAGGAGAAGCGCCGGCGCTCCTGAGGACGTCGGGCGCTCGGCCCGCGATCAGATCTGATCGCGCTGGTCCGTGATCAGCCGCGCGCCGCGCTGGAAGGTCAGGTAGTCCCAGACCCATTTGAACGCCACGGCGATCCTGTTGCGCGTCCCGATCAGGAAGTAGATGTGCGCGAGGCACCAGAACACCCAGGCGATCCAGCCCTCGAGATTGACGTAAGGCAGCTTGACCACCGCGGAGCGCCGCCCGATCGTCGCGACGTCGCCCTGGTGCTTGTACTTGAACGGCGGCGGAGGCACCGCCTCGCGCCGGCGCGAGGCGATGACGTCGGCGACGTAGATGCCCATCTGCTTGGCCGCCGGCGCCACGCCCGGCACCATCGATCCATCGACGTCCGTGACGGCCGCCGTGTCCCCCACCACGAAAACATTCGGGTGGCCGGGCACCGAGAGGTCCTTCGTGACGATCACCCGGCCCGCTCGGTCGCGCGGCGCGTCGATCCAGCGTCCGGCGTCCGACGCGACCACCCCGGCCGCCCAGATCACAGTCGCGGCGTCGAGCCGGCCGCCCTCGATGTCGACGCCCTGGTCGTCGACCTTCGTCACGCGCGTGTCGGTCATCACCTCGACGCCCATGCCTTCGAGCGAGCGCCTGGTGTAGGCCGACAGCGCGTCGGGGAACGCCGGCAGGACGCGCGGTCCCGCCTCGATCAGCAGGACACGCGCGGTGCGCAGGTCGACGCGGCGGAACTCGGACGGCATCACCTGGCGCGCGACCTCGATAATCGCGCCGGCGAGCTCCACGCCCGTGGGCCCCGCGCCGACGATCGCGAAGGTCAGCAGCCGCTCGCGCTCGGCGGGATCGTCGGAGAGCTCGGCGCGCTCGAAGGCCATCAGCAGGCGGCGCCGGATGATCGTGGCGTCCTCGATGCGCTTCAGGCCGGGCGCGGACTTCTCCCAGTCGTCATTGCCGAAATAGGAGTGCGTCGCGCCGGTCGCGAGGATGAGATCGTCGAAGTCGAGCGTCACCGTGTCCGCATGAACCTTGCGCGCCGCCAGGTCGACGCTGCTGACCGTGCCCAGCAGAACCCGCACGTTCTTCTGCTTGCGCAGCACGTGGCGGATCGGCCAGGCGATGTCGGCGGGTGACAGCTCGGCGGTCGCGACCTGATAGAGCAGCGGCTGGAAGCAGTGGTAGTTGTGCCGGTCGAGGACCGTGATCTCGACGTCCGCCTTGGCGAGCTTGGTTGCGGCCGTCAGGCCGGCGAAGCCGCCGCCGACGATGACGACCTTCGGCCGGGAAAGCGCTTCGGCGTCCATCGCTGATCGGTCTCCATGCTTATTGTGCGCTGCGATATAGGCGGGTCGTGGGTCGCGGAACATGAGGCGTTTCGTCTGCGCCGGGCGGCGCTCCGCGCCGAGCAGAGCCAAGAGCGCCGACGACGATGCGTCAAGGCCTCCCATCGAAGGGCGCGTTCGGGGCTCCGCGCATTTGCATTCGCCTGCCGCTTCCCCCATCTCTCGCGGATCGCAGGACGCCGGCGCCGCCGCCGGCGCGCAGCAGGAGACGCTGAATGCTCGCCGGGGACATCGCCTCCGCATCCGCCACGGACGGCCTGATCGTCGAGACCTCGACGCAGACCTTCATGGCCGACGTGGTCCAGGCGTCGACCGCGACGCCCGTTCTGGTGGATTTCTGGGCCCCCTGGTGCGGTCCGTGCCGCCAGCTGACGCCGGTGCTGGAAAAGGTCGTCAAGGCCGCCGGCGGTCGCGTGAAGCTCGCCAAGATGAACATCGACGAGCATCCGCAGATCGCGGGACAGCTCGGCATCCAGTCGATTCCGGCCGTCATCGCCTTCCAGCGCGGCCAGCCGATCGACGGCTTCATGGGCGCGCTGCCCGAGGCGCAGGTCCAGGCCTTCGTCGAGCGCATGATCAAGGGGCCGATCGCCGACGAGGCGGACGACCTGATGGCGCAGGCCGAGGCGGCGCTGGAGGCCGGCGACGCCGCGGGCGCGGCGGAGCTCTACGCCGCCCTGCTCGGCGAGGAGCCGGACTCCGCCCCGGCGCTTGCGGGGCTCGCCAAGGCGCAGATCGCGGCCGGCGACCTGGACGGCGCGCGCGCCACATTGGCGTCGGTGCCGGCGGACAAGGCGTCCGACCCCGCTTTCGCCCCGGTCAAGGCGCAGATCGAGCTCGCCGACCGGGCCGCCCTGGTGGGTGACCTCGCGCCGCTCGAAGCCAAGGTCGCCGCCGATCCGTTGGACCATCAGTCGCGCTTCGACCTCGCCGTCGGCCTCGCCGCGGCCGGGCTGCGGAAGGAGGCGCTCGACCATCTGCTCCACATCGTCGGGAGCGATCGAACCTGGAACGACGACGGCGCCCGCAAGGAGCTGGTCAAGCTGTTCGAGGCTTGGGGGTTCAAGGACGAGAACAGCGTGGCGGGCCGGAAGAAACTCTCGTCCCTCCTGTTCGCCTGACCGGGACGCGTCTCATGGCTTCCAACGTCACCTATCACAGGATCGAGGAGCTGCCGGGGGTCCTCCCGCTGTTCCCTCTGCGCTCCGCGCTTCTGCTGCCGCGCGGAGAGATGCCGCTCAACATCTTCGAGCCGCGCTACCTCCAGCTGATCGACGACGTGATCCAGGGCCGCCGGATCATCGGCCTGATCCAGCCGGAGCCCGACGCGGACGAGGACGACGAGCGACCGGCGCTCGTGCATGTCGGCTGCGCCGGCCGGCTGACCGCGATGGGAGAAACCGGCGACGGGCGCTATCTCGTGACGCTCACCGGCGTCGCCCGCTTCCGGCTGGTGGAGGAGGTGACGGCCGTCACGCCCTACCGGCAGGCGCGCGTCGCCTTCGACGACTTCGCCGCCGATCTGTCGCCCGGCGAGGGCCAGGACAATGTCGACCGCGACGCCTTGTTGAAGACGCTCAAGGATTACCTGTCCGCCAACAATCTCGACGCGGACTGGGACGGCATCCGCCGCGCGCCCAACGAAGCGTTGGTCAACGCGCTCGCGATGATGAGCCCCTTCGGGCCGCGCGAGAAGCAGGCGCTGCTCGAGGCGTCCGATCTGAAATCCCGCGCTGAGATCCTGGTCGCCGTGACCGAGATGGAGCTCGCGCGCGCCCGGGGAGACGCGAGCTCGTCGCTGCAATGACCGACATGACAGACACCGGCCGCGCCGGCGGCGTCGACCCGAAGCTGCTCGAAATCCTGGTCTGCCCGCTGACCAAGGCGACGCTGACCTACGACGCCGAGCGGCAGGAGCTGATCTCAAAGCCCGCCAAGCTTGCCTACCCCATCCGCGACGGCATCCCGATCATGCTGCCGGACGAGGCGCGGCCGCTCGAGGACTGACCGGGTTCGGCGCGCCCGAATCCTTTCGGGAGTAATGAACCAAATACCCCCCTGAATGTTGATCAACGCCCGACCGCCGGCTGTCCGCCGCGCGCATCGATCAGCATTGAGGTGGCCAACAATGTCCTATTCAAGCGACTTGTCGCCCGGAGGCGCGCACGCCCCCGCCGCGACGGTTTCGATCAACAAGATCTCCTGGAGCGCCGTCCTCGCCGGCGTCGTGATCGCGCTGATCGTTCAACTCCTGCTCAGCATGCTGGGCTTCGGCGTCGGCCTCGCGACGGTCGATCCGGCCGGCGACGGCTCTCCGGAAGCCGCGACGCTGTCCATGTCGGCGGGGATCTGGTGGGTGATCGCGGGCGTGATCGCGGCGGCAGCCGGCGGCTATGTCGCCGGACGCGCCAGCGGAGCGACCCAGCTCACGGTGGGCGTGCTGCACGGCCTGACGTCGTGGGCGGCGACCACCCTGATCGTCCTCTATCTGCTGACGACGACGATCGGCGGCCTGGTCGGAGGCGCGTTCAGCGGCGTGACCAGCGCGCTCGGCGGGGCCGGCCAGGCGGCGATGGCGACCGCGCAGTCGGCGGCGCCGGCGCTCTCCAACGTCTCCGACCCCTTCGGGTCGATCGAGAGCAACATCCGCAGCGCTTCGGGCGGGGACGACCCGGCCGCTCTGCGCGACAAGGCGATCTCGGCGACGCGCGCCGCCCTGTCGGCCGATCCCGCCCAGCAGGAGCAGGCGAAGACCCAGGCCGCGGAGGCGCTCGCCAAGGCGCAGAACATCCCGGTCGATCAGGCCCGATCCCAGATCGACGCCTATCAGACGCAGTACCGCCAGACGATGGACCAGGCCAAGCAGAAGGCGACCGACGCCGCCGACGCCGCGGCGACGGCCGGATCGGCCGGCGCGCTGATCGCGTTCTTCGCGCTGGTGCTCGGCGCGGCCGCGGCGGCCTTCGCCGGCCGCATGGGCGTGACGGCGCTCCGCGGCTGGTGACGCGCCGCTTCGCCGCCTGACCTGTCAGGATGACGCTTAAAGCCCGGCTCCGCCGGGCTTTTTGCATGTTCGGCGCTAGAGCCCCGCGGCCGTGGCGACGATCCGGCGCTTCAGACTGGGCGCGCGGTCGATGAGGCCCATACCGACGTCGCGGAGACCGCGCGTCGCCCCATGTGCGAACAGCCGGTACAGCCCGTCGGTCGCCGCGGCGACGCTCGCGACCTCGAGACGGCGCGCGCGCTCATAAAGCGCGAGCGTCGCGGCGGCTCCAAAATCCTCGCCGCCGCGCGCGGCCGCCGCGACGATGCGGGACAGCGCGGCCACGTCCCGCAAGGCGACGTTGAAGCCCTGGCCAGCGAGCGGGTGAACGACATGGGCCGCGTCGCCCGCGAGCGCGACGCGGCGTCCGACGAAGCTCCGCGCCAGTAGGAACCGGAGCGGAAAGGCCCCGCGCGGACCGTCAAGCGTCAGGGCGCCGAAGTCGGGGCCGGCCCGTCGCTCGACCTCGGCGAGGAAGGCGGAATCGTCCGCGGCGATGACGCGCTCCGCTTCGGCGCGCCGCTCGCTCCACACCAGCGAGCAGCGGTTCCCCGAGAGAGGCAGCATGGCGAACGGGCCGCCCGGCAGGAAATGCTGGACCGCGACGCCGCCATGCGGCGCCTCGTGCCCGAGCGTCGCCACGAGCGCGATCTGGTCGTAGGCGAACTGGTGAGCGGCGATCCCCTCACGCGCGCGGGTCGGCGAGCGCGCCCCGTCGGCCGCGACCAGCAGCCGGCACCGTCTTTCGTCGAGGCCGAACGAGAGCGTAAGGCCGCCGGGCGTCGCCTCGTGGCGATCGATCGCGGCGGCGACCAGCTCGACGCCCTCCTCCTCGGCGCGCCTCCGCAGCGCGGCGCGCAGCTCGGAATCGGCGACCATGTGCGCGAAGGGCTCCCCGTCGAGGGCGCGGTCGCCGAGCTCGAGGAAGGTCGGGCGGATCGCGTCGTCGAGACGGCTGTCGGTGATGCGAAGGCCTGCGACCGGCGCCGCATTGTCCGGCCAGGCCCCGACGTCCTGGAGAAGCCGCCGGCCGTCGGCCGCGATCATCGACGCCCGGGCGTCCTGACCGGCCGGCCGCGCCAGCGCAGGGTCGAACAGGGCGATGCGGAGCGAGCGTCCGAGCGCGCGCCTGAGCGCGAGCGCAAGCGCCAGTCCCGTGGGGCCGGCGCCCGCGATCGCGACGTCCAGGACCGCGGGGCTGCTCCGCGTCACGCCGCCGGGCCCCCGGCGGCGGATGTCGGCCGGGCGTCGGTCATCCGCGACCGCATTTCCAGGACGTCACACGCCATTCCGGATGATCCGCGCCCCACTCCGCGACGATCGGCTGAGCCGAGACCACACAGGCCATCGGCGAGCCGGTGAATTCGATGCGCTCCTGCCGACAGGTCGCGGCGTTGGCGACGAGGCAGACGCTGAGGACGATTGTGACCGGCATTCGAGTCTCATCCACGGCGCGGACGCTTATCGTCGGGCCGAGCCTATCGGAGGTTCGCGGCCCGCGCGAGATCGGATCACTTCCGACGGCCCGAACATGAGGGTTGACGACGCGCCGCGACCGGCGACACTCCCGGCCGCTTCAGCAGAGGAGTTCCCGCCCGTCATGTCCGCCATCGACGAACTGCTGAAGATCCTCGATCTCGAGAAGCTCGAGGAGAACCTGTTCCGCGGCCGCAGCCCGCAGACCGGGTGGCAGCGGGTCTTCGGAGGGCAGGTCGTCGGGCAGGCGCTGGTCGCGGCGACCCGGACGGTCGACGGCCGGCCGCCGCATTCGCTGCATGGCTACTTCATGCTGCCGGGCGATCCCTCGGTTCCGATCATCTACGAGGTCGACCGCATCCGCGACGGGCGCAGCTTCGTGACGCGCCGCGTCAACGCCATCCAGCACGGCGCGGCGATCTTCTCGCTCGCCGCCTCCTATCATCTCGACGAACCGGGCTTCGAGCATCAGATGGACATGCCCGAGGTGCCCGGGCCGAACGAGCTGCCGAGCGAGAAAGTGCTGAAGGAGCAGCTGATGCCGACGATGCCGGAGGCGATCCGCGCCTATTTCGAGCGCGAGCGGCCGATCGAGCTGCGCCACGTCGATCCGATGCGCTATGTCGACGGCAAGCCGCGCAAGCCCTTCCAGTCGGTGTGGATCCGCACGACCGGCCCGCTGCCCGAGGATCCGGCGATCCATCAATGCGTGCTGGCCTACGCCTCGGACATGACGCTCCTCGACGCCGCCCTGGTGGCGCACGGCGCGAGCGTGTTCTCCAACGAGATCCAGGCGGCGAGCCTCGACCACGCGATGTGGTTCCACCGGCCGTTCCGCGCGGATCAGTGGCTGCTTTACACGCAGGACAGCCCATTCACCGGCGGCGCCCGAGGGCTGGCGCGCGGGCGGATCTACACCGAGGCCGGCCAACTCGTGGCGACGGTCGCGCAGGAAGGCCTCATCCGCCGCCGCCGCGGCTGAGCGAAGAAGTCCACGGGCGACGTCATTGGTCTTTCCGATTTCGGGTCGCAGGCCCAAACTCTTTCGCGCGCGACGCGACCACCGTCCACATGCTCCGGAGCCCAACGGCAGCGGAAGCCGGCTCGCCGCCAAGATGCAGATCCGAGGCTCCGCTTTGTCGCGATCGACTTAACGGCGCGGACGCCCGCGCATGCGGCGCTCGTCATTTACGAGCGTTGCGCGCCGCGCCACAATCGCAGTCGCTCAGCATGCGGACATGACCGTCGGGCGGAACATCCAGTCGGGGGAAAGAATGCGAGTTGTTTCGGTGATGGGCGCGGCCGTTTGCGCGACCCTTTCGGTCGGGTGTGCCCCGCAGGTGAACGAGACGAACTTCGCGGCAAGCCGTGAAGCGATGATAGGAAGCCCAGCCCTCTATCAAAAGACTATCACGACCTGCGTGGCGAAGCCCGTCAATCCGAAGATGCTAGACGAACTGGGCGCGCTGGCGAACTTGCCAGCGGATCGCGCGAGGGCGGTCATCTGCGAGCGGTTCGTCAAAGCGATGCGTGACGGGAAATTCAGCTATGAGCAGTATGTGCTGTCGTTGAAGGGAACCACGACCCCTGAGATGATCCGCATCGCGCAGGGGCGCTGAAGGCGGCGAACGGAGAGACTGAATCGTCGCTTCCGGCTCGATCCGCGATCATGGGCTTGGCGAGAAGAATGGATGTCCGGATTTGGTCCGGACATTACGGACGCCTCCGAGCCCAGCCGGAACGGCTCGCGCGTGTCTTTCACCAGGAATGCAATCATGTAAGGTGCTGCGTCGCCCATGCCGATGGGCGGGTCGGCGCATGGGGGACGGAATGCGGGTTGTTAAAGTCGCGGGGGCGGCCGCTTGCGTGGGGCTTCTTGCCGGATGCGCGCCGACATTAAACGAAACGACCTTCGCGGCGACGCGAGAAGGGCTCATAGGAAGCCCTGCGCTACGGCAGCAATATGTTGCGACATGCGAGAAGAAGATACGCCAAGATCCCAATAAGCTGCAAGAATCTGCGACGCTGGTGAGCTTGTCTGTGGCCGATGCGCCGGGAGTCATCTGCCAGCGCTTCCTGAAAGCGGCGATAGACGGGAGGTTTAACTATGCGCAGTATCTGGAAGCGAAAAAGGGGAACGCGACTCCTGAAATGGTGCGGATCGCTCAAGGCCGCTAAACCCTGAGGGGCGTCTCCCGAGGCCTTGATGCCGTCTGGCTTGATCGGTGATCGACGGCGTCAGGCCGAGGGCTCTCCTGCCGGAAGGACGATCGAACAGCCTGAACGTCACGGATCGTGGCGCGCTCCCGCCTCCTCTGGAGATTAAGGAACGCATCCCGTCCGGCTGGAGCGGACGACAGAGACGAGGCCCGCCCCACGCGTGGATTGCACGCGAAGTTCCACGACGACGCTTGGCTGCGTCATGCGCGGGCCGACCACGTCCACTCGGCTCGCGCGGCGCGTAGAGGCCCGCCAGCCGATGGCGTGGACGGCTCATGGCCGCCTCCTCTGCCGTCCGGCAATGTGCTTAAGCTGACGAATTGCCCATTTCCTAGGCTGCGCCTCGGACTCACCACATTGAATGATACGTTTTTAGGCGCTATGGCTATTTTATAGCCTGACGCGTGCGGCGGCGGCGGCGGCGGCGGCCCGGGGTTGCACAACAAGCCGACAAATCAGTGCGTTACCCGCCGTTCACGGAGTTGGCACGGCGCTTGATTGCCGCGGCGCGGCGAGACGCGACGGCCGGAGCCGATCCGCGTCCCGGTCATCGTCAACAGTCGACCGCTCCGCATGCGTGCGCGGGCACAGCGGTGGGCCAACGGGGAACGCGACGCATGAAACTCGTGATGGCCATCATCAAGCCGTTCAAGCTGGACGAGGTGCGCGACGCCCTCACAGGCATCGGCGTCCACGGCCTGACCGTCACCGAAGTCAAGGGCTACGGGCGGCAGAAGGGCCACACTGAAATCTACCGCGGCGCGGAATACGCCGTGAGCTTTCTTCCGAAGCTGAAGATCGAGGTCGCGGTCGTGGCCGGCTCCGTCGACAAGGTCGTCGAAGCCATCGCCGCCTCGGCCAAGACCGGCCAGATCGGCGACGGCAAGATCTTCGTCTACTCGATCGATCAGGCGGTGCGCATCCGCACCGGCGAGACCGACAACGACGCGCTCTGACGCGCGGCCGACGCCCCCATTCCTTTTATGAAGTCTTCGGGAGTTCACTCGATGAAACTGAGTTCCGTTCTCCGCTGGGGAGCGCCGGCCCTCGCCGCCGGCCTCCTGATCGCGGGCGCCGCCTACGCGCAGGACGCCGCCGCGCCGGCGGCCGCCGCGGCCGCGCCGACGCCCAATAAGGGCGACACCACCTGGATGCTGGTGTCGACCGTCCTCGTCCTGCTGATGACGATCCCCGGCTTGGCGCTGTTCTACGGCGGCCTGGTGCGCACCAAGAACATGCTTTCGGTGCTGATGCAGGTGATGGCGATCAGCTGCGTCGTCATGATCATCTGGGCGATCTACGGCTACAGCCTGGCGTTCTCCGACGGCGGCGGCCTCAACACCTTCGTCGGCGGCTTCTCGAAGGCGTTCCTGTCGGGCGTCGACGTTACGACGACCGTGGAATCGTTCTCGCGCGGCGTCGTGATCCCCGAGCTCGTGTTCGTCTGCTTCCAGATGACCTTCGCGGCGATCACGCCGGCCCTGATCGTCGGCGCCTTCGCCGAGCGCATCAAGTTCTCGGCCCTGCTGCTGTTCACCGTGCTGTGGGTGACGTTCATCTACTTCCCGATGGCGCACATGGTCTGGTGGTGGCCGGGACCGGAGTTCGCGGCGACCAACCCGGCTGACGCCACGGTCGCCGGCGCCGGCCTGATCTGGAGCTTCGGCGCGATCGACTTCGCCGGCGGCACCGTCGTCCACATCAACGCCGGCATCACCGCTCTGGTCGGCGCCCTGGTGCTCGGCAAGCGCATCGGGTTCGGCAAGGAGCCGATGGCCCCGCACTCGCTCACCCTCACTTTGGTCGGCGCCGGCCTGCTGTGGGTCGGCTGGTTCGGCTTCAACGCCGGCTCCAACCTCGAGGCCAACGGCTACGCCGCCCTCGCCATGATCAACACCTTCCTCGCGACCGCGGCCGCTGCGCTGGCGTGGATGTTCGTGGAGTGGATGGCGAAGGGACACCCGAGCATGCTCGGTCTCGCCTCCGGCGCGATCGCAGGCCTGGTCGCCGTCACGCCCGCCGCCGGCTTCGCCGGACCGATGGGCTCGATCGTGCTCGGCCTGGTGGTCGGCGTGATCTGCTTCATCGCCTGCACGAGCGTGAAGAACGCCCTCGGCTATGACGACTCGCTCGACGTTTTCGGCGTGCACGGCGTCGGCGGCATCGTCGGCGCGATCGCGACCGGCATTCTCGTCAGCCCCGCCCTCGGCGGCGCGGGCGTGGTGGACTACACGCTCGACGGCGGCGCCGGCACCGCAGGCGCCTACGACATGGCCACCCAGGTCATGGCGCAGTGCAAGGGCGTGCTGGTCACGCTGGTGTGGTCGGGCGTCGGCTCCTTCATCCTCTACAAGATCGTGGACGTGCTCATCGGGCTGCGCGTCACCGAGGACAAGGAGCGCGAAGGCCTCGACATCACCGAGCATGGCGAGCGCGCCTACAACAGCTGACGCGAACGCCCGCGCGTCACGACGCGCGGCGGGAACAGAGAGGCCCCGGCGACCCCGGGGCCTCTTTTTTTGTGCGCCGTTCCCCGCCTGAGCGGGTGACAAACATAAGGAGGTAATCGGCTCTTAACCCTCCCGATCCTAGAGTTCCTCAACGATCGGCGGGTTTTCGATCGAACGTTCAACAGGGGTCGGCGTCGCGGATGCAGGGTTCGAGCGGTCAGGCGGGCGTGGCGGCGCGCGTCTCGAAGGCTCTCCGCCGCACGCCGGCCGGGGGTGCCAGATGACCATGCGCGCGCTCAGGACCCGTCCGCGCGGCTTTCAGGCCGACGCCGTGCTGCCGGAAGGCTTGCGCGCGATGATGATCCGCCGCGCGACGGAGCTCGGCGGGCTGTCGCTCGTCGGCGGCGCCGCGCTCGCCGGCGTCGCGCTCGCGACCTGGTCGGTCCAGGATCCGAGCCTCAGCCATGCGACCGACGGCCCGGTCCACAATCTGCTCGGCCCCGTCGGCGCCGTGGTGGCCGACCTGCTGACGCAGGTGTTCGGCCTCGCCGCCGCCGTCTTCGTGCTGCCGATCGGCGTGTGGGGCTGGCGGCTGCTGACGCGCCGCGCGATCGACGGCGAGAAGATCAAGCTCGCCTTCTGGCCGATCGCCGCGATCCTGTTCGCCGGCGTCGCCGGGCTGAACCCCGCCCCGGCGACCTGGCCGCTGCCGACCGGGCTCGGCGGCTGCATCGGCGACCTGTTCGCGGTCGGCGCCGACGCGCTCGGCGTCGGCGGGGCGACCCGCGTCGTGGTCGGCTCCGGCCTCGCGGCGCTCGGCCTCGTGTTCTTCCTGCTCGCCGTGGGCGCGATCGCCCCGAGCGAGCGAGCGGCCCGCGCCGCGGCCCAGCCCCGGCCGCCCAAGGCGCGCCAGCCGGGACAGCCGCAGAAGCTCGAGCCGCGCCTGGCCGCGCCGCCCTCCGGCGCGCGCGAGCCGGCTGCGGACATCGAGGACTATGACGAGGAGGAGGACGACGACCGTCGCCTCATCTCGCTCGGCCTGATCGCGCACTGGGCGCTGTCGGCGAAGGCCCGGATCGCGCGCCGCTTCGCCCGCCGCGCCGCAGGCGTCGACGACGACCGCACGCTGTCGCGCATTCTGGCGCGCGCGAGCCGCGAGCCCGACGCCTTCGACGCCGGCCTCCGCCGCGAACCCGGCTTCGCGCCCGACGGCGACGTCGATCTCGACGGCGCGCCCGTGCTGCGCGCGGGTCGCCGCGACGCCGGCGGCGTGCTCGGCGGCGCGCCGCTGCAGCTGACCCGCCCCGACGACCAGCCGGGCCGCGTCGCCCCGCCCGCCGGCGCGCTGAGGCCGGGCCGACGCGCAACCCGCGAGGCGCAGCCCTCGCTGCTCGACCGCGACTCCTATGAGCTTCCGCCGCTCGCTTTGCTCGCCGAGCCCCGCAAGGGCGCGGCCCCGCAGGTCAGCCAGGAATCGCTTGAGCAGAACGCCCGGCTGCTCGAAGGCGTGCTCGAGGATTACGGCGTCCGCGGCCAGATCCTGAACGTCCGGCCGGGGCCGGTCGTCACCCTCTACGAGCTCGAGCCCGCGCCCGGCATCAAGTCGTCCCGCGTGATCGGCCTCGCCGACGACATCGCCCGCTCGATGAGCGCGGTCGCGGCCCGCGTCGCCGTGATCCCCGGCCGCAACGCGATCGGCATCGAGCTGCCGAACGCGCGCCGCGAGACCGTGTTCCTGCGCGAACTGCTGGCCTCCGCCGACTTCGAGAAGGCGAAGATGCGGCTGCCGCTGTGCCTGGGAAAAACCATCGGCGGCGAGCCGGTCATCGCCGAGCTCGCGCGCATGCCGCATCTGCTGATCGCCGGCACCACCGGCTCCGGCAAGTCGGTCGCGATCAACACCATGATCCTCAGCCTGCTCTACCGGCTCAAGCCCGAAGAGTGCCGGCTGATCATGATCGACCCGAAGATGCTGGAGCTCTCGGTCTATGACGGCATCCCCCATCTGCTGACGCCCGTCGTCACCGACCCCAAAAAGGCGGTCGTGGCGCTCAAATGGGCGGTCCGCGAGATGGAGGACCGCTACAAGAAGATGTCGAAGCTCGGCGTCCGCAACATCGACGGCTTCAACGCCCGCGCCGAACAGGCGCTCGCCAAGGGCGAGGCCATCACCCGCACGGTGCAGACCGGCTTCGACCGCGAGACCGGCGAGGCGATCTACGAGCAGGAGGTGATGGAGATCGGCAAGCTGCCCTACATCGTCGTGATCGTCGACGAGATGGCGGACCTGATGCTCGTCGCCGGCAAGGAGATCGAGGGCGCGATCCAGCGCCTCGCCCAGATGGCGCGCGCCGCCGGCATCCACATCGTGATGGCGACGCAGCGCCCCTCCGTCGACGTCATCACCGGGACGATCAAGGCGAACTTCCCGACCCGGATCTCCTTCCAGGTGACGTCGAAGATCGACAGCCGCACCATTCTGGGCGAGATGGGCGCCGAGCAGCTGCTCGGCCAGGGCGACATGCTGCACATGCAGGGCGGCGGCCGCATCTCCCGCGTCCACGGGCCGTTCTGCTCCGACAATGAGGTCGAGGCGATCGTCGCCCATCTGAAGCGCCAGGGCCAGCCGGACTATCTCGACGCCGTCACCGCCGAGGACGACGAGGACGGGAGCGCCGAGGACGGCGCCGTGTTCGACAAGGGCGGCTTCGGCGACGAGGGCGCCGACGTCTACGACCAGGCGGTCCAGGTCGTGCTGCGCGACAAGAAGTGCTCGACCTCCTACATCCAGCGCCGCCTTCAGATCGGCTACAACCGCGCCGCCTCGCTCGTCGAGCGCATGGAGAAGGAAGGCGTGGTGGGACCGGCGAACCACGCAGGCAAGCGCGAGATCCTGCTGGAGACCCAGGACCACGACGCGGCGTGAGGGGCGGCTGCGACCGTCTGCAAGAGCGTCGGCCCGGCTGGCCTGCCGGGCGAATCTTTGGGGCGTTAGCGAACAGGGCCGGACGAACGCCTGGCGCGCTCTAGAGGCGCGCTCGGAGCCGTGGCGCGATCCAGTCCAGGAAGGCTCGAACCTTCTGCGGCCGCAGGCTCGCTTCGGGGTAAACGAGGCTCACCGGCAGCGGCTCGGGCTCGAATTTCTCCAGGATCAAGGCGAGCGCGCCGGACTGCAGCTCCTGCTCGATCTGGTAGGAGAGGACGCGCACGACGCCCAGCCCGGCGGCGGCCGCTGCGACGGCGGACTCGGTCGAGTTCACCGCGAGGCGCTTGCGAGGCTCGGCGGTCCAGCCCGGATTGTCGCCGCGGTAGCGCCACTCGGGCGCGGTCTTGAACCCTCGGAACGTGATGCCGTCGTGCGCCGGCAGGTCGCCCGGCGCCGCCGGCGTCCCTCGGCTGCTGAGATAGTCGGGGCTCGCGGCGGCCACCCTGCGGACCTCGCCCACCTTCGTCGCGCGCAGATCGCTGTCGACCAGATGGCCGATGCGGACGGCGACGTCGACGTGCTCCTCGACCATGTTCACTTGGCGGTCGTTGAGAAGCAGCCTTATGTCGATTTCCGGTTGCGCCTTGAGAAAGTCGATGGTGATCGGCAGCACATGCGTTCGACCGAACGTGATCGGCGCCGTCACCTCGAGCTCGCCGCGAAGCGCGCTGTACTCGCCGGCGGCGTCACGCTCGGCCTGCTCGACCTGCTCCAGGATGCGCCTGGCCGCCTCGACGTAAAGCCGACCGGCGTCGGTGACCTGGACGCGGCGACTGGTGCGCACCAGAAGCTGCGTGCGCAAGTGCCGTTCCAGGTCAGCGACCTTGCGGCTCACGGTCGCGAGCGGCGCCCGCAAGCGCCGCGACGCGCCGGACAGGCTGCCCTCCTCGACGACGGCGAGCAGCACCGACATGGCCTCGAGGCGATCCATCCTGCCTTCCACAAATCGAGAGGTAGCATCCCTGCATCAGAGGATACTGGGATCGGGCAAGAGGATCTAGCTTTGGCTCCGGCCGGAACCGCCGGAGCCAGTCGGGCGACGGGTTCCGGCCCAACTGGAGCTGTCCGATGGCTGTTTCGCTCTCTCGTCGGGCTCTGGCCCTGGGCCTCTCCGGCGCCGCCCTCGGCGCGGTCGCGGCGCCCTCGTCGGTTCTGGCCGCCCCGCCGCCGACCTCCGAGGTGACGCCGCTCGCGCAGATCAGGGTCGGCCGCTTCACCGTGACCGCGCTGACGGACGGCTATGCGGACATGCCTTTCTCCTACTTTCCGGGACGGACACCCGCGCAGGTGGAGGCCGCGGCAAAGGCGCAGTTCACCGCGCGCCCGAGCGGCGTGCGGTTCCTGTTCAACCAATATCTCGTCGAGGACGGCGCGAGCCGCGTTCTGATCGACGCCGGGCCTGCCGGCACGCTGGGCCAGACCGTGACCCACATGCATCAGGACCACATGGGCGGTCTGGTCGCGGGCGGCGAGCGCCGGTTCCCGAATGCTGAGGTCTATGTCGACCGCCGCGACGTCGCGCACTGGACCGATCCGGCGAAGCAGGCCGGGGCGCCCGACTACCTCCAGAAGAGCTTCCAGATCGCCTCCGATCTAGTGCGCCTCTATCCCAAGCTTCAGGCGACCGAGGGCGACCACACGATCGCCCGCGGCCTTTCGCTCGTAGACCTCACGGGCCACACGCCCGGCCATATCGGGGTGCGGATCGCGGACGGGTCCGAGAGCCTGATCATGGTCTCCGACATGATCTTTCCTGTGGTCCACCCGGGGATGGGCGCCGACGTGACCTTCCTGTTCGAACAGGACCGGCCGGCCGCCGAGGCCATGCGCGCCCGCTTCTTCCCTCGCGCGGCCGAGGAGGGCGCGCTCATCGCGGCGACGCATATGCCGTTCCCCGGGCTTGGCCGGATCGTCTCGGACCAGGGCCGCTTGAATTGGTCAGTCGCCGATTGGGCGTATCAGGATTAGCTGGACCGCTCGCGTCTTCGAGAAAAACCGATGATCCACAAATGGCTTCAGCTCGCGTTCACGCCTTCGGTGAAGGCGGCGCGCGAGCATTATGGCGGCGCGGCGCATTATGCGCGGCTGGACGGAACGCAAGATTCGGAGGGGACGGTCCGCAACGACCGGCTCGGCGAAACGGAACGGTCGTTCATCGCGGCACGCGACGGGTTCTATCTCGCCTCGGTCTCCGAGACCGGCTGGCCTTACGTCCAGTACCGGGGCGGACCGACGGGGTTCCTGCGGACGCTCGACGACCATACGCTCGGCTTTGCGGATTTCCGCGGCAATCGGCAGTACGTCACGACCGGCAACGTCGCAGCCAACGACCGGGTGTCGCTTTTCCTGATGGACTACGCTCATCAACGGCGGCTCAAGATCTTCGGCCGCCTGCGGATGGTCGACGGGGCCACGGATACGAAGCTCGTCGAAGCCGTCGCCGTCGAAGGCTATGCGGCGGTGGTCGAACGCGCGGCGATCGTTCGTGTCGAGGCTTTCGACTGGAATTGCCCGCAGCACATTACGCCCCGCTTCACGCTGGAGGAGGTCGAGCAGGCGATCCGCGCGTGACGGGACCACGAGCCTGCGCGGGCGGTCGCAGCTACGACGTCTACGAGCACGACGGTCGTCGGGCCAACAGGTCGGCGGACGGGTGGAGGCTAGCCGACGCCCCTCGTCCCGCCTTCGCGGACCTGTCGCCCGAGCGCCATCGTTAGGAATATATACTTGACAAGTTCTGTCCCTCATGCTCTCCTGCCCCCACTCTCCCCGTCGGGAAGGCGTGTCCGGACCGGCCGGCCATGCGGGGGAGGGCGGCGCCTGCGGCGGGCATGACCGGATGTGTCCGCCCCGGGGCGTCGGCTGCGGCGCCTTCATCCGCCGCCGTCATGCCCGTCTTCGGGCATCCACGACTTCCGTCCGCCGCGGACCGACGGTCATACGGAGCTGCGATCGTTCATGGATTTTGCAGCGAGGCGTTTCGCCCGACTTGAAATCCCTCGGATCGATCATGTGGTTCGATCCGTTCAGGCCCATGGACTTTCCCCAAGCCTGGCTTCCTGATCCCTACATCCTCGCCTTGACGGGCGCCGGATTTCTCATAGCCCTCGTCGTGTGGCTGCCGACGGCTTTGCGCCGCCTCCCGCTGTCGCTGCCCATTGTCTGCATCGCGCTTGGGGCCGGGCTGTTCTCGTTCCCGCAGATCACGCTCGGGCCGCTCCCTGTACGCTATCCCGAACTCACGGAGCGGTTCTCGGAGTTCGTCGTCATCATCGCGCTGATGGGCGCGGGTCTGAAGATCGATCGCGTGTTCGGCTTCCGCCGATGGTCCGTCGCGCTGCGCCTCATCGTGGTGACGATGCCGCTCAGCATCGCGGCCATCACGCTCATCGGCGGATGGGGCCTCGGTCTGTCGTGGACGGTCGCGCTGCTGCTCGGCGCGGCTCTCGCCCCGACCGATCCGGTGCTTGCGGCTGACGTCCAGGTCGGGCCCCCTAAATCCGAGGATGAGGATGACGTCCGCTTCGGGCTGACGGCCGAGGCCGGGTTGAACGATGGCTTCGCGTTCCCCTTCGTCCACCTGGCGATCGCTCTTGCGGCGTCGGCCGCGACGGGCGAGCCGTGGCTGGCCGAGTGGATCGCCGTCAATGTGATCTGGGAAATCGTCGCCGGCATCGCCGCGGGCTACCTCATCGGCCGCGCGTTCGGCTGGCTGACGTTCCATATGCCGGCGGAATCGAAGCTCGCGAAGACCGGCGACGGGCTGATCGCGGTCTCGGCGACTTTTGTGTCCTACGGATTGACCGAGATCATCCACGGCTACGGCTTTCTCGCGGTCTTCGTAACGGCGCTGACGTTCCGGCACGCCCATCGCGACCACGACTTCCATGTCGGCATGCACGAGCTCGTGGAGCAGATCGAGCGCCTCATGATGATGGCGCTCCTGCTGCTGTTCGGTGGCGCCCTCATCAGCGGTCTGCTTGCGCCGCTCGAGTGGAGCGACGCCGCGGCGGCTTTCGTGATCCTGCTCGTCATACGGCCGATCGCCGGGCTGGTCGGGTTGATCGGGCACGACGCCGGCTGGCGAGAGCGGCTGACGCTGGCGTTTTTCGGCATCCGCGGCGTCGGGTCGATCTATTACCTGGCTTACGGCCTGAACCACATGCCCGTTGAGGGCGGCGACCGGCTCTGGGCCATCGTCGGCCTCGTGATCCTGATGTCGATCCTCATGCACGGTTTGACCGTCACGCCGATCATGCGAAGGCTCGACCGCAGCCGGGGCCTCGATCCCGATGAAAGCTGAGCCGGACGCGAAGTCGCCGCGCGTGGAGCGCCGGACGACCGTGAACCCGGCCGAACCGCCTAATCCTCCGCCGTCAGCCGCGCCACAACCGAGTGCGGGTCGCCGAGGAAGCGCTTGTAGAGCCGGACATGGCCGAGCTCGTGATAGGCGCGGCGCGCGATCCCGGTTTCGTCGAGCTCGTAGATCAGCGCGCCCGGCAGCGCCATCAGCAGCGGCGAGTGGGTCGCGAGCACGAAGCGGGCGCCCTCGCCGCAGAGCTGGACGATGCGGGCGATGACCTCGAGCTGGGTCTCCGGCGCAAGCGCGGCCTCGGGCTCGTCCATGAGGTAGAGGCCGCGGCCGCGGAAGCGGTGGCGCAGCAGCCGCATCACCGACTGGCCGTGCGACATCTCATGCAGGTCCTGGCCTCCGTAGAATGTCTTGATCGGTGGCCCGAAGGAGGACTCGGCGTCCAGCCGCCGCATCTCGGTCGCCAACACGTGGAAGGCGTCGGCGCGGTAGAAGAAGCGATCCGTGTTGCGCGGGATGCGGCGGGCGAGCCGCATCACCCGGTGCAGGTCGGACAGGGTGTTCGCGGTGTCGAAGCGGAAATTCGGCGAGCCGCCCTCGGGGTTGCAGCCGAGCTGGACGGCGATCGCCTCCATCAGCGTCGACTTGCCCGAGCCGTTCGCGCCGACGAACATCACCACGGGAGCGTCGAGGTCGATCTCGTCCAGCCCCGCGAAGGCCGGAAGGTCGAAGGGATAGACGTCCCTGCGCCCGACGCGGTCCCAGTCGATGCGCAGCGACAGCAGCACGCGCGAGCGCTCCGGTTTTTTGTCGGCCCCGACGAAACCACGGGCGCGCAACCTGAAAACGCCACGAAAGGACACTAGATGGTCTTGCGTGTCGAGGCGCGTCAGCGCCCTCCGTCGACAAGGACTGGTTTTAAGATCATGACCACCGCCCGCCTTTTCGCCGGCCTCGCCGCCGCGGCCCTCGTCGCCTCTCCCGCCTCCGCGCAGTCGTGGTTCGGGGGCGCGGGCGACCCACCGCCGCCGCCCGTGCAGCGGACGGCGACGGGCATTCCGGTCGGCCAGCTCAACCCCGCCCAGCGCGCGACGCTCGCCCGCGTCAACGCCTATTTCAATTCGCTGAGCGACATGACCGCGAATTTCGAGCAGGTCGGCCCGGACGGCTCGCGCAGCGTGGGCAAGCTCTATCTGTCGCGGCCGGGCAAGATCCGCTTCCAATACGCGCCGCCGAGCCCGCTCGAGATCGTGGCCGACGGCTCGTCGGTGTCGGTCAAGAACCGCAAGCTCGCGACCCAGGAGCTCTGGCCGCTCAGCCAGACCCCGCTGCGCTTCATCACCCAGAAGAACATCGACCTCCTGAAGGACGCCAACGTGCTCGGCGTCTATCAGGAGCCCGAGATGGTCTCGGTGGTGCTGGAGGAGAAGAACGCGATCGGCGGCCGCGCCCAGATCCAGCTGATGTTCTCCGGCAAGAACTACGAGCTGAAGCAGTGGACGGTCACGGACGCGCAAGGCATGGAGACCTCGGTGTCGCTCACCGACTTCAACGCCTCGGCGAAGCTCGACGACAATCTGTTCAAGATCGTGCAGCCGCGCTGGCCGACGCTGCCCGGCCGCTGAGGCGACGGGCGAACGAGGCCAAAACTGCGGCATAATCGTCACACGCAAGCTCACGGACTCGTGCTCTTGACGTTTTTGGGCGTGTTCCCCAAATCACTTCTCGAGCGAGACGCCGCCGGCGCACCCTGCGTTCCCCCGTCGCAGAGCTGGCAATGACGTTTCGCCTCCGTCGCTCCTCCGATCGACGGAGCGCCTAGCGCGCAGGACGCCCGGCCTTTCCCCCGGAGGTCGGGCGTCTTTGCGTGCGGGGCGCGAAACGGCTAAAGCGGGCGCGCCCCGCGTCGACGCCCTTCCCCCCGCGCCATGCCCGTCCGTCTCGCCACCTGGAACATCAATTCCGTGCGCCTGCGCATCGGGCTCGTCGGCAAGCTGGTCGACGACCACGCGCCCGACGTCCTGTGCCTGCAGGAGACGAAGTGTCCGGACGACCATTTCCCGCTGAACGAGGTGCGCAGGCTCGGCTACGAGCACGTCGCGCTGCACGGGCAGAAGGGCTATCACGGCGTCGCGATCTTCTCGCGCTACCCCTTCGTGACCGTCGCCCGCGAGCGCTTCGCCGACAAGGAGGACGCCCGCCACCTCGCCGCGACCTTCGCCGCCGGGCCGCTCGAAGGCGTCACCGTCCATAATTTCTACGTGCCGGCCGGGGGCGACGAGCCCGACCCGCTCGTCAATCCGAAATTCGCGCACAAGCTCCAGTTCCTGGGCGACCTCACCCGTTGGTCCGAGCGCATCGCCCACACCGGCGCGCGCATCATGGTCGGCGACCTCAACGTCGCGCCGGACCCGAGCGACGTCTGGAGCCACAAGCAGCTCCTGAAGGTGGTGAGCCACACCCCGGTCGAAACCGAAGGCCTCGACGCGATGCGCCTCGCCGGCCGCTGGGTCGACGCGGTCCGCGCGCATGTCCCGCATCCCGAGAAGCTCTATTCCTGGTGGAGCTACCGCGCCGCCGACTGGGCGGCGTCCGACCGCGGCCGGCGGCTCGACCACATCTGGGCGAGCGCCGACGTCGCCGCCCGCTCGACCGGCGTCGAGACGCTGCGCGACGCGCGCGGCTGGGAGCGCCCGTCGGACCACGTGCCGGTGATCCTGACGATCGCCTGAGACCTACTTCCTGAGCAGCGCTTCGACGCGCCTGAGGTCGGCGACGTTGGACTGAACCCGCGCGGCGATTCGGGCGTGCAGCTTTCGGGCGAGCTCGGGATATTCCTCGAACAGCCGGGCGAACAGGCCGCGGGTGATGCGGATGAGCTCGGCCGGACCGACCGCGGTCGCGGTCGCCGGGCGGAGCGTTTCCGCGACGAGCGCGATCTCGCCGATCAGCGCGCAGCGGCCGACCCGCTTCTCGACGCCGGCCCGTTCAAGCGCGATCTCGCCGGAGACGACGACGAAGCTCGCCTCGGCCACGTCGCCCTCGCGGAACAGCAGAGCGCCGGGCTGCAGATGAATATGATCGGCCGAGAACGCCACGAGACGCAGCGCGTCGCGCCCGAGCTCATCGAGCAGCGGCGTCTCGTTCAACGTCCTGATGTCGTCCTCGAGCGCCACGCGCCCCCGCTTCGCAACGCATACGCGGCCCGCTCCTCAGGGAACGAGCTTGTAGCCCCCAGCTTCCGTGACGAGCAGACGCGCATTGGACGGATCGGCCTCGATCTTCTGGCGAAGCCGGTAGACGTGCGTTTCCAGCGTGTGAGTCGTCACGCCCGAATTGTAACCCCAGACTTCCTGAAGAAGCGTTTCGCGTCCCACGACGGACGCGCCCGACCGGTAGAGGTAGCGCAGGATCGCCGTCTCCTTCTCGGTGAGCCGGATCTTGGCGTTCTTCTCGGTTACGAGCATCTTGGCGCCGGGCTTGAACGTGTAGGGCCCGATCGTGAAGACGGCGTCCTCGCTCGCCTCGTGGCTGCGCAGCTGGGCGCGGATGCGGGCGAGCAGCACGGCGAATCGGACCGGCTTCGCCACGTAGTCGTTGGCGCCGGCCTCGAGACCGAGGATCGTGTCGGCGTCGGAATCCTGGCCGGTGAGCATGATGACGGGGCCGCGATAGCCGTCGCGGCGCATGATCTTGACCGCCTCGCGGCCGTCCATGTCTGGCAGGCCGACGTCCATCAGCACCAGGTCGACATGCCCGCCGCGGAGTTGAGCGACGCCGTCGGTGGCGGCGCCCGCCTGCAGCGATTCGAACTCGTCATGGAGATCGAGCTGTTCGGCCAGTTCGCCGCGCAGGTCGGCGTCGTCTTCTACGATTAGGATCTTGCGCTTGGTCGCCATTCATCATCTCTTCGGGCCGTCGCCCCCACGGCGACGTCCCTTGTGAAGTAGAGCACGTCCCCCGCCTTCGGCAAGACGGCGGCGGACGCCATAAGACTATGAGCAAAGCCCCGAAGCGCCGACTTCTTCGCGTCGTCGAGGTGCGATCGACGCCCGCGGACCGCGCCCGCGGCCGGCTGGTCGCGGGCTCGATGAGGCTGTCCTGCGCCCTGGGACCGGCCGGCGTCGTCGCCCAAAAGCGCGAGGGCGACGGCGGAACGCCGCGCGGCGCGCTCGCGATCCGGAAGCTGTGGCGTCGACCCGACCGTGGCCCGCGGCCCTCGACGGCGCTGCGCGTCGGGGTGATCCGGCGCGACGACGGATGGTGCGACGACATCCGGCTCCGTCGCTACAACCGACTGGTAAGGCTTCCCTTTTCGGGATCGCACGAGCGGCTGTGGCGGGAGGATGGCCTCTACGACCTGGTCGCCGAACTCGGCTGGAACGACCGTCCGCCGCGGCGCGGCCGCGGCAGCGCGATCTTCCTCCACGTCGCTCGCCCCGGCCTGACGCCGACGGAAGGGTGCGTGGCGCTCGGCCGTGGAGAGCTTCGCCGGCTGCTGGCGCGGATCGGGCCGCGCACCGTCATGCGCGTCGGCCAGACCAAGCCCCGACCGCGCCGGCGGGCGCGCTAAGCCTTCGTCGACCATGCCGGTCTTCTGACGAAGATGTCATGAAGCGCAGCGGCCTCGCGAACTTGTGCGGCGCCCCCTGATCCCCATATCCTCATCAACCAAAGGTCCGGCGGGTTCGCCGCAGGGCGTTTGGGAACAGTTCGTAAGGAACGCTCACGATGTCCGAATTCCAACGCAACGCTTTCGGCCGCGTCGGTGGCGTCGCGGTTCCGGGCGCGACGATCGACGAAGGCCTGCGCGCTTATATGCTGCGCGTCTACAACTACATGT
Source organism: Hansschlegelia sp. KR7-227 (assembly GCF_049446035.1). Taxonomy (NCBI): domain Bacteria; kingdom Pseudomonadati; phylum Pseudomonadota; class Alphaproteobacteria; order Hyphomicrobiales; family Methylopilaceae; genus Hansschlegelia; species Hansschlegelia sp. KR7-227. Next base: position 3,171,320 of record NZ_JBMSEA010000001.1, read on the forward strand.
CGATCGGCCTCGCCATCACCGGCTTCGCGGCGATCGGCGCGTTCATGCTCGCCGTGACGAACGACCCGGCAGCCGCGGTCGCTCAGGCGCGCAACATGCAGCTGACCCAGTTTGGTTATCTGCTGTTCGCGAGCCCCCTGAAGTGGGTGGTGATGCTGGCTCCGCTCGGCATGGTGTTCTTCCTGTCCGCGCGCATCCACAAGATGAGCGCGTCCGCCGGGCAGATCGCCTTCTACGTCTTCGCCGGCCTGATGGGCCTGTCGCTGTCGTCGATCTTCCTGGTCTACACCGGGGCCTCGATCGGGCGCGTCTTCTTCATCACGGCCGCCGCCTTCGGCGCGCTCAGCCTCTATGGCTACACGACCAAGCGCGACCTGAGCGGCATGGGTTCGTTCCTGGTGATGGGCCTGTTCGGCATCATCATCGCGAGCGTCGTGAACATTTTCCTCGGCTCGACGATGGTTCAGTTCGTCGTGTCGGTGCTCGGCGTGCTGATCTTCTCCGGCCTCACGGCCTATGACACGCAGCGCATCAAGGAAATGTACTACTCGATGGACGACGACGGCACGATGAGCCGCAAGGCCATCCTCGGCGCGCTGTCGCTCTACCTCGACTTCATCAACCTGTTCACGATGCTGCTCTCGCTGTTCGGCAACCGCGAGTGACGCATTAGAATTCCGGCCTCCGGGCCGGAGGTTGCGGGAAGGCCTCGGCGGCGACGCCGGGGCCTTCTGCGTTTCAGGGGCTCGCCTGAGGCCTCTTGCGCGACCGCGGCGACGATGCATCTTCGTCGCCCCGTCCCCACAGATTGTCCGCCGGAGCGTTCCCTTGGCCAAGATGATCCACTCCATGATCCGCGTGCTCGACGAGGCGCGCTCGCTCGCGTTCTACGAGACCGCCTTCGGGCTGACCGTCGCCGACCGCTACCCGTTCGACGGCTTCACCCTGATCTATCTCCGCAATGCGGAAGCCGACTTCGAGCTGGAGCTCACCGTCAACGGGGACCGGAGCGCTCCCTACGACCTCGGCGACGGCTACGGCCACCTCGCCTTCGCGGTCGACGATCTCGACGCCGAGCATGCCCGTTTCACGGAGGCCGGGCTCAACCCGACCCCGCTCAAAGGCTTCGACTATCAGGGCGAGCCGTTCGCGCGGTTCTTCTTCGTGACCGATCCCGACGGCTACAAGATCGAGGTGCTGCAGAAGGGCGGGCGCTTCCTCTGACGGACGCGGCGACAGCTCCGGCGTTGGCGTAGCCGGTCGGCGATCGGGGCCTGGGTCACAGGGCGTCGAACAGCCGGAAGATCCAGACGATCTCGTAGACCAGCGCGACCGCGACGAGGCCCGCGTGGAAGCGCGCGTCCTCGACAATCGCGGCGGCGACGAAAGCCGCCGCGTAGGCGAGGTTGCGGATGGGGTATTCGAGGCCGAAGGAGGCGAAATAGGCGCCGCCCTTCAGTCCGGTGTCGACCAGATCGACGAGGAAGATGAGGGCGAGCAGGCCGAAGAACCACCGCCTGCGGGACATGAAGTAGTCCCGGTAGCCCGCGTAGTCGTCCATCTTGTCGGGAAACAGCAGCGTCGTCGCAAGAAACAGCAGACAGGCATAGAAGATCACGAACAGATAGGTCTGAAACAGCCACTGCGGCTCCAGCGACAGCCGGAATTCGAACCACCAGAAATGGACGATGAGCAGCAGCGTGAAGCCGGCCCAGGCGAGGTGCACGGGATAGATCGCCTTGCCCGAGGGGTGCTGCACGAAGCGGGCGAGGCCGGTCAGCAGACGGCCGACCCCGAGACCGACCACGACGCCGTTGATCATCCGGACATGGACGAAAGCGTCGTGACTGACGGGCGGCGTGTCCATGCAGGCTCCGCAGGTTTCGGGGGCGATCGACCGGGCATCTTGCCAACCGGCTCCCGCCCGGTCAAAACGCCGCCGACGGCTCCGGCCCATAAGAAGACGAGGCTCCCATGGCGACCCACAAGCTCCTGCTCCTGGCCGGCGACGGCATCGGCCCGGAGGTGATGGGCGAGGTCAAGCGTCTCATCGGGACGCTTGAGGCCAAGGCCGGAATGTCCTTCGAGGTCGAAGAGGATCTGGTCGGCGGCGCCGCCTATGACGCGCATGGCGTCGCCGTGACGGATTCGGCCGTCGCGAAGGCGAAGGCTGCGGACGTCGTGCTGCTTGGCGCCGTCGGAGGCCCGAAGTGGGACGGCGTGCCGTATGACGCGCGCCCCGAGGCCGGCCTGCTGCGGCTGCGCAAGGATCTCGAGCTGTTCGCCAACCTTCGGCCGGCGATCTGCTATCCGGCGCTCGCCGACGCCTCGTCGCTGAAGCGCGAGCTGGTCGACGGGCTCGACATCATGATCGTGCGCGAGCTCACCGGCGGCGTCTATTTCGGAGAGCCGAAGGAGATCGTCGATCTCGGAAACGGCCAGCAGCGCGCGGTCGACACCCAGGTCTACGAGACCTATGAGATCGTGCGCATCGCCAAGGTCGCGTTCGAACTCGCGCGCGTGCGCGGCAACCGCGTGACGTCGGCCGAGAAGCGCAACGTGATGAAGTCCGGCCTGCTCTGGAACCAGGTCGTCACCGCGACCCACAAACAGGGCTATGAGGACGTCAAGCTCGACCACATGCTGGCCGACGCGATGGGCATGCAGCTCGTTCGCGCTCCGAAGCAGTTCGACGTGATCGTGACAGACAATCTGTTCGGCGACGTGCTCTCCGACGTCGCCTCCATGCTGACCGGCTCGCTCGGCATGCTGCCGTCGGCCTCGCTCGGCGCGGAAGACCCTGCCACGGGCAAGCGTCACGCGCTCTATGAGCCCGTGCATGGCTCCGCGCCGGACATCGCGGGCAAGGGTCTCGCGAACCCGATCGCGATGATCGCGAGCCTCGGCATGGCGTTGAAATACTCGCTGGGCAAACCCGAGCTCGCCGACCTCGTCGACCGCGCCATCGCCGACGTTCTGGCCTCCGGGCTCAGGACCGGCGACATCTGGAGCGAGGGCAAGACCAAGGTCGGCACGACCGCCATGGGGGACGCCGTCATCGGCCGGGTCGAGGCGCTTCTGGCGGCCTGATCTTCTGATCAATTGATGATGAGCGCAAGTCGTCGGACGCTGGACACGCGCCCGACGACCGTGAGACCTTTCGTCTTCGATCTTAAATGTTCGGAGGCGCGGATGAAGTCGCAACTCTGCTTGGCGCTCGCGCTGTCGGCGGCGGCGGCCGCCCCGGCGCGCGCGAAAGACGTCATTCTGAGCGTTGAAACCGGCTTCGGCTCTCTCGCGGCGGGGCAGTTGGGTCCCGGCGACACGCTGATCATCAATGGCGGCCTGCCGCGGCCGAGCAACACCGTCAACTTGTCGATCTACTTCACGCCGACGATCGGCGGACCCTTCTCGATGCGCGCGGCCTGGGCGGTGATGGACTTCGTCCGCATGACCGGCGTAAACATCGATCTTTTTGCGGGCAATACCTTCCTCGTGAGCGACGCGGCTCTCGGACCGGTCGGCAATTTCGCCACGTCGGGGATTGGGATCAATCTGACCGCCGGCCAACAGTACCGGATCGTCCTGACCGGGACCCACACGGGCGCGGGCGCGTTCACGATCGCGGTCGAGCCCAAACCCCAGCCTTGACGTCGCGCGCCGGGGACGTCGGAGAGGCTCGTCCGCCTTTGGTCGCAGGAGTCGAGCCTGTTCCGCCGCGTACGCCCCGTCGTCGCCCACCAGCTGACGGCGTTGGTCGACACGCTGCCGATGGGGCGGCGCGAGATGCGCGAACGGGGCGAGCGCGCGCCTCAGTAGCCCGGCGTGTCGAAGGTCGTCGGAAGCGGCCACCGCGAGAACGTGTTCGAGTTTCTCACTGGAAAGCTCGACTGCGTCAGCGCCGAGGTCTCCCTCGCCGCGCGCGTCGCGGAGCCGGGGCTGGGCGTCGTGCGCGTGTTCAGATAGCTCGGCGCCTTGCGGATCGTCACCGACACGCCGGCCCGTTCCGATTGCGCGGCCGCGGGAAGGGCGAGAAACGGCGTCGCCGCCACCGTCACGGCCAGAACGAGACTGCGGGTCAACGAGAATGCCATGACGTGCCTCCGGCGCCTGAATGTCACATTTGGAAACGTGGCGCAGGCGCGAAAGGTTTCAGAGATGCGGAGGCGCGCGTTGAAATTCGCGTGGTTTCGGGTCATGTGAACGCCGCGGCGGCGACGTCGCGACATTCTGCGAAGCCGGCGGCCTCCGCCGTCGGCGATGGAGCTTGAAATGGGCTATCGGATCGCCGTCGTCGGCGCCACGGGCAATGTGGGCCGCGAAATGCTGAGCATCCTCGACGAGCGGGAGTTCCCGGTCGACGAGCTCGTCCCGCTCGCCTCGCGCAAGAGCATGGGGACCGAGGTGTCGTTCGGCGACCGAACTCTGAAGTGCAAGGATCTCGAGCAGTTCGACTTCTCGAAGACCGACATCTGCCTGATGTCGGCCGGCGGCGCCGTGTCCAAGGAATGGTCGCCGAAGATCGCGGCCAAGGGCGCGATCGTGATCGACAACTCCTCCGTCTGGAGGATGGACCCGGACGTGCCGCTGGTGGTGCCGGAAGTGAACGCCGACGCGGTCGCCGGCTACACGAAGAAGGGCATCATCGCGAACCCGAACTGCTCGACCGCCCAGCTCGTCGTCGCGCTGAAGCCGTTGCACGACGCCGCCAAGATCACGCGCGTCGTGGTTTCGACCTACCAATCGGTCTCCGGCGCCGGCAAGGACGCGATGGACGAGCTCTGGCAGCAGACCAAGGGCATCTATGTGAACCAGTCGGCCGAGTTCGAGGGCGGCAAGTTCCCGAAGCAGATCGCCTTCAACGTCATTCCTCAGATCGACGTCTTCATGGAGGACGGCTTTACGAAGGAGGAATGGAAGATGGTCGCGGAGACGAAGAAGATCCTCGACCCGAAGATCAAGCTGACCGCGACCTGCGTGCGCGTGCCGGTGTTCGTCGGCCATTCCGAGGCGGTGAACATCGAGTTCGAGCGCCCGCTCTCGGCCGACGAGGCGCGCGACATCCTGCGCGAGGCGCCGGGAATCCTGGTCGTCGACAAGCGGGAGCCCGGCGGCTACGTCACGCCGGTCGAATGCGTTGGCGACTTCGCGACCTTCGTCAGCCGGATCCGCGAGGATCCGACGGTCGACAGCGGGCTCGCGATGTGGATCGTCTCCGACAATCTGCGCAAGGGCGCGGCGCTGAACGCGGTGCAGATCGCCGAAAGCCTCGTCAACCGCGGCTTCCTGAAACAGGCGGCGTGAGCGGCCCGGGGCCCATTCGGATGAAGCTCTACCGCTATCTCACCGGGCCCGACGACTCCGCCTTCTGCAAGCGGGTGTCGTCGGCGCTCAACAAGGGCTGGCAACTCAGCGGCTCTCCGACGCTGACCTACGATCCCGAGAAGAAGACCGTGATCTGCGGGCAGGCGATCGTGAAGGAGGTCGTCGGCGTCGACTGGTCCGAGGACGTCACGCTGTCCGAGTGGTGACGAGCCTCAGCTCGGGGCGCCGCGGCGGGGTCCGGTCCGCCTCGCCGGCGCCGCCTTCGATCGTGACAAGCATCGCCCGGCGCTCGCGAGGCTGAGGGCCGCGCAAGACCGCTTCGGCGCGCGTCAGGAGCTCGCTCGCCTGTTCGTCGGCGCCTACGGCTTCAAGCGTGGTGGCGAGCCTGAGGCAGCTCTGCGCGAGTTCGGCGGCGAGCGTCGCGAGCGACGGGGCGGCGATCGCGACGAGATCGTAGGCCGCGGCGGCCGCGGCTCCGGCCGCCGACACCTGCCGGGCGTTTCCGGTCACGCAGGGGGCATCGCCGGATTCGAGCGCCTCCCGCGCCGCCTTCGTCCAGTTGGCGCCGAAGGCGCGCAGGATGCAGCGCTGCTCGCAGGCTCGCGCGATCAGCATCAGTCGGGCGACGTCGTCCGGATACGCGGCGACGTCGAGCGTCAGGATGGCGACGCCGCGCACCAGCGCCTCCTCCGCCTCCTGCAGGGAGCCTTCCGAGCCGTCGGCGGTCCAGCCGAAGGCGAAGCGCAGGTAGCTCGCGGCAAGCGGCGCGTTCCAGTCCGAGCGCGCGGGGTGAGCGGCCCTGAGGTTTTCCCAGGCGCTCCAGGCGTCCCGGTACCGACCGGCGCGCTCATGAGCGAGGGCCTTGCGGGCGCCCTCCAGGACCGGCTCGCGCCGTGGCTCGGTACGTTCCGCTGCTTCCCCGGGCGCCATCGTCGTCGTCCTCATGCACGTCCTCGGCACGGGCCCACGGCCCTCCGTCAGGGCGAACGTCGCACGGCTCGCTTGAAGGCCGGGTGAAGCGGACGTGCTCGAATCTCCCTGTTGTGTTGACGGTCCGGAAAGGCCCGCAAAAGACGAACGTCGATGTCGCCGCACGCGGGGAGACGTGGCACATACCGCACCGCACACAGAGCGGAGCGGACGCATGGCCGGAGCGGGACGGTTTTTCGAGGACTTCATCGTCGGTGACGTGATCCGCCACGCGACGCCGCGCACGGTGACGGTCGGCGACGTCGCGCTGAACCAAGCGCTTTATGGCAACCGCTTCGTCGTCCAATCCTCCGACGCCTTCGCGCAAGCCATCGGCTATCCCCGCAGCCCCGTCGACGACCTGATCGCGTTCCACGTCGTGTTCGGCAAGTCGGTGCCGGACGTCTCGCTCAACGCCTTCGCCAATCTCGGCTACGCCGCAGGCCGCTTCCTTCGCCCCGTCTACCCCGGGGACACGCTGGTCTCGAGCTCGGAGGTCATCGGCGTGCGGCCGACCTCCAAGGGCGACGCGGGCGTCGTGTGGGTGCGGACCCGCGGCGTGCGCGCCGACGGCGCGCCCGTGCTCGACTATGTCCGCTGGGTGCTGGTGCGCGTCCAGGGCGGACGGTCGATCCAGGACACGGTGGTTCCGGATCTGCCCAAGGCGGTCGACCCGTCGGAGCTCGGCGACGCCTGTCCGCGCCTCGACCTCGCGGCCTGGGACAATGCGGAGTCCGGCAGCGACCGCCGCTTCGACGACTATCATGTCGGCGAGAAGATCGACCATGTCGACGGCATGACGGTGGAGGAGGCCGAGCACCAGCTCGCGACCCGTCTCTGGCAGAACACCGCGCGGGTCCATTTCGACGGCTACGGCCAGAAGTCGAGCAAGATCGGCCGGCGGCTGGTCTATGGCGGCCACGTCATCAGCCTGGCGCGCGGGCTCAGCTTCAACGGCCTCGAGAACGCCTTCCACATCGCCGGAATCAACGGCGGCCGGCACGTCGCGCCGATCTTCGCCGGCGACACGCTCTACGCCTGGTCGGAAATCCTCGACAAGCAGCCGCTTCCCGGGCGTGACGACGTCGGGGCGATGCGCGTCCGCCTGACAGGCCTGAAGGACTGCGCAGGCGCCGCCTTCCCGCGTCTGGGCGAAGACGGCAAGGATCATCCCGCCGTCGTGCTGGACCTCGATCTCTGGCTGCTCATTCCGCGCTGAACGCTTTCCGGCCTCCGGCGAGACGCTCCGCGCCTTAAGCCGCTTCCTGGGCCTCGCGCGCGACGGCGGTCCGCCGCTCGCTCGCCTCGCCGGAATGCAGGCGACGCATCACGACGCGGGCGCCGGCGTCGAAGGTCTCGGCGATCTGGCGGACCTCGTCGGCGTCGGTGAGCGTGCGCGCCGCCCGGTAGATGTGCTCGCGCACGCGGATCATCACCATCGCGTTGTGGAGCGAGAGCATGAAGGCGCGTTCGCCCTCCATCATCGGCTTCGACGTGAGCGGCTCGACGCCCTCCTCCGCGCGCCACGCGTCAAGCATGGCGCTCCACAACGGCCAGCCCTTCACGGCGCTCTGGAAGATCGGCTGGGCGTAGGAATCGAGGCCCGCGCGGAAGAACAGCCGGACGGAGGTGCAGGTCATGCGCGGCAGCATGGCCTCGTAGGATTCCGCAAGCCTGTCGACCATCGGGGCTCCGGCGCCCGCCTCGAAGCGCGCCAGCGCGCCTTCGCTCCAGTGGTGGCGGAACACCTGCGCGAACACGGCGTCGATGAGATCGGTCTTGCTGTCGAAATACCGATAGAGCAGCGCCTGGGTCACCCCGATCGACGCGGCGAGGTCGCGGGTCGGGCCGCTGAATCCGTTGTCGGCGAAGAACAGGCAGGCTGCGTCGACGATCTGAGCGCGACGCGCATCTCCGGCGAGACGAGGAGCGCGCCGTCGGATGACGATGTCGCTTTCGATCAAGGTCGCCACCATGGCTGTCGTCGCCTCGCCCGGGCGCCGCCTCATAGACGGCCGGGCGACGCTTCTTAAGAATGCCTCGTTCGGCGAGTCAGCCACAGAGCGGGAAAACACGTAGCGACCGTATGTCGCATATTTCACGCAAATCAGCTATTGACGATGTTTCGTTTCGTCTTCCGCCAATCTTCAGTTAAGACCAAAGAGGGCGGCCGCTCTGCGCGCCGCGCCGTTGCGCTGCGGCGCACCATCCGCTAGTTGCAGGCGGCGAACTTCGAAGAGGTCCAAGGAACGATGGACTCCACGAAGGCTGAAGCGGCGCGGCCCCTGTCGCCGCACATTCAGATCTACCGGCCGATGCTGTCGATGATGATGTCGATCGTGCATCGGATCACCGGCGCCGCGCTCTACGTCGGCACGCTCCTGCTGGTGGTCTGGTTGGTGGCGGCCGCGTCCGGCCCGTCGGCTTTCGCGACCGCGCAGGACATATACGGCTCCTGGCCCGGCCAGATCGTCCTGTTCGGTTACACCTGGGCCCTCATCCATCATGCGCTCGGCGGCGTACGCCATCTTGTCTGGGACACGGGGCACGGTTTCGAGCCGGAGGAGCGCGAACTCGGATACCGGATCAGCCTGGTCGGCGCGATTGTCCTGACCGTGCTCCTGTGGATCGTCGGTTACGTGCTCGGCGGCTCCGCCGGCTGAAGGAGACAAGCGAATGCGGACGCCTCTCGGACGCGTGCGCGGCCTCGGCGCGGCGAAATCCGGCACCGAGCATTTCTGGATCCAGCGTCTCACGGCTGTCTCGAACCTGCTCCTCACGCTCGTCTTCGTCAGCGTGGTCATCATGTTGGCGGGGTCGAGCCACGCCGGCGCGATGGCGACGCTCGGCAGCCCCTGGGTCGCGATTCTGATGCTGCTGTTCACGCTGTCGGCGACGGTCCATATGCGGATCGGCATGCAGGTGATCATCGAGGACTACGTCCATGACGAGCTCCTGAAGATCCTCGCGCTGATGGCGAACACCTTCTTCGCGATCGTGGTCGGCCTCGCCGCCGCCTTCGCCCTCCTGAAAATCAGTTTCGGAGTCTGATCGCATGGCGACGGCCGCAAAGCCGAACGGCGCGGGCCCTGCCGTGAACGGTCGGGCCTATCCCTTCACTGATCATGTCTTCGACGTCGTGGTCGTCGGCGCAGGCGGCGCAGGCCTGCGCGCGACCGTCGGCTGCTCGGAAGCCGGCCTGAACACCGCCTGCATCACGAAGGTGTTTCCGACCCGCTCCCACACGGTCGCGGCGCAGGGCGGCATCTCGGCCGCGCTCGGCAACATGGGCGAGGACGACTGGCGCTTTCACATGTACGACACGGTCAAGGGCTCCGACTGGCTCGGGGACCAGGACTCGATCGAGTACCTCGTGCGCAACGCGCCGGCCGCGGTCTACGAGCTCGAACATTGGGGCGTGCCCTTCTCCCGGACCGAGGAGGGCAAGATCTACCAGCGCCCCTTCGGCGGCATGACGACCCATTACGGCAAGGGCACCGCCCAACGCACCTGCGCGGCCGCCGACCGCACCGGACACGCCATCCTGCACACGCTCTACGGGGCGGCGCTGAAGGCCAAGGCGCAGTTCTTCATCGAATATTTCGCCATCGATCTGATGATGAACGAGGAGGGCGAGTGCGTCGGCGTCGTGGCGCTGAAGATGGACGACGGCACGCTGCACCGATTCAAGGCGAAGCGCACCATCCTCGCGACCGGCGGCTACGGACGGGCGTATTTCTCCGCGACCTCCGCCCACACCTGCACCGGCGACGGCAACGCCATGGTGCTGCGCGCCGGGCTGCCGCTGCAGGACATGGAGTTCGTGCAGTTCCACCCGACCGGCATCTACGGCGCGGGCTGCCTGATCACCGAGGGCGCCCGCGGCGAGGGCGGCTACCTCACCAATTCCGAGGGCGAGCGCTTCATGGAGCGTTACGCGCCGTCAGCGAAGGACCTCGCCTCACGCGACGTGGTCTCGCGCTCCATGACGGTCGAGATCCGCGAGGGCCGCGGCGTCGGCAAGAACGGCGACCACATCCACCTGCATCTCGACCATCTCGACCCGAAGATCCTGCACGAGCGGCTGCCGGGCATCTCCGAAAGCGCGCGCATCTTCGCCGGCGTCGACCTGACCAAGGAGCCGATACCGGTCATCCCGACCGTGCATTACAACATGGGCGGCATCCCCACGAATTTTCACGGCGAGGTGCTGACCAAGATCGACGGCGACCCGGACTCCGTGGTGCGCGGGCTGATGGCGATCGGCGAGGCCGCCTGCGTCTCGGTCCACGGCGCGAACCGACTCGGTTCGAACTCGCTGATCGACCTCGTGGTCTTCGGCCGCGCGACGGCGGACCGCTGCGCCGCGACGCTCGAGCGCAACGCGGAGCATGCCGAACTGCCGAAGGGCGCGGCGGACCCCGCGATCTCCCGCCTCGACCGTCTGCGCCACGCCTCCGGGGGCACGCCGACCGCGGAGCTCCGGCTGCAGATGCAGAAGGTCATGCAATCGAATTGCGCCGTGTTCCGAACCGGCGAGGTGCTCGAAGAGGGCAAGGGCCTGATCCACGAGGTCTGGTCCGGCTCCGGCGACGTGCGCATCACCGACCGCTCGCTGGTCTGGAACTCCGACCTGATCGAGACGCTGGAGTTCGACAACCTGATCTCCCAGGCCGTCGTCACCATGGAGAGCGCGGTCAACCGCCAGGAAAGCCGCGGCGCCCACGCCCGCGAGGATTTCCCGGACCGCGACGACAAGCAGTGGATGAAGCACACGCTGTCATGGGCTGACACGGACAAGCAGACGGTCACGATCGACTACCGCCCGGTGCACACCTACACGATGACCAACGACATACAGTACATCGAGCCCAAGGCTCGGGTGTATTGATGATTGCTGACGGCAGATCATATTTCGAAGCTGCCGCGTCTGTTGAAAGCGCACGCACGCCTGTCGATGGTATGTATCCCTGCCCTTGCTGCGGCGAGCTTGGCTTCGAAGACGCCGGCAGCTACGAGATCTGCGACCGCTGCGGCTGGGAAGACGATCCGGTTCAAGAGGCCCATCCGGATTTACGCGGGGGCGCTAACCGTTACTCGCTGCTTCAGGCAAGAGAGAACCTCAAAACCTGCGGAGCGTCGGATCCCGCATGGACGTTGCACAACGTGTCGCGCGAAGCTCCGTGAAACACGGGTGCTTTTAGAATTTCGGTATAAGGCAAGATGGTTCAGCTCACCCTTCCCAAGAACTCGCGGCTCGTCGACGGCAAGGCCTGGCCGAAGCCGCAGGCGAAAAACGTCACCGAGTTCAAGGTCTATCGCTGGAACCCGGATGACGGGATCAATCCGCGGATGGACACCTTCTACGTCGACCGGGACGATTGCGGGCCGATGGTGCTCGACGGGCTGATCTGGATCAAATCCAAAGTCGACTCGACGCTGACCTTCCGCCGCTCCTGCCGCGAGGGCATCTGCGGCTCCTGCGCGATGAACATCGACGGCACCAACACGCTCGCCTGCACCAAGGGCATGGACGAGTGCGCTTCCGGCGGGACGGTGAAGATCTATCCGCTGCCCCACATGCCGGTGGTCAAGGACCTCGTCCCCGACCTCACCCAGTTCTACGCCCAGCACGCCTCGGTCGAGCCCTGGCTCAAGACCGACACCCGCGCGCCCGGCGACGAGTGGAAGCAGAGCCGCGACGACCGTGAGAAGCTGGATGGGCTCTATGAGTGCATCCTGTGCGCCTGCTGCTCGACCTCGTGCCCGAGCTACTGGTGGAACGGCGACCGCTATCTCGGCCCGGCCGCCCTGCTGCAGGCCTATCGCTGGCTGATCGACAGCCGCGACGAGCAGACCGGCCATCGCCTCGACGAGCTCGAGGACCCGTTCAAGCTCTACCGCTGCCACACGATCATGAACTGCGCCAAGGCCTGCCCGAAGGGCCTCAATCCGGCCAAGGCGATCGCCGAGATCAAGGCGATGATGGTGGCCCGGCGGTTCTAGAGCGCGGCGTCGGCCCGGCCGGCCGCGTTCAGTTGCCGAAGCGCTCGCGCCAGATGTCTTCGCCCACGGTGCAGGAGGTCGGTTCCGCCGCCGTCATCGCCGCCGGCCGCGACGGGGGGCGCTCGCCCAGGCCGATGTCTGGCGCGGGAGGCTCGAGCCCGGCGATCTCCATGACGAGCTTCGTTCGCACCGCTTCCGCGAACTGGTCGATCGCCCGCACGGGCGCCATGAAGGCGCCGGGGCCGCCGATTACGCAGTCGCGGTAATAGACGTCGAGCTCGCCCACATCCATCATCGAGAAGCTGGGGCGCTTCAGCAGCAGCGGCAGGCCGTTGATCACCACGCCGCGCGCCAGCACGGCGTCGCGCGCGCTCTCGACCGGCGGGCCCTGATTGTTGGGGCCGTCGCCGGACATGTCGATCACCCGGCGCATGCCGTCGAAGCCGTTGCCGTCGAACATGTCCGCGGAATAGGCCAGAGCGGCGGAGATCGACGTGCGGTAGGCGCGCCGGAGGGGCGCCGCGGCGAGACGCGCGGCGAAGGCGGACGCCGAGGCCGGACCGTCGATCAGGGTCCATGGCGCCACAGAACGCTGCTCGTCCTCGCCGGCCCATTCGACATAGGCGACGGCGATGCGGCCGATCAGCCCGTGCGCGATCGCGTCCAGCACCGGCTTCGACGTCAGCGCCGCGACGTAGCCGTCGCGCTGGATCTGCTGCTCCTCGGCGTCCATGGAGTAGGAGATGTCGACCGCGAGCACGAGCTCCAGATCGACCTGCGCGCCGTCCGCCGCGCGGGCCCGAGGCGCGGCGAGCCCGACCGCCAGCAGCGCAGCGCCCGCTAGCGCGCAGGGGGCGGACCACAAAGCCATGCGCGCCTCCGCGTCGAGGCCCGCGGCTTCCCGCGCAACCTGATTCCGCACGACGTTTCGCAAATAGGATGCCATGAGCCGACGCGGGCGGCCACCCGCCTCCGCAGTGCTCCGCCGGACTGCCCAACGCGCCGCGACGCGCTATGGTCGCGTTGCGCCGCGCGACCGTCCCGCGCCACGATCCCTGGCCATCCCGAAGGAGCGGCATGATCGACGAGACCAGCCTCGCCGCCCTGTTTGAGGCCGCGCGCGCCGCGCAAGCGAGCGCGTATGCGCCTTATTCGGGCTTTGCGGTCGGCGCCGCCTTGTTCACGGTCGAGGGAGGGCTTCACGCCGGCTGCAACGTCGAGAACGCCGCCTATCCCTCGGGAACCTGCGCGGAAGCGGGCGCGATCGCGGCGATGGCGGCCGCCGGAGGCCGGCGGATCGCAGCCATTCTCGTCGTCGGCCCGGGCGAGGGGCTCTGCACCCCCTGCGGCGCCTGCCGCCAGCGAATCCGCGAATTCGCGGCCGGCGACGCGGTGGTGCTGGTCGCAGGGGCTGAGGGCGTCCGCCGACGCTTCACCCTCGACGAACTGCTGCCGGCGAGCTTCGGGCCCGGGAATCTCGCGGGCGGCGCCACGTGAGCGCTGAACCCGCGCCCCTGCCGCAGGAGCTGATCCGCGTGAAGCGGGACGGCGCCCGGCTTGCGCCGCGGGAAATCGGCGCGCTGGTAGCAGGCGTCGCGTCCGGCGCGCTGAGCGACGCGCAGGTCGGCGCCTTCGCGATGGCCGCCTTTCTCAACGGCCTCGACCGCGACGAGACGGTCGCGCTCACCGCGGCGATGACGGCGTCCGGCGTCCGGCTCGACTGGCCGGACGTGGACGGTCCCGTGCTCGACAAGCACTCCACCGGCGGGATCGGCGACGCCGTGAGCCTGCTGGTCGCCCCGGCCGTCGCGGCCTGCGGCGGCGTCGTGCCGATGATCGCGGGCCGCGGCCTCGGCCACACCGGAGGCACGCTCGACAAGCTCGACGCCATTCCCGGCTACGTCACCGGGCCGAACCTCGACGTCTTCGTCCGGACGGTGCGCTCCGCCGGCTGCGCGATCGTCGGGCAGACGGCGGAGATCGCCCCGGCCGACCGGAGGCTCTATGCGATCCGCGACGTCACGGCGACGGTGGAATCGATCCCGCTGATCACGGCTTCCATCCTGTCGAAGAAGCTCGCCGCCGGGCTCTCCTCGCTCGTGCTCGACGTGAAGACCGGCTCCGGCGCCTTCATGGCGACGACGAAGCGCGCCGAGGCGCTCGCCCGCTCGCTGGTCGAGGTCGCGGCCGGCGCGGGGCTGCCGGCGGTCGCGCTGCTGACCGACATGGACGAGCCGCTCGCTTGCGTCGCCGGCAACGCGCTGGAGACGCGGCATGCGATCGAGATCCTGGCGGGGCGGCGCAGCGACGCGCGCCTGATGGAAGTCACGCTCGCGCTGGGGGCGGAGATGCTGCTCCTTGGCGGGCTCGCGCCCGACGCGGCCAGTGCCCGCTCGGCGCTCGAAGCGGCCTTCGCCTCCGGCGCCGCGGCGGAGCGCTTCGCCCTCATGGTCGCGGCGCTGGGCGGGCCGGGCGACATCGTCGAGCGGCCGGCGACGCATCTGGCCGCGGCGCCCATCGTCCGCGCGGTGACGCCGGAGCGCGACGGCGTCGTCTCCGGCGTCGACGCCCGCGCGCTCGGCCTCGCCGTCGTGGCGCTGGGCGGCGGACGAACCGGCGCCGATGACGCGATCGATCACGCGGTGGGACTCGCCGAATTGGCCGGCGTCGGCGAGGAGGTCGGCGCGGCGCGCCCGCTCGCGACCGTCCACGCCCGCGACGAAGCCGACGCCGAGCGGGCGGCGGCGGCGGTCCGCGCCGCTTACCGGCTCGCGGCTTCGGGCGAGCCGGTCCGGCGACCGCCCCTGATCCAGGAGCGCATCGCATGAACGGGCCGATCTCCCGCCTTTCCCTGCCGCCGCGGCGGCGGCGACCGTGAACCGCGCGCTGCTTCTCATCCTCGATTCCGTCGGCGTCGGCGGCGCGGCGGACGCGGCGGCCTTCGGCGACGAGGGCGGCGACACCGTGGGCCATATCGCCGAGGCCGCCGCCCGCGGCGAGGCCGACCGCTCGGGGCTGCGGCGGGGCCGGCTCGCCGTGCCTAACCTCGTCGCCCTCGGGCTGGGCGAGGCGTGCCGGATCGCCGCCGGCCGCACGCCGACGGGCCTCGAGGGCGAGGCCCGCCGCGGAGCCTATGGCGCGGCGGAGGAGATCTCGTCCGGCAAGGACACGCCCTCCGGCCATTGGGAGCTCGCGGGCGTGCCCGTGCCCTTCGACTGGGGCTATTTTCCGAGAACCGAACCGGCCTTCCCCAAGGCGCTGACCGACGCGCTGATCGAGCGTGGGGCGTTGCCGGGCATCCTCGGTGACCGCCACGCCTCCGGAACGGCGATCATCGCCGAACTCGGCGAAGAGCATGTCCGGACGGGAAAGCCGATCTGCTACACCTCCGCCGACTCGGTGTTTCAGATCGCCGCCCATGAGGAGGCCTTCGGGCTCCAGCGGCTTTATGCGCTGTGCGAGACCGCCCGGGAGTTGGTGGACCCGTATGGAATCGGCCGCGTCATCGCCAGACCCTTCGTCGGCGCGGACGCCGGCTCCTTCCGGCGCACCGCCAACCGGCGGGACTACGCCACGCCGCCGCCTGAGCCGACGCTGCTTCGGCGGGCCTCGGACGCGGGACGCGCCGTCGTCTCGGTCGGCAAGATCGGCGACATCTTCGCCCATGACGGCACGGGGCGGATCGTGAAGGCGGTCGGCAACGACGCGCTGCTGGACGCAGCGCTCGGCGCCTTGGCGGACCTTCCCGAGGGCGGCCTCGTCGTCGCGAACCTGATCGACTTCGACACCGAATTCGGCCACCGCCGCGACGTGGCGGGCTACGCCGCCGCGCTCGAGGCCTTCGACGCCCGACTTCCCGAGATCGAGGCGGCGCTGGCGCCCGGCGATCTCTGCGTCGTCACCGCCGACCACGGCTGCGACCCCACGTTCCGCGGCGCAGACCACACCCGCGAGCGCGTGCCGGTGCTGGCCTTCGGGCCCAGCGTCGCCACGCGCTCGATCGGCCTGCGACGGACCTTCGCCGACGTCGGCGCCACGCTCGGCGCCCATCTTGGGCTTGGTCCGGGGCCGTACGGCGAACCCTTCCTGTGACCGTCAACAAGGAGCGCCGGCCGATGGCCCGGGTCACCGTCGTCGACCACCCCTTGGTGCAGCACAAGCTGACCCTGATGCGCGAAAAGGAGCGCTCGACCGCCAATTTCCGGCGGCTTCTGAAGGAGATCGCCTTCCTGCTCGCCTATGAGGTCACGCGCGACCTGCCGGTCGAGCTGGTCGACATCGAGACGCCGATGACGACGATGAAGGCGCCGATGCTCTCGGGCAAGAAACTGGTCTTCGCGTCGATCCTGAGAGCGGGCAACGGCCTGGTCGACGGCATGCTCGACCTCGTGCCGTCCGCCCGCGTGGCCCATGTCGGGCTCTACCGGGACCACGAGACGCTGCAGCCCGTGCGCTACTTCTTCAAGGCGCCGTCGGATCTCGGGGAGCGGCTCGTCATCGTGGTCGATCCGATGCTCGCCACCGGCAACTCCGCGGTCGACGCCGTCGCGGAACTGAAAGCCGCCGGCGCGAAGGAGCTGCGCTACCTCTGCCTGCTCGCTGCGCCCGAGGGCGTCGCGCGATTCCACGAGGCCCATCCCGAGGTGCCCATCATCACGGCGGCGATCGACGAGAGGCTGAACGAGGTCGGCTACATCGTGCCCGGGCTGGGCGACGCCGGCGATCGGCTCTACGGGACGAAGTGAGGGGATGCGTCGCCAGCCCCCTTCGCCGACCCGACGCTCGTCGCTGCGATTGACATAGCCCCGCTCAGCGCTCCAAACGTCCGCGCCTGTCGTTCTACCGGAGCCTGCCCCGATGACCCACGCCGATCTCGCCGCCGTCGTCGACGACGCCTGGGAGCGCCGCGCCGAGATCTCGCCGTCGACGAACGGCCCGGCGCGCGAGGCCGTCGAGGACACGCTCGCCGCGCTCGACGCGGGAACGCTGCGCGTCGCGACGCCGGAGAACGGCTCCTGGACGGTTCACCAATGGGTGAAGAAGGCGGTGCTGCTGTCGTTCCGCCTGAACGACATGGCGCGCATTCCCGGCGGTCCCGGCGAGGCCGGCTGGTGGGACAAGGTGCCGTCGAAATTCGACGCCTGGACCGAGGTCGAATTCCGCAACGCCGGCTTCCGCGCCGTGCCGGGCTCGATCGTGCGGCGCTCCGCCTTCGTGGCGCCGGGCGTGGTGCTGATGCCGTCCTTCGTGAATGTCGGCGCCTATGTCGACTCAGGGACCATGGTCGACACCTGGGTGACGATCGGCTCCTGCGCCCAGATCGGCAAGGACTGCCACATCTCCGGCGGCGTCGGCATCGGCGGCGTGCTGGAGCCGCTGCAGGCCGGGCCCGTGATCATCGAGGACAATTGCTTCATCGGCGCCCGTTCCGAGGTCGCCGAGGGCGTGATCGTCCGCAAGGGCTCCGTGCTGTCGATGGGCGTGTTCCTCGGCGCGTCGACCAAGATCGTCGACCGGGCGACCGGCGAGACGTTCTATGGCGAGGTCCCGGAATATTCGGTCGTCGTGCCGGGCGCGCTGCCCGGCAAGCCGCTCAAGGACGGAACGCCTGGCCCCTCGCTCGCCTGCGCGGTCATCGTGAAGCGCGTCGACGAGAAGACCCGCTCCAAGACCGGCATTAACGAACTGCTGCGGGCGTAAAGCGCGTCGTGCCCGCGAAGGCGAGGGTGACGGTGAGGGGATGGAGGCGGCCATGAGCATCGACGCCCGGGACCCCATCGCCGTCGCGCAGGCGCTGATCGCCTGCGAGAGCGTCACTCCGGCGGAGGGCGGCGCGCTGGCGCTGCTCGAATCTCTGCTGGAGCCGCTGGGCTTTTCCGTGGAGCGCCCCGTCTTTTCGGCGGAAGGCACGCCGGACGTCGAAAATCTGTACGCCCGCCGCGGCCAGGGACCGGCCTTCGTGTTCGCCGGCCACACCGATGTCGTGCCGACCGGCGACCCCGCCCGCTGGACGCACGCGCCGTTCTCCGGCGCGGTCGTGGGCGACCAGCTCTACGGCCGCGGGGCGGTCGACATGAAGGGCGCCGTCGCCTGCATGGTCGCGGCCGTCGCGCGGCGGCCGGACGCCGCGCCGGTCGCCTTCCTGATCACCGGCGACGAGGAAGGGCCCGCCGTCAACGGAACGCCCAAGCTGCTCGCGTGGGCGGCCGCCCGTGGCGAGGCGTTTTCGGGTTGCCTGCTCGGCGAACCCACGAACCCCGACGCCCTGGGCGACGAGATCAAGGTCGGCCGCCGCGGCAGCCTGTCGGGCGTGGTCACGATCCCCGGGGTCCAGGGCCACGTGGCCTACCCCCACCGCGCCGACAATCCCGTGCGCAAGCTCACCCAGGCCCTGTCCGCGCTGATGGACGAGCCTCTCGACGACGGGACGGAGCATTTCCAGCCGTCGAACCTCGAAGTCGTCGGCGTCGAAAGCGGCGCCGGCGCGTTCAACGTCATACCCGGCGAAGCCACGCTGCGCTTCAACGTGCGCTACAACGATCGGCACGACGCAGAGAGCCTCATGACGCTGATCGCGGGGCGGCTCGATCGGGCCCTCGGCCCGGACGGCTACGCGCTCGCCTTCGAGCCGCACACGGGCGACGCTTTCCTGACGCCCCCCGGTCCGCTCAGCGCGCTCGTGGCGGATGCGGTCGAGGCCGAGACGGGACGGCGCCCGGCGCTCACGACGTCGGGCGGCACCTCCGACGCGCGCTTCATCAAATCCTATTGCCCGGTGGTCGAGTTCGGGCTTGTGGGACGTACCATGCATCAGATCGACGAGCGCACGCCGCTCGCCGACCTCGAAGCCCTCACCCGGATCTACGAGCGCGTGCTCGCGAAAGCCGTCGGCTGACCGTTCGATCCCAACGCAAGGTCCTGCATGCCCATCGCGATGTGGTGCGTCCTCCTCGCCGGAATCCTGCCGATCGCGACCACCGGGCTCGCGAAATGGGGCGCCAAGGATTTCGACAATTCCAAGCCGCGCGAATGGGAGACGTCGCTCGAAGGCTGGCGCAAGCGCGCCAAGGCGGCCGCGAGCAACGCCTTCGAGGTGTTTCCCTTCTTCGCCGCGGCGGTGCTCGTCGCTTGGACGCAAGGGGCGCCGCAGGAATGGGTCGACCGGCTCGCGATCGTCTTCGTCGTCGCTCGGCTGGCCTATGTCTGGGCCTATGTGGCTGACCGGCCGACCGTCCGCTCGGGCGTGTGGGCGCTCGGCTTCTTCGTGACGATCGCGATCTTCCTCGCGTCGCTGTGGGGCGGCGGCGACGCGCCGCCGCCGCCGGCCTGACGTCTTACTCGGCGACGAGCGCCATCCCGAGCTCGGACGCCTTGTCGTGGACGTCGGTCTGCGATCGGCGCAACCGCATCGCGATGACGCTCGCCGGCACCTTCGCGCGGATGAGTTCCTGAAGCTCCCGGACGTTCTCCACCGTCCAGGCGCGATCCTCCTGCACTTCGGCCATGGCAACCTCCTCTGCGTTGCTTCGCCACGGGGTTGAGGTATGAGCGGAGGATGGCGCGTCGAGCGCTAGGCACGCCTAAAAAAGCGGCGCCCGCTGGGCCGCGAAACCCGTCGACCGAGATCCCGCCAGACGTTCCAGGAGGAACATGCGCGCCATTCTCGCCCTCACGCTCTGTCTCTTCGCGGGACCGTCGCCTGCGGCCGAAGGCGGCTGCGAAAGCTTCGCCTGGCCGATCGAAACGGACGCCGCGTTGCTCGCGGCGGCCGCACGGGTGGACAGCGGCGCCGTCATCGACGTCACGGCTCCGACAGGCGTCCGGGTTCTGATGGTCGACGCCGGCGCGGCCGGCTACGTCATTCCGCCGTCGAAGCCTCCCGCCCCGGGCGCGCCGGGCGGCGTGCTGCGCTTCGAGGCGCTCGCCGGCGTCTACCAGATCACCGTGAGCGACCGGGTGTGGCTCGAGGTCGTCCAAGACGGGGTTTTGCTCGAACCCATGGCCCATTCCGGCGCGCCCGACTGCGACGGCGCGCGCAAGAGCATGCGCTTCGACCTCGTCGGCGGGCCCGCGACGCTCCAATTCTCGGGCTCGCCGTCGCGCACGGTCGCCGTCGCGATCACGCGGTCGCCGAAGGATGCGCCGAAATAGAGCTGCCCGTTGCAAACGGAGCGGTCGCCGCGTATAAGCCGCACCTTCCCGCGCGCCCGGCCAAGAATGGGCTGCCGTGGCGCGCCAAACCTGCTCAAGGCCTTGGGGCTGTCCGGATCGACCTTCCCGGGTCGAACGGCCGACCGCTTGAGGCCTTGCTCTATTTCGGAGAGCGAAATGCCCAAGATCAAGTCCAAGTCGGCGGCGAAGAAGCGCTTCCGCTTCACCGCGACCGGCAAGGTCATCTCCGCTCAGGCCGGCAAGCGCCACGGGATGATCAAGCGCACCAACAAGCAGATCCGCAACCAGCGGGGCACCACGATCCTGACGCCTGCGGACACGCGGATCGTCCGGACGTTCCTGCCCTACGGCTGACGCCCGCTTTCGCGCTGATTTTTCCGACCACGCTTTTTCGATTTCTGAGAGATGACATCATGGCTCGCGTAAAACGGGGCGTCACGTCCCACGCCAAGCATAAGAAGACGCTCGACGCCGCCAAGGGCTTCTATGGCCGGCGCAAGAACACGATCCGCGCCGCCAAGGCGGCCGTCGATCGTTCGATGCAGTACGCCTACCGCGACCGCAAGAACAAGAAGCGCACCTTCCGCGCGCTCTGGATCCAGCGCATCAACGCCGCGGTCCGCGAGCACGGCCTGACCTATTCCCGCTTCATCAACGGGCTCGCGCTCGCCGGGATCGAGGTCGACCGCCGCATGATGTCAGAACTCGCGATCGCCGAACCCGCTGCGTTCGCGGTGCTCGCCGAGAAGGCGAAGGCCGCGCTGCCGGCGTGACCTCTCAGGCGCCGGCCTCGGCCCCTTCAGCGTAAAGCTCGTCATCCTCCGGCTCGACCGGAGGATCCATCTTCGGCGTAGAGCTCCAGTCCCGATATGGGTGGTCCGGTCAACCCGGACCACGACGCCGCGGGCAGGATGGGGCGTGAGCGCGACGCCTCCCCGAAGCGGAAGCGTCGCCCCGACGATGACCGACCTCTCCGACCTCACGACCCTCGAAACCGACGTCCTGTCGGCCGTCTCCGCCGCCTCCGACGAGGCGGCGCTCGAAGCCGTGCGCGTCGCGGCGCTGGGCAAGAAGGGCTCGGTCTCCGAGAAGATGAAGACGCTCGGCGGCATGGACCCCGAGCAGCGCAAGACCTTTGGGCCGGCCCTGAACGCGCTGCGCGACTCCGTCGCCGCGGCGATCGCCTCCCGGAAGGCCGCGCTCGCCGACGCCGCCCTTGAAGCGCGGCTCGCGGCCGAACGGCTCGACGTCTCGCTGCCCGTGCGCGAGACCGGCCTCGAGACCGGCCGCATCCATCCGGTCAGCCAGGCGACGGACGAGCTGATCGCAATCTTCTCAGCGATGGGCTTTTCCGTCGCCGAGGGCCCGGACATCGAGACCGACGAGCTCAACTTCACGGCGCTGAACTTCCCCGTCGGCCACCCCGCGCGGGAGATGCACGACACCTTCTTCCTGCCGACCAAGGTCGACGGCGAGCGCCTGCTGCTGCGCACGCACACGAGCCCGGTGCAGGTGCGCACGATGCGCGCTCAGAAACCGCCGATCCGCGTGATCTGCCCGGGCCGCACCTACCGGTTCGACATGGACCAGACGCACACGCCGATGTTCCACCAGGTCGAGGGGCTGGTGATCGACGAGAGCGCGCATCTCGGCCATCTCAAATGGGTGCTGGAGGAGTTCCTCAAGACCTTCTTCGAGGTGCCGAGCGTCGAGCTGCGCTTCCGGCCGTCCTTCTTCCCCTTCACCGAACCGTCGATGGAGGTCGACGTCCGGTGCCGCAGGCTGCCGAACGAGGTCCGGATCGGCGAAGGCGACGACTGGCTCGAGATCCTCGGCTGCGGGATGGTGCATCCCAACGTGCTCAGGAACTGCGGCATCGATCCGGACGTCTATCAGGGCTTCGCCTGGGGCATGGGGATCGACCGCATCGCCATGCTGAAATACGGCATGCCGGACCTGCGCGACCTGTTCTCCGCCGACGCGCGCTGGCTCGCCCATTACGGCTTCAAGCCGCTCGACGTGCCTAGCCTCGCCGGGGGATTGTCGTCGTGACCGTAGCGACGTGCTGCGTGTTTCGAGACGCGGGCCTGCGGTCCGCTCCTCAGCATGAGGCGCGTTTGCGTTCCGGCTTCCTCCCCATCCTCATGCTGAGGAGGGCCGAAGGCCCGTCTCGAAGCACGCAGGCGGTCGCTCCCAACCACTATTCGAAGCGGCCCGCAGGTTCCCGATGAAGTTCTCCCTCTCCTGGCTGAAAGAGCACCTCGCCGGCGACGCCGACCTCGTCGCGGTCACCGAGACGCTGACGCGCGTCGGGCTCGAGGTCGAGCATGTCGAGGATAAGGCGGGCGACCTGTCGGCCTTCGTGGTGGCCCATATCCTGGAGGCGAACCGGCACCCCAACGCCGACAAGCTGCAGGTCTGCAAGGTCGACGTCGGCAAGTCGGAGCCCCTTCAGGTCGTCTGCGGCGCGCCGAACGCGCGCGCCGGCCTGAAGGTCGTGTTCGCGGCGCCCGGAACCGTCATCCCGACGTCCGGCGTGAAGCTCGGCGCTTCCGAGATCCGCGGCGTCCCGTCTGCCGGGATGCTGTGTTCGGCGCGCGAGCTCGGCCTGAGCGAGGAGCATGACGGCATCCTCGAACTGCCGGCCGACGCGCCCGTCGGCAAGCCCTTCGCGCCGACGATCGGCCTCGACGACCCCGTCATCGAGATCGCGGTGACGCCGAACCGGCCGGACTGCCTCGGCGTCCACGGCGTCGCGCGCGATCTTGCGGCGGCGGAGATCGGAGAGCTCGTCGACCCGCCGGCGCCGGCGATCCGCGGCGCCTTCCCCTGCCCGGTCGCCGTGCGCTTCGACTTCGGCGACACGGCTCCGCTGTCGCCGTTCTTCGCGCTGCGCCTGGTGCGAGGGGTGCGGAACGGTCCTTCCCCGGAGTGGCTGCAGCGCAAGCTCAAGGCGATCGGCCAAAAGCCGATCAACGCCCTGGTCGACGTCACCAATTATCTGACCTTCGACCGCGGCCGGCCGCTCCATGTGTTCGACGCCGCCAAGGTGATGGGCGATCTTGTCGTCCGGCGCGGGCGGCCGGGCGAGGCCCTCGTCGCGCTGGACGGCAAGACCTACGCGCTCGACGACAGCATGTGCGTGATAGCCGACGATTCCGGCGTGGAGTCGCTCGCCGGAATCATGGGCGGCGCCGCCACCGGCTGCGACGCCTCCACCACCGACGTGCTGGTCGAGAGCGCGCTCTGGGATCCGCTCGCGATCGCCCGCACCGGCCGCGCGCTCAACCTCAATTCAGACGCGCGCCACCGCTTCGAGCGCGGCGTCGACCCGGCCTACGCGCTGCCCGGCCTCGACTTCGCGACCCGGCTGATCCTCGACATCTGCGGCGGCGAGGCGTCGGAGATCACGACCGCGGGCGATGTCCCCGAGCGCGACCTGATCATCGACTTTCCGGTCTCCGAAGTGCGGCGGCTCGCAGGACTCGAGGTCGCGGCGGCGGAGGTGAAGATTCCGCTTAAGATGCTGGGCTTCTGGGTCACCGGACATGGCGAGACGCTGAAGGTCGCCGTCCCCAGCTGGCGGCCCGACATCGAAGGCAAGGCCGACCTCGTCGAGGAGGTCGTGCGCATCATCGGGCTCGACCAGGTCAAGGCGACGCCCCTGCCGCCGCGGAGCGGCGTCGGCGCGGTGGAGCTGAGCCCTGTCCAGCGCCGCGCCCGCACGGCGCGCCGCACGCTCGCCGCACGCGGCCTGGTCGAGGCCGTGACGTGGTCCTTCGTCTCCAAGGCGTCTGCGGAGGCCTTCGGAGGCGGCGCCCCCGAGCTCGCGCTCGCCAATCCGATCGCCGCCGATCTCTCCGACATGCGCCCGAGCCTGCTTCCCGGCCTGATCGCGGCCGCCCAGCGCAACGCCGACCGGGGCTTGGGCGACGTGGCGCTGTTCGAGGTCGGACAAACCTTCCTGGGCGACCGCCCGCAGGACCAGCGCATGTCGGCGGCAGGCGTCCGCCGCGGAACGGCGAAGGCGCGCGGCGCCGGCCGCCATTGGGGCGAGCCCACGCTTTCCGTCGACGCCTTCGACGCCAAGGGTGACGCGCTCTCCGTCCTCGCCGCTCTCGGCCTGTCGCAGGCCTCCGTGCAGATCGCGCAGGGCTCCGCGCCGGACTGGCTGCACCCCGGACGCTCGGGCCTGCTCCAGCTTGGGCCGAAGCTCGTGCTCGGCGCGTTCGGCGAGCTGCATCCGCGGATTCTTCAGAAGCTCGGCGCCTCGGGCCCGATGGTCGGTTTCGAGCTGACGCTCGACGTCCTGCCCCAGCCCAAGGCCAAGGCGACGCGCGCGAAGCCGCCCTTCGAGGGATCCGCGCTCCAGCCGCTGACGCGCGACTTCGCCTTCGTCGTCGACAAGACGGTGCCGGCCGCCGATCTGATGCGCGCGGCGCAGGCCGCCGACCGCAAGCTCGTCACGCGCGTCGACCTGTTCGACCGTTACGAGGGGCCGGGCGTGCCGGACGGCAAGCTCTCGCTCGCGCTCGCCGTCACTCTTCAGCCGCGCGACAAGACGATGACCGACGTCGAGATCGAGGAGGTCTCGGCCCGGATCGTGGCGCAGGTCGAGAAGGCCACCGGAGCCACGCTTCGGGGCTGACGCCCGCGCAGCGCCTTCGATGAGCGGCGGTCGCGAAAGCCGCCAGAGCTGGACGAGCGATGCCTGAGCTGCCCGAAGTCGAGACCGTCCGCCGCGGGCTCGCCCCCGTCATGGAGGGTCGCCGGATCGAAGCGGTCGACGCGCGCCGGCCGGACCTGCGCTTCCCGTTCCCCACCCGCTTCGCCGAGCGGCTGACGGGGCGCACGATCGTCTCCCTCGGTCGGCGCGCGAAATACCTCGTCGCCGACCTCGACGACGGCGAGGCTCTGGTCATGCATCTCGGCATGTCCGGCTCGTTCCGCATTCTGCTGCCGGAGACGGAAGCCGCGCCCGGCGCCTTCCACCATCCGCGCTCCAAGGCCGCGGTCCACGACCATGTCGAGTTCCGGCTGTCAGGCGGCGCCACCGTCACCTACAACGACCCGCGCCGCTTCGGCTTCATGGCGTTGATCCCGCGCTCCGGTTTCGAGGCGCACCCGCTGTTTCGCCATGTCGGCGTCGAGCCGCTCGGGAACCGCCTCGACGCTACCCTGCTGGCGAAATTGTTCGCCGGGAAGAAGACGAGCCTGAAGGCGGCGCTGCTCGACCAGCGGCTGATCGCCGGCCTCGGCAACATCTATGTCTGCGAAGCGCTGCATCGCGCGAAGCTTTCGCCGACGCGGCTCGCCGGCACGCTCGCCCGGGAGGACGGGGGTCCGACGAAGCGGGCGGAGGCGCTCGCTCCGGCGATCCGGACGACCCTCGAGGACGCGATCGCCGCCGGCGGCTCCACCCTGCGCGACTTCGCCCACGCCGACGGCGCGCTCGGTTACTTCCAGCATTCCTTTCGGGTCTACGATCGCGAGGACGAGCCTTGTCCCACGCCCGGCTGCCGAGGGATCGTGAGGCGGATCGTCCAGACGGGGCGCTCCACCTTCTTCTGTGCGGAATGCCAGAGCTGACGGATGGGTCGCCCTGTTGCGTTCATGCGGGTGGACGCCTTTTCTGGACCAAGGACGACGCTTCTCTTCCAGCCGCCGCCACGAGGCCCGATGACCCACGACGCCGCTTACGAAACCATCATTGTCGAGACCCGGGGGGCCGTCGGCCTCGTCACGCTCAACCGCCCGAAGGCGCTCAACGCGCTCAACGCTCAGCTCATCCGGGAGCTCGGCGCGGCGCTCGAGGCGTTCGAGGCGGACGAGGCCGTCGGCGCGGTGGTGCTCACAGGCGGCGAGAAGGCGTTCGCGGCCGGCGCCGACATCCGCGAGATGGCTGACAAGAGCTTCGCCGACGTCTATCTCGCCGATCTCGGCGGCGCCTGGGCGCGCGTCGTCGCCTGCCGCAAGCCGAGGATCGCTGCGGTTTCGGGCTATGCTCTCGGCGGCGGCTGCGAACTCGCCATGATGTGCGACCTGATCATCGCGTCAGAGTCCGCGACGTTCGGCCAGCCGGAGATCACCCTCGGCATCATCCCGGGCTTCGGCGGCACCCAGCGCCTGACACGCGCGGTGGGGAAGGCGAAGGCCATGGACCTGATCCTGACCGGCCGCATGATGGACGCCGCCGAGGCCGAGCGCTCCGGACTCGTTGCGCGCATCGTGCCGTTCGAGCGCCTGCTCGACGAGGCGCTTGAAGCGGCCGCCAAAATCGCGAGCTTCCCGCGGGTCGCCGTCCTTGCGGCGAAGGAGGCGGTCGACGTCGCCGCCGAGCTCGGCCTGAGCGAGGGCGTGCGCTTCGAACGCCGCGCCTTCCAGTCGACCTTCGCGACGGAAGATCAGAAGGAGGGCATGGCGGCCTTCGTGGAGAAGCGGAAGCCGTCCTTCCGGAACCGCTGACGCGCGACGCCGCCATGCGCCGGCGCTAGCGCGTCACCGGCTCGTCCGGCAGTTCGTCGCCGAGGCCGGGCTGCGGCGGAAGCGCTTCGGCGAGCGCCGCGCCGCAGCGGCGCACCGCCTCGACGACCCCATCGGCCAGGCGCCCGGCCTTCGCGGCCCTGACCACGTCCGCGACGCACTCGCTCCACGTCTCGGGGGCGAGCGCTGCGTGAACGCCTTCGTCCGCGATCACCTCGACATGCCGGTCCGCCACCGCGACGTGGATCAAGACGCCTGTTCGCGCCTTGGTGCGGCCGAGGTCGAGTTCGTCGAAGGCGCGCTCCGCAGCCTCGTGCGCGGCGACCGACGGCAGGCGATCGATCCGCAGGGCGCGGCGCACGCGCGACGAAGAGCCGAGCGCAGCCAGAGCGCCGAACGCCACGGCCTGCCCGACGACGATCGCGTGCAGGCTCAAGCCCAAGAGCCAGAGCGGGCCGGCACAGCCGATCGCGGCAAAGCCCGCCGCGACGAGCGCGACGGTGGCGTCGCCCTCCTCGCAGGGGTCGGTCGCTATCACCACGACGATTTCCGCGCAGGTGCCGGCTTCCGCCGCCTTGACGGCGTTCGTGATCGCGGCGCGGTCGGCGGCCGAGAGCGCTGGGCCGCGCGGCTCCGTCGCGGGCGCCTGGGAAAACGTCACCATCCGCCGGACGCTCCGCCGCCGCCCGAGGAGCCGCCGCCCCCTCCCCCGAAGCCGCCGCCTCCGCCGCCCCATGACCCCCCGCCCGACATCGGCCCGCCGACGATCCAGGGCGATCCACGCCGGCGGCCGGGCGTCATCCCGCCTCCGCGCGAGGCGCGCCAGAGCATGTAGGCGACGAAGCCGAAGACGAGCACATAGAAGACGAGGACCATCATCTGCTCTCCCGCCGCCGCCGGCGCGTCGACCGCCGCGGCGCGGGCCTTGTAGTCCTCGGCCTGGCCGGAAAACACCGCCATCACGTCGTCGGCGCCGCGCGCGACGCCGCCCGGAATGTCGCCGGCCTTGAAGCGGGGCAGGATGGCATTCTCGATGATCAGGCGGGAGACGGCGTCCGTGAGATCGCCTTCGAGGCCGTAGCCGACCTCGATGCGCACCTTGCGCTCGTTGGGCGCGACCAGCAGCAGCGCGCCGTCGTTGCGCTGGGCGTCGCCGAGCTTCCAGTCGCGGAACAGGCGGTTGCCGTAATCCTCGACCGAGGTTCCCTGCAACGACCGCACGGTGGCGACCGCGAACTGATGGCCAGACCGCTCCTGAAACGCCTTGAGCTTGGCGATCAGCGCCGCCTCGGCGTCGGCGGGGAGGACGTTCGCCTCGTCGACGACGTAGTTCGTGAACGCCGGAAAGGTCAGCGTCTGCGCAAGCGCGGGATGGGCCGACGCGACGACGCCCAGCACCGCGATCGCCGCCGCCAGCGCCGTGATGAGCCGCCTGATCGACATGGCCGCATTCCCAGCACAAGACGCCCGCGCGGGGCAAGCGTCGGAGCATGACAAGGCGCGCCGCCCTATGGCTTCGGCGTGGATGGTCCGGTCAAGCCGGACCGATCCCTCACCCAGCGCACGGTCTGGAGAAGGTCAGGTGTTCATCGATTCGAAGAATTCGGCGTTCGACTTGGTGGAGCGCAACTTGTCGAGCAGGAACTCAATGGCGTCGACCGTGCCCATCGGGTTCAGGATGCGGCGCAACACATACATCTTCTTGAGCTGATCGGGTGCGACGATGAGCTCTTCCTTGCGGGTGCCGGAACGGGTGATGTCCATGCCCGGGAAGGTGCGCTTGTCGGAGACCTTGCGGTCGAGAATGATCTCGGAGTTGCCGGTGCCCTTGAACTCCTCGAAGATCACCTCGTCCATGCGCGATCCCGTGTCGATCAGCGCCGAGGCGATGATCGTGAGCGAGCCGCCCTCCTCGATGTTGCGCGCGGCGCCGAAGAAGCGCTTCGGGCGCTGCAGCGCATTGGCGTCGACGCCGCCGGTCAGCACCTTGCCGGAGGACGGCACCACCGTGTTGTAGGCGCGGCCGAGGCGGGTGATCGAATCGAGCAGGATCACGACGTCGCGGCCATGCTCGACGAGTCGTTTCGCCTTCTCGATCACCATTTCGGCGACCTGGACGTGGCGCTGCGCCGGCTCGTCGAAGGTCGAGGAGATCACCTCGCCCTTCACCGAGCGCTGCATGTCGGTGACCTCTTCCGGCCGCTCGTCGATCAGCAGCACGATGAGGAAGCATTCGGGGTGGTTCGCGGCGATCGAGGTCGCGATGTTCTGGATGAGCACCGTCTTGCCGGTGCGGGGCGGCGCCACGATCAGCGCGCGCTGGCCCTTGCCGAGCGGGGCGACGATGTCGATCACCCGCGCCGACATGTCCTTGACGGGATGGTCCATCTCCATCTTGAAGCGCTCGTCCGGATAGAGCGGCGTCAGATTGTCGAAATGGACCTTGTGACGCGCCTTCTCGGGGTCCTCGAAATTGATCGTGTTGACCTTGAGCAGCGCGAAGTAGCGCTCGGCTTCCTTCGGGCCGCGGATCTGTCCCTCGACCGTGTCGCCGGTGCGAAGCGAGAAGCGGCGGATCTGGGAGGGAGAGATGTAGATGTCGTCGGGACCGGGGAGATAATTCGCGTCCGGCGAGCGCAGGAAGCCGAAGCCGTCCTGGAGAACCTCGACCACGCCGACGCCGATGATGTCGGTTTCGCGGGCGGCGAGCTGCTTGAGGATGGCGAACAGCAATTCCTGCTTGCGCAGCGTGCTTGCGTTTTCGACCTCGAGCTCCTCGGCTTGCGCGAGAAGTTCGGTCGGCGTTTTCGCCTTGAGATCGAAGAGCCTGATTTCGGGCATCGATGGCCTTTTGGAGGATGAGTTCCGCCGTGGCGGCGGACGAGGAGAGACCGGACAGGGATCAGGTGGGTTGCGGGACGCACAGAGCGGGAGGTTCGCCGGAACCTCCTCGTCTGGGGATCGTCTGGAACTGGCCGCAGGGCCGATCGCGGGAGGCGATGGCCAATCTTTGAGAGTCGCGCTTTTAGAAAACGCGTGACTCGCGTTGTTGTCCTCTTACCGAGTCGAAGGGCCCTCGACAAGAGCGTTGGCGCCGCAAGCGGGGCTTTCCAGGCGTTTGAGGCGCCGCGCGGCTCAGAACGGCTTCACGATTACGAGCGCGACGACGATCAGCATGATCACGGTCGGGACCTCGTTGAGGATTCGGTAGAAGCCGGCCGGTCTGCGATTGCGGTCTTCGGCGAAGGCTCGGACCATGCCGGCGAAGGCGCCGTGCAGCCCGGAAAGCGCGACCACGAGCGCGATCTTGGCGTGCAGCCAGCCGACGTCCGACATGCCCAGCCACCCCCCCTTCCAGATCAGCGCGAGACCGGCGATCCAGGTCACGATCATCGCCGGCGTCATGATCGCCTTGAGCAGGCGCCGCTCCATGACCTTGAAGGTCTCGGACGTCTCGGAGCCGACGGTCGCGCCGGCGTGATAGACGAACAGTCGCGGCAGGTAGAGCATACCCGCCATCCACGCGATCACAGCGACGACGTGAAGGGCCTTGAGCCAGAGATAGGCGTCCATGAAGCTCCTCTGAGGGCCGGGAGACCACGGCGACCGTGGTCGGGACGACGGGCGAGAATGACGCCTCCCCGGTCCGTCGCTTTATCTGCTCCGGGCCCGCGCCACCAGCTGAGCGACATGCTCCGGCGGCGTCTCCTGCCGGACGCCGTGGCCGAGGTTCAGGATCAGCGGATGGTCGCCCAGAGCCTCCAGAACCGTGTCCACCGCCCGATCGAGCGCGGCGCCTCCAGCGACGAGGGCGATAGGATCGACGGCGCCCTGGAGCGCTCTGTGGCCCGGGACGGCCCGTCGGGCGGCCGCAAGGTTCTCCGAAGTGGCGATCCCGAACGCATTCGCCGGCACCGCGGCGGCGAAGTCCGCGAGCTTCGCGCCGGCGCCGCGGGCGAAGGCGATGATCGGTGCGTCCGGAACCTCCGCCCGCACCCGCTCGCACACCGCCTTGATCGGGGCGGTGGACCAGCGCGCGAACTCGGCGGGCGGCAGGTCGCCGCTCCAGCTGTCGAAGATCTGCACGGCGTCAGCCCCCGCCCTGAGTTGCGCAAGCAGATGGGCGGCCGAGGCGTCGACCAACCGGTCGATCAAAGCCTGGAAGGTGTCGGGTTCGCGATAGGCGAGCAGCCGCGCCGGCGCCTGCTCCTCGCCGCCGCGCCCGCCGACCATGTAGGTTGCGACCGTGTAGGGGGCGCCGCAGAAGCCGATCAGCGCCTTCGACGGATCGAGCTCGGCTCGGACGCGCGAGACCGTCTCGTACACCGGAGCGAGGAAATCGAGATCGATCGCTTCTTTGAGCCGATGGACGTCGGCGAGGGACGTCATCGGGTCGAGCCTCGGGCCTTCGCCCTCGACGAACCGAACGTCGCGTCCGAGCGCATGCGGCACGACGAGGATGTCGGAGAACAGAATGGCGGCGTCAAGGTCGAAGCGGCGGATCGGCTGCAGCGTGACCTCCGTCGCGAACTTGGGCGTGTAGCAGAGATCGAGGAAGCCGCCCGCTCTGGCGCGAAGCTCGCGATACTCCGGCAGGTAGCGACCGGCCTGGCGCATCAGCCAGATCGGGGGCGGCGTCAGCGCCTCGCCGGCGAGCGTCCTGAGGAAGCGGGACTCACGGCTTCCCGCTTCGTCCGGCCGCCGTTCGACCACAGGACCGGTCAATGCGCTTCCTTTCTCAAAACTTAAGATTCGACTCTTCTGCTTCTATTGTTAGGGGGGCGAACTACAAGCGTTCCAGCCCGTCCACAAGTCGCCCACAGGGCAGCCGGCGTTAACGGTTCGTTAGGACCTGTGGCGAAAGCCTCAAATTGGCGGCGTTAACGAGTTGTTCACCCTTTTCGCCACCGAGGCCTCCGTGGCTCTCCCGTCACGGGCGGGTGTTGATGAATTTGGCGGGCTCGGCGACAGTGCCGGCGCCGCGGCCCATTCGACGCTTCGCCGTCCACAGCCGTCCACAGCGCTCACGGCAGGCGCGCCGAGGTCTACCCCCAGCCCCATGACGCCGTCTTTTCACTTCCATCTGGTGTCGGACGCGACCGGCGAGACCCTGGTGTCGGTCGCGCGGGCGGCCGCTTCGCAGTACCAGAGCGTCACCGCCGTCGAGCACGTCTACCCGCTCGTTCGATCCGCCCGGCAGCTCGAACGCGTGTTGGAGGAAATCTCCTCCGACCCCGGCATCGTGCTCTACACGCTGGTCGACGAGGACCTCATCGCGACTCTTGAAAGCCACTGCGCCGAACTCAACAGCCCCTGCCTGTCCGTTCTGGAGCCCGTGTTCGCGCTGATGCGCTCCTATCTCGGCGCCGAACAGAACAAGCAGCCGGGCGCTCAGCACTCGCTGAACGCCAATTATTTCAAGCGCATCGACGCCCTGAACTACACGATGGCGCATGATGACGGGCAGAACGCCCACGAATTGCAGGACGCCGACGTCGTTCTGCTCGGCATCAGCCGCACCTCGAAGACGCCGACGTCGATCTATCTCGCCAATCGCGGGGTGAAGACCGCGAACGTTCCGTTGGTTCCGGGCGTGCCGCCGCCGGCCGGGCTCGACGGATTGAAGCGGCCGCTCGTGGTGGGTTTGATCGCGACGCCCGAGCGGATCGTCGCGATCCGGCACAACCGCGTGCTCGGGCTCGAGGGCGCGATGACCGGCCGGCTGCAGGAAGGCTCCTATGTGGACCCGGAGGCCGTGGCCGAGGAGGTCAAGGATTCGCGCCGGCTCTGCGCGCGTCACGGCTGGCCGACGATCGACGTCACGCGGCGATCGATCGAAGAGACGGCGGCCTCCATCATCGCCATGCTGACCGAGCACCGCGCCAGGCGCTTCGCCGAATCGATCGCGACCACATGAGGGGCTCGCCGATGTCCGGTCCGCTCGCCCAAGACGCGACGGCGCTCTGGCTCGAGCCGCTCCCGCTCGTCGTCGCGTCGAAAAGCGAGATCCGGGCGCGGCTGCTTCAGGACGCCGGCGTGCCGGTCGAGATCCGGCCGTCTTCCGTCGAGGAGCGCGCGGTCGAAGCCTCGCTGACGGACGATGGCGCCAACGCGGCGAGCGTCGCCGGCGCGCTTGCCGCCGCCAAGGCGATCGACGTCTCGACGCGGACGCCCGGACGTCTCGTCGTCGGCGCCGACCAGACCCTCTCGCTCGACGGCGAGCGCTTCACCAAGCCGCGCACGCCGGCCGAGGCCCACGACCAGCTCGGGCGGCTCGCCGGCCGGATGCACGTGCTGTCCTCCGGCGCCGCCCTCGCCCGCGACGGGGTCGTGCTGTGGAGCGGCGTCGATGAGGCGCGGCTCGCGATGCGGCCGCTCTCGGACCGGTTCCTGGACGCCTATCTCAGCGCCGTCGGCGCAAGCGTGATGACGAGCGTCGGCGGCTACCACTTCGAAGGCCTGGGCGCGCAGCTGTTCGACCGCGTCGACGGCGATTTCCGCACGGTGCTCGGCTTGCCGCTGCTGCCGCTGCTGTCCGCGCTGCGCCGTCTCGGCGCGCTGGCGGAATGACCGGCGGCCCTCCCCGCGCCTGCGTGCTGGGCTGGCCGGTCCGCCAGTCGCGCTCGCCGCTGATCCACCGCCATTGGCTCGCGACCTATGGCGTCGACGGCGCCTATGACCCCGCGGAGGTGCGCCCCGAGGATTTCGCGGCCTTCGTGCGCGGTTTCGCCGCCAGCGGGATCGTGGGGGGAAACGTCACGGTTCCGCACAAGGAGGCTGCGTTCGCGCTGGTCGACGAAGCGGCGCCAAGCGCAGCGGCGCTCGGCGCGGTCAACACGCTGTGGCTCGAGAGCGGCCGTCTGCTCGGAGCGAACACCGACGGAATAGGCTTTCTGGCCAATCTCGACGAGGGCGCTCGGGGTTGGGAAGGCGAGCGGTCGGTCGCAATCGTCCTCGGCGCGGGCGGCGCGGCGCGGGCGGTGGTCCACGCGCTGGCGGAGCGCGGCTTCGACAAGGTGGTCGTCCTCAACCGGACCGCGTCGAAGGCGGAGGCTGTCGCGGCGCTGGCGGGGCGCGCCGGCGTGGCCGGCGGCGTCGACGACCTGCCGCGCTGGCTGCCGCGCGCGGACGTGCTGGTCAACGCGACATCGCTCGGCATGGCCGGCAAGGGCACGCTCGGCGTCGGGCTGGCCGGACTCCGAGGCGGCACGGTCGTCAACGATCTCGTCTACGTCCCGCTGGAGACGGAGTTGCTGGCCCAAGCCCGCGCGCGCGGGAACCGCGTGGTCGACGGCTTAGGGATGCTGTTGCATCAGGCGGTCCCGGGCTTCGAGCGCTGGTTCGGCGTGCGGCCTGCGGTGACGCCCGAGCTCCGGGCGCTCGCGGTCGCGGATATCGAAACGCGCGCATGATCGTCATCGGCCTGACCGGCTCGATCGGCATGGGAAAGTCGACCACCGCCAGACTGTTCGCGGAGGAGGGCGCCGCCGTCCACGACGCCGACGCCGCGGTGCATGCGCTCTATGCGGGGGAAGCGGCGCCGCTGATCGAGGCCGCCTTTCCCGGAACCGTCCGGAACGGCGTCGTCGATCGCAAGGAGCTGGGGATGAGGGTCCTCGGACAGCCCGAGGCGCTCGCGAAATTGGAGGCGATCGTCCATCCTCTGGTGCGCGCGGCGGAGAGCGCCTTTCTCGAAAAGGCGCGGGCCCAGGGCGCGAAGGTCGCCGTGCTTGACGTCCCCCTGCTGTTCGAGACCGGCCGGGCCGACCGCATGGACGCGGTCGTGGTGGTCAGCGCCGGCGAGGCGGAGCAGCGCGGGCGGGTGATGGAGCGGCCGGGGATGACCGAGGCGATGTTTCAAAGCATTCTGGCGCGGCAGACGCCGGACGCCGAGAAGCGCGCGCGCGCCGACGTCGTGATCGACACGTCCCGCGGCGTTGAGGACGCCCGCGCGCAGGTGCGCCGGGCGCTTGCCAAACTGAGCGGAGGCTGAGCTTCAGGCGATGCGCGAGATCGTGCTCGACACCGAAACCACGGGGCTCGACCCGCTGACTGGCGACCGAGTCGTCGAGATCGGCTGCGTCGAGCTGCTGAACCGCATCCCGACCGGCGCGAGCTACCACGTCTACGTCAATCCCGAGCGCGACATGCCGGAGGGCGCTTTCCGGGTGCATGGCCTGTCGAGCGAGTTCCTGTCGACCAAGCCGCGCTTCGCGGAGATCGCCGACGAGTTTCTCGACTTCATCGCCGACGACGCGCTGGTCATCCACAACGCCGCTTTCGACATGGGATTTCTCAACGCGGAGCTCGACCGGATGGGTCGACCGGCGATCGGCCGCGAGCGGGTGGTCGACACGCTGATGCTCGCCCGCCGCAAGAACCCGGGCGGCCAGGCCTCGCTCGACGCGCTCTGCCAGCGCTACGGCATCGACAATTCGCGCCGCACCAAGCACGGCGCGCTGCTCGACAGCGAGATCCTCGCGGAGGTCTATCTCGAGCTGCTCGGCGGGCGGCAATCGACGCTCGGTCTGTCGCATCTCGCCGACCGCGGCGCGCGCATGGGATCGGCCGTCGCCCGTCGCCCGGCGCCGCTGCCGCCTCGGCTGACGCCGGACGAGATCGCGGCTCATCTCGCCTTCGTCGCGACTCTCGGCGGAACGCCGATTTGGCGGGAGTATCTCGCCGAGCCCGCGCTCGCCGCCGCTGGGTGATGGCGAGCGTCCCGCCGCGCGCGTCACGCGCGACGGGATTTCGGCTGGCGTCGGTGCGCCAGCGGAAGGACTGACGTCAGTTCGGCATCGGCTGACCGGCGGCCTGCGCTTCTTCGGCGCGGGCGCGATAAAGTGCGGCGAAATCGACGGGATCGAGCATCAGCGGGGGGAAGCCGCCATTGCGCACGCTGTCGGCCACGATCTGACGGGCGAAGGGGAACAGGAGGCGGGGGCACTCGATCATGACGACCGGGTGGATCTGCTCTTCCGGGATGTTCACCACGCGGAACACGCCGCCATAGGCGAGCTCGACCGCGAACAGCTGGGTTTCGCCGTCCTTAGCCGCGCCCTGGATCTGGAGCTCGACCTCGAAATCGGTGTCGCCGACCTTACGGGCGTTGACGTTGACGTTGATCTCGATCTGCGGGGAGGTGGTGCGCGGAGCCAGCGAACGGGGGGCGTTCGGGTTTTCGAACGACAGGTCCTTGGCGTACTGGGCCAGGACGTTGATGGCGGGCGCCTTGTTCTCGGCGGCGGGCGCGCCGTTGGTGTTGGCCATTGAGCGTCTCTTTTCCGCGTCGGAGGGAAGCCGGGCGGCCAAGGTGACGTCGATGAGGCCGCGAGCGGCGCGGCGTAACACGGCCCCGCGAGCGGCCGCAAGGCGCGTCCGTCAGACCTTGGCCCGGCCCGTGGGCTGGACTTCGCGCCATTCGCCGGTTTCGAGATCGAGCATCTCGGCGCGGCCGCTCGGAGGACGCGGTCGCCGTGTGGCGACGACGGGCTCCCCGCCGCGGATGAAACGCCGAAGGCCCTGGCGAAACTCCGGAACGAGCGCGAGCACGCCCAGCGCGTCCGTGACGAAGCCGGGCATCGCGAGCAGCAGTCCGGCCAGTCCGCGCAGGCCCTTCGTGCCGTCGAGCGCAAAGGCTGTGAATCCGCCCTCGCGGGACAGCCGGCCTTTCGCCTCGCTGAACAGCGAGCCCAGCATGGCGAGCCCGATCGCGGAGATCGCGACCTGCAGCAAAATCGCCTTGCCGAGGCCGATCGCAGACGCGACAAGCGCGAAGACGATCAGTTCGAGCACTGGCAGGGCGAACAGAAGTGCGAGGAGTCGGGGCATGACGTGTCCGTGAAGGTCCTTGTGGCGGAACGCGCTGTAGGACATGTGGGTATGGCGGGCCGCCGAATTCAAGCTTCTCCGTCAGGCGACTGGAATCGCGCGGCGCGTTCCTCACATATAGGATGGCGGCCCGAGGCGATCGATCGCGCCGGCGGGGCCTTACGAACCGACTGCGAGATGAGATGAGCGAAGGCTTCGACATCTATACCGTGATCATTCTCGTGCTGGCGGTGTTCATCTTCCTCCGGCTGCGGTCGGTGCTGGGCACCCGCACGGGCAATGAGCGCCGTCCGCAGGATCCGTTCGTCGGGCGCCCGCAGACCAAGCCGGAGCCTCCCGCGAACGACAAGGTGATCCCTCTCCCGCAGCGGACCTCCGAGCCGCAGCGCCCCGCGCAACCGGCCGAGCCGATCGCAGAGTCCGCCGGCGACCGGTGGGCGGGCGTCGCCGAGCCCGATTCGGCGGTGGCGCGCGGCCTCGATCAGATCGCCGCCGCCGAGCGCGGCTTCGACGCCAAGGGATTCCTTGTCGGCGCCAAGGCCGCCTATGAGATGATCGTGACCGCCTTCGCCGCAGGCGACCGGAAGTCGCTGAAGCCTCTGCTGGCTCGCGAGGTGTTCGACAGTTTCGCGCAGGCGATCGCCGATCGCGAGAGCCGCGGAGAAACGGTCGAGTCGAACTTCGTCTCGATCGAGAAGGCCGAAATCGTCGGCGCGGAGGTCGCGAGCAAGAGCGCGCAGGTCACGGTGCGCTTCGTGTCGAAGCTGATCACCGCCACGCGCGACAAGACGGGCGCCCTGATCGACGGCAGCGCGACCGAGATCGCCGACCTGGTCGACGTCTGGACCTTCGCCCGCGAGGTCAACGCGCGCGATCCGAACTGGCGGCTGATCTCGACCGAGCCCCTCTGACGGGCGGGCGGATGCGGCGAGCATTCGTGGCGGCGGCCATGGCGGCGCTTGCGGCCCTGGTCGCGCCGGCGTCAGCGCTCGCCCAGCCGGTCGGGTTGAGCCCCGTCGCGTTCTCGGAGCTGAAAGGCTGGGCGCGTGACGACCACGCCGCCGCTTTCGCGACCTTCTCCGCCTCGTGCCGGGCGATCCGCGACGACCTGCCGCCGTCACGCCCCGCCCTTCCCCCGAGCGCCGCTCTCAAGGCGGTCTGCGAACACGCCCTCGCCCTCGACGAGCAGGACGCCGCCGCCGCGCGCGCCTTCTTCGAGCGCGAGTTCCGGGCCTACCGCGTCGGAACCGGCACGCTGACCGGCTATTACGAGCCCGAGATCGAGGGCTCACGCGAGAAGACTGCACGCTTCGACACCCCGCTGATGGCGCGCCCCGCCGATCTGGTCATGTTCGCCGAGGGCGAGACCGCGCCGGGCGTTCCCCCAGGCCTCGGCGCTGCGCGCCGCAGGCCCGATGGCGGCCTCGAGGCCTATCCCGAGCGGGCGAAGATCGAGGACGGCGCCCTCGCCGGCCGCGGGCTAGAGCTCGTCTGGACCGAGCCGGTCGACGCCTTTTTCGTCCACATCCAGGGGTCCACGCGGGTGCGCCTGCCCGACGGGACGGCGCTGCGGCTCGCCTATGACGGACGCAACGGCCAGAAATTCACGGGCATCGGCCGTCTGCTGGTCGAGCGGGGCGCTCTCACCAAATCGGGGACGACCATGGCCTCGATCCGCACCTGGCTCGCCCAGAACCCGCGCGAGGGCCGCGACCTGATGCGCGAGAACGCATCCTACATCTTCTTCCGGATCGACGGCTCCCTGAAGGAGACGGACGGGCCTCGCGGCGCGCAGAACGTGCCGCTGACGCCCGGCCGATCGATCGCGGTCGACCGGACGCTCTGGTCCTACGGCCTGCCCTTCTGGATCGAGGGCCGCTTTCCAGATGGCGAGCGGATCGAGAAGCTGGTCGTCGCGCAGGACACCGGCTCGGCCATTCTCGGCGCGGCGCGCGGCGATTATTTCGTCGGGACAGGAGACGCCGCCGGAGCCGTCGCCGGCGGCATGAAGCAGCAGACGGGCTTCGTCGCGCTGCTGCCGCGCGAGGCCGGGGCGGGAGAGGCCAAGTAATCCTAGGATGCGGGCCGCGCGGGCCTCGGTCCGAAGATCAAGGCAGGATACAGGATGGGAGGCCCCGTCTGTCGCGGAGGCGCGCGCTCCTTTAGAACCAAGCCTGTTCGTCACGCCGATCCGGGCCGTCGGGCCCGGATCGGCGCCATTCGCTTTCGGTCGGAGACGTCATGAGGCGGTCGCGGCGCGACCCGACGCGCGCGGAGCTCGAGCTCTGGGGCAAAGTGGTGAAGGACGTCGCGCCGCTGGCCGGGCGCGCGGCGCCGTCCGCGGCCGAGCCGGCGCCCGAGACGCCTGTCGCCCCGGCCGCGACTCCGCAGGCCTCGCCTTCGGCGCTGTCCGCGCGCGTTCAGCCGCGCCCGCCCGCGCTGCCCGCCCTCGCGCCGC
This sequence comes from Hansschlegelia sp. KR7-227, assembly GCF_049446035.1. Taxonomy (NCBI): domain Bacteria; kingdom Pseudomonadati; phylum Pseudomonadota; class Alphaproteobacteria; order Hyphomicrobiales; family Methylopilaceae; genus Hansschlegelia; species Hansschlegelia sp. KR7-227. Next base: position 3,210,564 of record NZ_JBMSEA010000001.1, read on the forward strand.
TCGAGACCCGGTTCCGCCGCCGCCTCGCCCGCGGCGTGGTCGCGATCGACGCGCGCATCGACCTGCATGGGCTCCGGCAGGAGGACGCGCATCGGCGGCTCTCGTCCTTCCTGGCGGGAGCGCAGGCGCGCGGGCACAAGCTGGTCCTGGTGATCACGGGCAAGGGCGCGCCCGGCGCCGATCCCTTCGCCGAGCGCGGCGTGTTGCGCCGCGCCGTGCCGCTGTGGCTCGCCGCGGAGACCGCGAGGGGCGTGGTGGTCGGCTTCGAGCCCGCCGACCCCGTCCATGGCGGGGCCGGCGCGCTCTATGTGCGGATCAGGCGTCCGCGTTAGGCCGCTTACAGAATGTACCGGCTCAGATCCGCGTTCTTCGCGAGATCGCCGACGAACTTCCGGACATAGTCGCCGTCGACGACCACCGTTTCGCCGGCGCGGTCGGCCGCGGTGAAGCTGATCTCGTCGAGGACGCGCTCCATCACCGTCTGCAGCCGGCGCGCGCCGATGTTCTCGACGGTCGAGTTCACCTGGACCGCGATGTCGGCGAGCGCGTCGACGCCGTCCGCCGTCACCTCCAGCGTCACGCCTTCCGTCGCCATCAGCGCCACGTACTGCTTCACGAGGCTCGCCTCCGTGTCGGTCAGGATGCGGACGAAGTCCTCGCGGGTCAGCGCGGACAGCTCGACGCGGATCGGCAGCCGGCCCTGCAGCTCGGGCAGCAGGTCGGACGGCTTCGCGACATGGAAGGCGCCCGACGCGATGAACAGGATGTGGTCGGTCTTCACCGGACCATGCTTGGTCGCGACCGTGGTGCCCTCGATCAGCGGCAGCAGGTCGCGCTGCACGCCCTCGCGCGACACGTCGCCGGCGCGGCCCTCGCGGGCGCAGATCTTGTCGATCTCGTCCAGGAAAACGATGCCGGCGTTCTCGACGACGTGGATCGCGTCCTGCACCAGCTGCTCCTGGTCGAGCAGCTTGTCGGACTCGTCCGCCACGAGCTGCTCGCGCGCGTCCTTGACCGGCATGCGGCGGGTCTTCTTCTGGCCGCCCATGTTCTTGAACATGTCGCCGAGCGAGATCATGCCGACCTGGCCGGGCATGCCGGGAATCTCCATCATCGGCGAGCCGGAGGAGGCGATCTCGATCTCGATCTCCTTGTCCTCCATGTCGCCGTCGATCAGCTTCTTGCGGAAGGAGTCGCGCGTCGCCGGGCTCGCGGTCGCGCCGACGAGCGCCACCAGAATACGCTCCTCGGCGGCGAGTTCGGCCTTGGCGCGGACGTCCTTGCGCTTGGCCTCGCGCGTCAGCCCGATCGCGGCCTCGAGCAGGTCGCGGATGATCTGCTCGACGTCGCGGCCGACATAGCCGACCTCGGTGAACTTGGTCGCCTCGACCTTGAGGAACGGCGCGTTGGCGAGCTTGGCGAGCCGCCGCGAGATCTCGGTCTTGCCGACGCCCGTCGGGCCGATCATCAGGATGTTCTTGGGCAGAACCTCCTCGCGCAGGTGCCCGGTCAGCTGCAGCCGGCGCCAGCGGTTCCTGAGCGCGATCGCGACCGCGCGCTTGGCGTCGCGCTGGCCGACGATGTGCCGGTCGAGTTCGGAGACGATTTCGCGGGGGGAGAGGTCGGTCATGTGGTCTCTTTCAGCGGCGCCGCCTCGGCGGCCCATTCGGAGCAGCCGGCCCGAAGCGCCGGCGGGATGAAATCAGGCTGTGGAGCCGTGAGGCGTGCTTCGAGACCGCCCGTCGGGCCTCCTCAGCATGAGGAAGGTTTCAGACATGGCCAGCTCACCGCGCCTCATGCTGAGGAGCCCGCGACAGCGGGCGTCTCGAAGCATGCAGCGAGCGTCGCCGCCCCTCACTCCTCGGTCTCGAGGCTCTCCACCGTGAGATTGCCGTTGGTGTAGACGCAGATGTCGGCGGCGATCTTCATCGACTTGCGCACGATCGCCTCGGCGTCGAGGTCCATGTCGACGAGCGCCCGGGCGGCCGAGAGCGCGTAGTTCCCGCCGGAGCCGATCGCCGCGACCCCGTCCTCCGGCTCCAGCACGTCGCCGGTGCCGGTGATGACCAGCGCGGCCTTCTTGTCGGCGACCAGCATCATCGCTTCCAGCCGGCGGAGATAGCGGTCGGTGCGCCAGTCCTTGGCGAGCTCGACCGCGGCGCGGAGCAGTTGGCCGGGATGCTGCTCCAGCTTGGTCTCGAGCCGCTCGAACAGAGTGAAGGCGTCGGCGGTGGCGCCGGCGAAGCCCGCGATGACCTCGCCTTTGGCGATGCGACGCACCTTCTTGGCGGTCGCCTTCATCACCGTCTGGCCGAGGCTCACCTGGCCGTCGCCCCCGATGACGACGCGTCCGCCCTTCTTGACGAGCAGGATCGTCGTGCCGTGCAGGATGATGTCGGACATGGGGGACTCCGGAACTCTGGAGCCGCTTACGTATGTATGCGCGAACGATTCGCAACTGCGCCCGGCGCGTCGCGCGACCGTCGCGCCGGCGGTCTAGAAGACCGGCCGGATCTGCGCGGACCGTCCCTTATGCGTACCCTCATCGTCAGCGTCGCCAAAACCGGTCACGTCAACCAGTGTCACGCCTTCTGCGAGGCGGCCGGGTGGACGCCGGACGCGGTGGAGCTCATTCCGTCGCCCGCCCGGATGACCGGTCCGCTGGATCGTCTCGTCCTGAACGCTCGGAAGCGGATCGCGATCCGGCGCGCCGCGCCTCGGGCGCGCAGCCCCGGCCGATTGCGGATCGTGGCGAGCGGCGGAGCGGCCGAACCTGTCGTCGCCGCGTATCGCGCGCTGTTCGGGACGGACGTCTTCGCGGTGTTTTCGGGCCGGCCGCGCTGGCGTGACGAGATCTTCGACGTGGCGTTGGTCGGCCGGCACGCCTTCGAAGGCGACGATCCTCCCGACGCCGCCGCCTTCCCGGCCGCGCGCACGACCGTGCTTCGGCTCGGCGTCATGACGCGCCGCATCCAAGGCCCGCGCGCCGCCGACGCTCCGGCCGGGCTCGTCGCGCTCATCGGCGGTCTGAACAAGGCGTTCACGATCGATCCCGCGCGGATCGCGTCGCAACTCGCCGCACTCTCGGAGCGGCGGGCGAATCAGCCGCTGACGATCGCGTTCTCTCGCCGCACCATGCGAACTGTCGAAAGCCGGCTGCGCGCGGCGTTCGCCGGCCGCGCCGTGTTCGTCGACCGCTCGGACCGCGCGGGTTTTGAAGCCGCGATGGCGGGGGCGGACGGCTATGCGGTGACGCCGGACTCGCTGACCATGACATGCGAAGCGTGCGCGACCGGTCGGCCGGTCACGCTGTTCGACCTCGAATGCTTCGATCCGTCATCGAGCACGGCCCGGTTCGCACGGGACCTCCTGTCGCGCGATCTCGTCGCGTCGGCGACCGGCGAGCGGGCGGCGATCGGGTGTCCGCCCGGACTGTTCGACCCTCCGAGCCCGGCGCTCGACGCCTATGACATCTGGGCGTCGGGGGGCTCCGCCGCGCCGCGACGACGGATCGACCTCAGCCCGAGGTAAGGGGAGCGCGCCGACCGGCGCGCTCCAAGCCCGTCACGCGCCTCGCGAAGCCTCGAACAGGAACCAAGCCCGCCGCTCGGCCTCGTCGATCCAGTTCTCGATCAGGCTTTCGGTCGCGACGTCGTCATGCTCGTCGCAGACGTCGTGCGCCTCGCGCATGCGCTGGACGAAGTCGAGATTGTCCTGACGGAGCTCCGCCAGCATGTCCTGCGGCGTGACGAAGTCGGCGTCGTTGTCCTCGACCCGCTGCAGGCGCCCGATGTGGCCGATCGAACGGATCGTCGTGCCGCCGATCTTGCGGACGCGTTCGGCCATGTCGTCAGTGGTCGCGAGGATCTGCTCGGCCTGCTCGTCGAGCATCAGATGGTAGTCGCGGAAATGCGGGCCGCTCATGTGCCAGTGGAAGTTCTTGGTCTTGAGATAGAGCGCGAAGGTGTCGGCGAGCAGCGCGTTCATCGCGCCCTCGATGTCCTTGATCGCGTTCGACTCCAGGCTGGTCGGCGTCGCGAGCGCGGCCTTGCGGCGGACCTTTGCTGCGTCCATCTTGGCGGACGTCTTCGGAGTGGACTTGGCCATCTTGATCCCCTCGAGCGCCGCCGGCCCGGACCTCCCGAGCGCGCGACGGCGTCGTCAGGCACGAGGTAGTCCGTCCTTCGCAGTTTTCGAGAGCGCGTTCGATTCTTTCGGGGCGGCTTTGCACATGCGCCGTGGCCCGCGGCTCTCTGGGCCATGGTTCTCGCAAGGAGAGCGTGGTAGTGACGCGCCGTTTCCTTCCCTAGAGACGCGCGCGACGCGCCCGGAGAGCCCATGCGACGGGGCGACGTCACCCGAAAGACCGCGGAGACCGAGATCACGCTCGGCGTCGACCTTGACGGGACCGGCGCGTCCAAGATCTCGACCGGCGTGGGCTTCCTGGACCACATGCTCGAGCTGCTCTCGCGGCACGCCATGATCGACCTCGAGGTCGCCGCCAAGGGCGACACGCATGTCGACTTCCACCACGTGACCGAGGACGTCGGGATCGCGCTCGGGCAGGCCGTGCGCAAGGCGCTCGGCGACATGAAGGGCCTGACGCGCTACGCCGACGTGCACATGCCGATGGACGAGACGCTGACGCGCGTCGCGATCGACGTGTCGGGCCGGCCGTTCCTGGTCTGGCGCACGACCTTCCCGGCGGCGAAGATCGGCGAGTTCGACAGCGAGCTCGTGCGCGAATTTTTCCAGGGGTTTGCGACCCATGCGGCGGTGACGCTGCATGTCGAGACGCTGTACGGCGCGAACGCGCATCACATCGCCGAATCCTGCTTCAAGGGCCTCGCGCGCTGCCTGAAGGCGGCGTTCGCGATCGATCCGCGGGCGGGCGACCGGCTGCCGTCGACCAAGGAACGGATCGGCGACTGATCCTGTAAGGCACTGAGCACATGCGGAACTGGCTGATCTACGAACCGCCCGGCGGCGCGCGGCCGACGCTCGACGGCGCTGAAGGGTTTGTCACCCTGCGGGAAGGCTTCTCCAAGCGCGCCTTCGTCTTCGCGCCGTTCTGGCTGGCGTTCCGACGGTGCTGGCTGGCGCTCGCGATCTATGTCGCGGCCGAGGTCGCGCTGGCGATCGCCGCATGGGCGTTCGGTCTCCGCGGGGGCTCCAGCTTCACGCTGGCGCTGCTGCCGAACCTCGCCGTCGGTTTCGAGGCGGCGTGGCTGCGCGCCCGCTCCCTGGAGCGGCGTGGTTTCACCCTCGCCGGCAGCGTCGTCGCCCGCGAGCGGGAGGAGGCCGAGCTCGCCTTCTTCCAGGACTGGCTCGCCGGCGCGGCGCCGACGGCCGCCCCGCGCGGGGCAAGCGGCGCGCCCTTTCGGCCGCCCGTGTCCGGCGTGCTCGGCCTGTTCCCGGAGCCCGGAGCGGCGCGGTGACGATCGCGGTCGTCGATTACGGCGCAGGCAATCTGAGGTCGGTCGAGAAGGCGCTGCTGCGCGCCGGCGGCCGCGACGTGGTCGTGACCAGCGACCCGCAACTGGTGGCGTCGGCCGATCGAGTTGTCCTGCCGGGCGACGGCGCCTTTCCGGACTGCCGCGCCGCGCTCAGCCATGCGAACGGGCTCGGCGAGGCGCTCGCCGAGGCCGTTCTGCGGCGCGGCCGGCCGTTTCTCGGCATCTGCATCGGCATGCAGCTGCTCGCGACCGAGGGCGAGGAGTATGAGCCGACCCCGGGGCTCGGCTGGATTCCGGGCAGGGTGGTGCGCATCCACCCGGGCGACGCGCGGCTGAAGGTGCCGCATATGGGCTGGAACACGCTGGAGCGGCATCGCGCGCACAGGCTCGTCGAGGGGCTCGACCTTGGGCCGGACGGCCTGCACGCCTATTTCCTGCACGCCTATCATCTGGTCCCGGACGAGGCCGACGACGTCGTCGCCTCCGCTTCCTATGGCGGGCCGGTGACGGCGCTGGTCGCGCGCGGCAACGTCGCCGGCGTCCAGTTCCATCCGGAGAAGAGCCAGCGCCTCGGCCTGGCGATGCTCGCGAACTTCGTGGAGTGGCGGCCGTGATCCTCTATCCCGCCATCGACCTCAAGGGCGGCTCCGTCGTGCGGCTCAAGCAGGGCGACATGGAGCAGGCCACCGTCTACGGCGCCGACCCCGGCGCCCAGGCGCGGACCTTCGCCGAGATCGGCTTTGAGTGGCTGCACGTGGTCGATCTCGACGGCGCCTTCGCCGGCGCCAGCGTCAACGCGGCGGCGGTCGACGCGATCTTGGAGGCGGCCGGGGCGCCGGTGCAGCTCGGCGGCGGCATCCGCGACATGAAGGCGGTCGAGGCCTGGCTGAAGCGCGGAATCGCGCGCGTGATCCTCGGCACGGCGGCGGTTCGCGATCCGGAGTTCGTCAAGGCGGCCGCGAAGGCCCATCCCGGCCGGGTCGCGGTCGGCGTCGACGCCCGCGAGGGCAAGGTCGCGGTGCAGGGCTGGGCGGAGGTCTCCGACATGACCTCGCTCGACCTGGTCCGCAGATTCGAGGACGCCGGCGTCGCCGCCATCATCTACACCGACATCTCCCGCGACGGGTTGCTGAAGGGCCTGAACCTCGAGGCGACGCGGGAGCTCGCCGAGGCGGTCGCGATCCCGGTGATCGCCTCCGGCGGGCTCGCCGACATCGACGACGTCCGCCGCCTGCTCGCGCCGGAGAACGCCGCGATCGCCGGCGCGATCACCGGCCGCGCGCTTTATGATGGCCGCCTGGACGGCCGCGAGGCGCTCGCCTTCGTGAAGGCGGCGAGGGCGAATTGATGATCGCCGGCCGCGCCTGCGTGCTTCGAGACGCCCGCAAGAGCGGGCTCCTCAGCCTGAGGGCCGATGGCGGCAGGCTCAAACCTCCTCATGCCGAGGAGGCCCGGAGGGCCGGCTCGAAGCACGCAGCGGCGTCGATCCCATGCTGAAAATTCGCGTCATTCCCTGTCTCGACGTCAAGGACGGCCGCGTCGTGAAGGGCGTGCAGTTCGTCGATCTGCGCGACGCCGGCGACCCCGTCGAGGCGGCGATCGCCTATGACGCCGCCGGCGCCGACGAGCTCTGCTTCCTCGACATCACGGCGAGCCACGAGGAGCGGGCGATCCTGCTCGACGTCGTCGCGCGCACGGCGGAGAACTGCTTCATGCCGGTCACGGTCGGCGGGGGCGTGCGCTCCGTCGAGGACGTGCGGGCGCTGATGCTGGCCGGCGCCGACAAGGTCTCGATCATGTCGGCGGCGGTCAACGACCGCTCGGTGGTGGCGCGGGCCGCGGAGAAGTTCGGCGCGCAGGCCATCGTGGTCGCGGTCGACGCCAAGAAGGTTTCGACCGAGGGCGAGCCGGACCGCTGGGAGGTCTTCACCCATGGCGGCCGCCGGCCGACCGGGCTCGACGCCGTGGCCTACGCCGCCGAAGTGGCGTCGCTCGGGGCCGGCGAGATCCTGCTCACCTCGATGGACCGCGACGGGACGCGCGACGGCTACGACCTGGCGCTGACCCGCGCCGTGGTCGACGCGGTGCCGGTGCCGGTGGTGGCCTCCGGCGGCGTCGGCGCGCTGGAGCATCTCGTGGAAGGCGTGTCGAAGGGCGGCGCCAGCGCGGTGCTCGCGGCCTCCATCTTCCATTTCGGGGAGCACACGATCGGAGAGGCCAAGGCCGCGATGGCGGCGGCCGGCCTCGCCGTGCGGCTCGATCCCGGCGCGTGAGCCGGAGCAGGCGGCGACAATCCTGCCCGCGGGTCTTGCGCTCGACTTGACCGAGGATTACGCCGCGTGATCCGAACCTTGCGGCGGTCTTACGCCATCTCGTCCCCCCTCTCGCGCGCGAGCCCCCCGCGATGACATTCAGTCTCGACGACCTCGAACGCATCGTGGCTGAGCGGGCCTCCGCCAGCTCCAAGGACAGCTACACCAGCGCGCTGATCGAGGCGGGCCCCGCCCGCTGCGCCAAGAAGCTCGGCGAAGAGGGCGTCGAGGCGGCGCTCGCCTGCGCGAGCGGCGCCAAGGTCGAACTCGCCGCGGAGGCGGCAGACGTGCTCTATCACCTGCTCGTGGCCCTCAGGGTGCGGCAGGTTCCCCTCGCCGACGTCATGAAGGTGCTGGAGCAGCGCACCGCGCAGTCGGGGCTCCAGGAAAAGGCGTCGCGGGAAGGGCGCTGATGGACGATCGGCCCAACCGGCCCCCGAGCCCTTCGCCCTACGCCACGTTTTCGCGCGAGGCCTGGGCCGCGTTGCGCGCCGACACGCCGATGACGCTGGACGACGCGGACCTCGCCCGTCTCGCGTCGCTCAACGATCCGATCGATATGGACGAGGTCGAGCAGATCTATCTGCCGATCGCGCGCCTGCTCGCCTTCTACGTCGCCGCGCGCCAGCAGCTGTTCCGCGCCACCCAGCGTTTTCTCGGCCACAGCGAGACGCGGGTTCCCTACGTCATCGCCGTCGCGGGATCGGTCGCGGTCGGCAAATCCACCACCGCCCGCGTGCTGCGCGCCCTTCTGGCGCGCTGGCCGAACATGCCGGAGGTCGACCTCGTCACGACGGACGGCTTTCTCTGGCCGAACGCGGTCCTCGCTCGCGACAACCTCATGGCGCGAAAGGGCTTTCCCGAGAGCTACGACGTCCAGGGCCTGCTGCGCTTCGTGTCCGACATCAAGGCGGGGAAGAAGGACGTCACCGCCCCGATGTACAGCCATCTCGTCTACGACGTGGTGCCGGGGGAGCGGACCGTGGTCGGGAGTCCCGACATCGTCATCCTCGAAGGCCTCAACGTTCTGCAGACCGGGGAGCGGCCGAAGAACGGGCGCGTCACGCCCTTCGTCTCGGACTTCATCGACTTCGGCATCTATCTCGACGCCGACGAGCCGCTGCTGCGGCGCTGGTACGTCGAGCGCTTCATGCGGCTGCGAGAGACCGCCTTCCGCGACCCGCAGTCCTACTTTCGCAAATACGCCCAGGTCTCGACGGCCGAAGCCCTGGAGACGGCTGAGAAGCTGTGGGCGGAGACCAACCTGCCGAACCTGCGCGAGAACATCCGGCCGACGCGCGCCCGCGCCGACCTGATCCTCAAGAAGGGCCGCAGCCACCGCATCGACGAGGTGCGGCTGCGGAAGATCTGAGAGGCGCGAACCTCTTCGAAGGTTCGCGCCCGTCGGTCGGCCGTCAGATCCCGTCCAGATCCCGCACGGCGCGCGCGAGGATGTCGCGCGCCTTCGCGGCCTGGTCGGCGCTGAGATCGCCGCCGCGGAGCTTGCGGAACAGGGTGCGCCTCAGATCGTGGATCGCCTCGCCGAGCGCGGCCTCGCCCAGCGCCCCGGACGCCTCGTCGAGCTGCGCGTTGATCTTGTCGAGCTCGGCGCGGTTCTCCTCGAGATAGGCGCGGCCCTGCTCCGTGATCGAGTAGAGGCGCTTCGCGCCCTCGGTCGCCGAGGTCGCGAGATCGGCCTCCTCCATCATCTGCAGCATCGGATAGATCGAGCCTGGGCTCGGCGAGTAGGCCCCCTGGAAGCGGGCCTCGAGCGCCTTGATGACGTCGTAGCCGTGACGCGGGCCTTCCGCGAGCAGGCCGAGCACGACGAGGCGGAGCGCGCCCGCGTCGAACATGCGCGAACCGCGGCCGCCGAACGGCCCGCCGCGGTGGCGCCCGAAGGGTCCGCCGCGATGCCCCTTGCCGCAGTGGCGTTCGCGCGGCTCGGCGGAGAGGTCGGCTCCAAACCAGGGCCGGCGGCGGCCCCAGCGATGGGAATGAGCGAACATCGGATGTTCTTTCGATAGGTTTTGCATGAGACCTATCTCGCAAACGATATATCGTTTGTCAAGCCGGCGGAGATCTCGCTGGCAGTTCGTCGGAGCCGCGCGTCGCCCGTCAGCGCTCGCGTCGCATCGCGACCAAAGCGGGCGACGGAGGGTGGCTCGCTTCGCTGCGGGCCGTCTGGCGCCGCTCGGCCCAGACCAGCCGGCGATAATCGAAGCCTTGCGCCAGCGTCGGCTTCACCACCTCGAAGAAGGGCGAGATGTCGAAGTCGCGCGGCATGTAGAGGGAATGGTGCCGGATGTGCAGGATCTCCTTGCGCGTCTCCGCGTCGGCGACCGTCTCCACGCGCGGCAGGATGGGATAGCGCACCTGCTCGAAGGCGCGGGCGATCAGCGACGAGCAGATCGCCCGCGTCGGCAGCCCTGAGCCCAGCATCAGGACGCGGCGCCCGCAGCGTGGCGACAGCAGCGGCAGAGGCGCGAGATACCGCATGAGATCGAAGACGTTCTTGACGTCGTACTCGTAGCCGATCCGAAGGATGCAATAGCGCGCGACCTGCTCCCGCTCGGCGAGGTCGAGGTCGAACGGCCGGCAGACGCGCGTCTGTTCGGAGGCGTATTTCGACAGGGGCGCCGAGGCGCAGCCGATTCCGAGCTCCATCTCGACCAGCGTATGGCGTTCGCCGTCCGGCTCGAAGGCGTCGAGCATGTCGCCGACATAGAGAGCGGCGTGCGACCAGATCGACGAAGTCATCCGACGGATTACGCCCGCCACGCGCGAGCGGCCAGCGACCAGGATCACGTCGCCGACCCGAAGCGTGGCGGCGAGCGCCTTGGGGTCGCCGGGCGCGAGCGGCTCGCGGCGAACCTCCGCCGTGAGGTAGGCGATCGCCCGCCGTCCGACAGCGCTGCCAAGCCAATCCATCGCTTCACGTCCCGAGCGCGGTCCCGCGGCATGCGGGCGTTCGCTCGTCAAGCAGGATCGCTCGTCAAGGTCTCAATTGGCCTAGCATACTCCCAACCACGCCGCTATTTGTGCATGTATAGTTAACAATATATGTCGTTCCAAGCTGGGCTTCCAACCTGAACGGCGGAACGAATCGATAACTGACGTCAGGTACGTGATTCGTTCGATTTAGAACGAATCGGCAAAACATGGGTGAATCACGATTCGTTCTTGCAGTGCGCGGCTCCAAAACCATAGTTAACAAAGACTTTCTTCGCCCGTAGAGTGGGATGATTGCTCGACTCTCCGCTTCGCCAGCTGCGCGGGTTCGCGTAGCGCGAACCGGCTCTGGCGCGGGCGGGGCGCGCAAGCTAGGGTCCGGCCGCTTTCGCGCCCGAGGACATGATGGACCGCCCCGCCTCCGACGAGACCGATTTCGGCTTCGAGCGCGTGCCGCTCGGCGACAAGCAGGCCCGCGTCGACGACGTCTTTCACAAGGTCGCCGCGCGCTACGATCTGATGAACGACCTCATGTCGGGCGGCCTGCACCGCGCATGGAAATCCGCCATGGCGACGGAGATCGGCCTTCCGCGCGGCGTCAGATCGTTCCGTCTGCTCGACGTCGCGGGCGGCACCGGCGACATCGCCTTCCGCGCGCTGAAGTCGGGAGGGGCAGGCGTCGCGGTCACAGTGCTCGACATCAACGGCGCCATGCTCGAGGTCGGCGCGGACCGGGCGGCGAAGCGCAAGCTCTCCGACCGCGTGAGCTTCGTACAGGGGAACGCCGAGGATCTGCCCTTTCCGGATCGCTCCTACGACGCCGTCACCATCGCCTTCGGCATCCGCAACGTGCCCCGGATTCCCGTCGCGCTGAAGGAGATGCGACGCGTCCTGAAGCCGGGCGGGCGGCTGCTCGTGTTGGAGTTTTCGAAGGTCGACGTGCCGGGCCTCGACCGCATCTACGACGCCTTCTCGTTCCGCGTCATTCCTCGGCTGGGGCAGGCGGTCGCCGGGGACGGCGAGCCCTATCGCTACCTCGTCGAGTCGATCCGGCGCTTTCCCGACGCCGCGACCTTCGCCGACATGATGCGCGAGGCCGGCTTCGATCAGGTGAGCGCGACGCCGATGACCGGCGGAGTGGCGGCGCTGCATATGGGCTTCCGGATTTGACGACTCGCCCCGCGTCACGCGCCGCCGGCGGGCGGGCCTGAGCTCATGCCGGCGCTCTCCGTCCTGCCGAACCTGCTGCGTCTTGCCCGCGCCGGCTTCGTCATGGGCCGCGAGGGCGCGCTCCGCCTCGTCGATCCGATCGACCTGCCGCCCTCGGCGCGCACGCTGATCGGCTTCGGCCGGCTGTTCGAGAAACGCTCTGCGAAGGACGGCGCCGAAGGGCTCGCGCGTGCGCTGCAGCGCCTGGGACCCTCCTACGTCAAGCTCGGCCAGTTCCTGGCGACCCGGCCGGACGTCGTCGGCGTCCGCGCGGCGCGCGACCTGGAGCGCCTTCAGGACCGGGTCGAACCCTTTCCCCAGAAGATCGCGGAGGCGGCCATCGCCGAGGCGCTCGGCGCGCCGCTCGGCCAGCGCTTCGTGACGCTGGGCCCGGCCGTCGCCGCCGCCTCGATCGCGCAGGTCCATCGCGCGATCGTGCGGGGGAGGGACGGCGTCGAGTACGCGGCGGCGGTCAAGGTCCTGCGGCCGGGCGTTGAACGCCATTTCCAGCGCGATCTCGCGGCGTTCTTCGCCATCGCGCGGTTCATCGAGCGGCGCGTCCCGAAGGCGCGCCGGCTGAAGCCCGTGACCGTCGTGGCGACCCTCGCCCGGTCGATCGCGATCGAAATGGATCTGCGGCTCGAGGCGGCGGCGCTGTCGGAGATCGCCGAGAACACCGCCGCCGATCCCGGTTTCCGCGTTCCCGCCGTCGATTGGGAGCGCACGGCGCGCGGCGTGCTGACGCTGGAATGGATCGACGCGGTCAAACTGTCCGACCGCGCGGCGCTGGAGGCGTCCGGCCACGACCTGCCGGCGCTCGGCCGCCATCTCATGCAGACCTTCCTGCGGCACGCGATGCGCGACGGCTTTTTCCACGCCGACATGCATCCGGGAAACCTGTTCGTCGACGCCGGCGGGACCCTGATCGCGGTCGATTTCGGCATCACCGGCAGGCTCGGCAAGAAGGAACGACGCTTCCTCGCCGAGATCCTCCACGGCTTCATCGTGCGCGACTATCGCCGCGTCGCCGAGGTCCATTTCGAAGCGGGCTACGTGCCTCAGGACGAGTCGGTCGACGAGTTCGCCCGCGCGCTGCGCGCGATCGGCGAGCCGATCCATTCGCGCACCGCCGACCAGATCTCGATGGCGAAGCTGCTCACCTTGCTGTTCGAGGTGACCGAGCTGTTCCAGATGCAGACCCGGCCTGAGCTTCTGATGCTGCAGAAGACCATGGTCGTCGTCGAAGGCGTCGCGCGCACGCTCGACCCGAGGCTCGACATGTGGAAGACGGCCGAACCCGTCGTGCGGGAGTGGATCGAGCGCAATCTCGGACCGATCGGGATCGCGGAGAACGCCGCCGAGGAGCTGCGCCATCTCCTGCGGGGGGTGGGCGCCCTGCCGGACCTGCTGTTGCGCGTCGAGCGCATCACCGTCGACCTCGAGGAGGTCGTGCGCGGCGGATTGAGCTACTCCGACGACAGCATCCAGGCGATCGTCAGCGGCGTCCAGCGCGCCGCGATCTGGGGCAACCTGGCGCTCGGCGCCATCGCGCTCGGCGTGCTGGTCTATCTGTTCAGGTGAACCCACGTGACCCACAGGTTCTCAACCCGAGGCCGCCCCGCGCCGTGACCTCCTCCCGCATCCTGCTCATCATTGGCGGCGGCATCGCCGCGTATAAGTCGCTCGACCTGATCCGGCGGCTAAAGGAGCGCGGCTTTTCCGTGCGCGCGATCCTGACCGCGGCCGGCGCCGAATTCGTCACGCCGCTCTCCGTCGCGACTTTGACGGGCGAGCGCTGCTTCCAGAGCCTGTTCGACCTGACCGACGAGCACGACGTCGGCCACATCCGGCTCGCCCGCGACGCCGACCTCGTGCTGATCGCGCCGGCGACGGCCGATCTGCTGGCGAAGCTGGCGAACGGCCTCGCCAACGACCTCGCCTCGACGGCTCTGATCGCGACCACAGCGCCCGTGCTCGTCGCGCCGGCGATGAACCCGACCATGTGGGCGCACCCCGCCACGCGCCGCAACGTCGAGCGGCTGAAGGCGGACGGGGTCGCCTTCGTCGGGCCGGACTCCGGCCTGATGGCCGAGCGCGGCGAAAGCGGGCTCGGGCGGATGAGCGAGCCGCTCGCCATCGCGGCGGCCGTCGAAGCGCTGTTCGCCCGGATGCAGTCCGCCGCCCCGCAAAGCCTGTCAGGAAGAAGGGTGTTGGTCACCTCCGGCCCTACGCACGAGCCGATCGATCCGGTGAGAGTTCTGGCGAACCGCTCTTCGGGCCGCCAGGGGCACGCCATCGCGGCCGCAGCCGCGGCGGCCGGCGCCGACGTCACGCTGGTCTCCGGCCCGGTCGCCATCCCAGACCCTGCCGGCGTTCGGGTCGTCAAGGTCGAGTCGGCGCGGGAGATGCTGGCCGCGGTCGAGGCCGCGCTGCCGGCCGATGTCGGCGTGTTCGCCGCAGCCGTCGCGGATTGGCGCGTGGCGGAAGGCGCGGAGCAGAAGATCAAGAAGGGCGAAGGCGGGCCGCCGTCGCTCGCGCTGGTCGAAAACCCCGACATCCTCGCTACGGTGTCGAAAGGCGAGCGGCGGCCGGCGCTGGTCGTCGGCTTCGCCGCGGAGACCGAGAACGTGATCGAGCACGCCAAGGCGAAACTCGCCCGCAAGGGATGCGATCTGATCGTCGCCAACGACGTCTCGCCGGCGAGCGGCGTGATGGGCGGGGAGCGCAACACGGTCCATCTCGTGGGACCGGGCGGCGTGGAGTCCTGGCCGGCGATGTCCAAAGCCGCCGTCGCGGACGCCCTGGTCGAGCGCATCGCCGCGGCGCTGGCGGCCCGATGATCGAGGTCACGCTGAACCTGCTGCGGCTGCCGCATACCGAAGGGCTGCCGACGCCGCGTTACGAGTCGGCGGGGGCCGCCGGGCTCGATCTGGTCGCGGCCGTTCCGGCCGACGCGCCGATCGTTATCGTCCCCGGCGCGCGCGCTCTTGTCCCGACGGGGGTGTCGCTCCAGTTTCCCGAAGGCTTCGAGGCTCAGATCCGGCCGCGTTCGGGGCTCGCGCTTCGTCATGGGGTCACGGTTCTGAACACGCCCGGAACGGTGGATGCGGACTATCGTGGCGAGGTCAAAGTCCTTCTCGTCAATCTGGGAGACCAGGCCTTCGCGGTGGAGCGCGGGGCCCGGATCGCGCAGCTCGTGATGGCGCCGGTCGCGCGTGCGACGATCGTCGAGACGGCGGCGCTCGATCCCAGCGCGAGAGGGACGGGCGGCTTCGGCTCCACGGGACGGTAGGTCCGGGAGGAGACGCAGAATGAACCTGCTGCCGCGCCGGAGCCTGCTGGCCGTCGCCGCCGTCGTGGACATCGCCTATCACGCGCGTCCCACGCCGATCGCGGCGAAGATGCTCGCGGCCCGTCATGGCCTGCCCCCGCGACATCTCGAGACCCTGCTTCAAGTTCTCGTGCGCGCCGGCATCCTGAAAGGCGTGCGCGGACCGCGCGGGGGCTACGAGCTCGCGCGCGAACGCCGCCGCATATCGATCGCCGACATCGTGCGCGCGGCCCTGGGAGAGGGCGAAGACGCGTCCGATCCGGCAGCGCGGGAGGCGCGCGCCGACGACGTGTCGCCCCTCGTTTCCGACGTGGTGACCCCGATGATCCGCTCGGCGTCGGAAGCCTTTCTCGAGCGGTTGGGTGAGATCAGCGTCGACGATCTCTGCCGGGAGGCTGAGCGTCGCTCGGTGTTCGGCGACAATCGTCCGACCTATGATTTCACGATATGAGCGTGTAATTATCAACGTTCATCGACATTGATCTGTAACTTCGATATCGTCGGCGGAACCATTCAACCGTCGGCGCGGACGACAGGACGCCGGCGACGAGGAGATGTCCGATGAGCCAGCCGGCCCTCAAGCCCGTCGATCCGCATCATGCCCCCGGCCGCGGCCGGGTGTACGATTCGATCACAGACACGATCGGCGACACGCCGCTCGTTCGCCTTGACCGCCTCGCCGCGCACAAGGGCGTCAAGGCCCACATCCTCGCGAAGCTTGAGTTCTTCAACCCGATCTCCAGCGTCAAGGACCGCATCGGCGTCGCCATGATCGACGCGCTGGAGCGCGACGGCGTGCTAAAGCCCGACAGCGTGCTGGTCGAGCCGACCTCCGGAAACACCGGCATCGCGCTCGCCTTCGTGGCCGCCGCCCGCGGCTACCGGCTGATCCTGGTGATGCCGGAGACCATGTCGATGGAGCGTCGCAAGATGCTGGCGCTGCTGGGCGCCGAACTCGTGCTGACCGAGGGGCCGAAGGGCATGAAGGGCGCCGTGGCCCGCGCCCAGGAGCTGGTGCGCGAGATTCCGAACGCGGTCATCCCGCAGCAGTTCGAGAACCCGGCCAATCCCGAAATCCACCGCCGCACCACCGCCGAGGAGATCTGGAACGACACCGGCGGCGCCCTCGACTATTTCGTCTCCGGCGTGGGCACGGGCGGCACCATCACCGGCGTCGGCCAGGTGCTCAAGCAGCGCAAGGCGGCGGTCAAGGTGGTGGCGGTCGAGCCCGAGGATTCGCCGGTGCTGTCCGGCGGCCAGCCGGGCCCGCACAAGATCCAGGGCATCGGCGCGGGCTTCGTGCCGGGGGTGCTGGACCGCGCGGTCATCGACGAGGTGGTGACGGTGGGCAACCAGACCTCATTCGAGACGGCCCGTCTGATCGCCCGGCTCGAGGGCATCCCCGTCGGCATCTCCTCCGGCGCCGCCGTCGCCGCAGCCCTCGAGGTCGCGGCCCGTCCGGAAGCCGCCGGCAAGACGATCGTCGTCATCATCCCGAGCTTCGCCGAGCGCTATCTGTCGACGGCGCTGTTCGAAGGCCTGTAGCCGCTCCGCGCTCAGGGCGCGGACGACTCCCACACTTCGCCCGGGCGCAGCGCGCGAAAGCGCTCGGGCGACATGCCCCTGGCCTTGAGCGCTGCCGCGAGCTCTTTGGCGGGCGCGTCGATCGCCTCCGCCGTGAGCTGGAACACGCCCCAGTGGCAGCCGATCGCCTGCTCGGCGCCGAGCAGCTGCATGGCTTCGACCGCGTCCTCCGGATTCATGTGCTGGTCCTTCATGAACCAGCGCGGCTCATAGGCGCCGATCGGCAGGATCGCGAGCCGGAACGGGCCGTGGGCCTCGCGCGCGGCCGGGAAGTTGGCCGCCGGGCCGAAGCCGGTGTCGCCCGCTATGTAGACGCGGCCGGCGGCGCCGGCGTCGAGCGCGAAGGCGCACCACAGCGCCTTGCGCCGGTCCGCCACGCCGCGGGCCGACCAGTGATAGGCGGGGCGCAGCGTGGTCGCGACGTCGGCCGACAGCGGGACGCGATCGCCCCAATCATAGGCCTCGGCGCGAATGGCCGGATCATGCGCCTTGAGGATCGCGTCGTTGCCAAGCGGGACGATGACGCGGGGCTGGTCGCGCGCGGCGAGCGCGGACAGGGTCGCGACGTCCATGTGGTCGTAGTGATTGTGCGACAGCAGCACGACGTCGATCGGGGGCAGGTCGTCGAAGGCGATCCCCGGAGGGCAGACGCGCTTCGGCCCGGTGAATGAGACCGGCGAGCAGCGTTCCGACCAGACGGGATCGGTCAAGATGTTGAGGCCGGCGGCCTGAATGAGATGCGTGGCGTGGCCGACCGCCACAACGCGCAACGCAGCTCCGTCGACCCGGCGCGGCGGGCGGTCGCGAAACGGGCTCGGCCACTTGGCCGGCCACTTGGCCTTCTCCGCGAGGGCGAGCGCCCGGAACGCCTCGAACGGCGTCTTCGTCCAGGGAAGATCGGGGTTGAAGAAGCGCAGCCCGTCGAAGTGATCAGTGACGGGGCCTTCGTAATAGGCGTTGCGCGCCCGGGCGTTCGTGAACCATGCGGCCGCGGTCAGACCCGGCGCGGCGAGCAGCGCGAGAAGCCTTCGTCGCGTCATGGCCCGGCCGCGGCCAAAGCGCGCTTGGCCCGCGTCAGCGCGTGCTCCAGCTCCTGAAGGAAGCGCGAGCGGTCCTTCGGGGCGAAGGCGCGAGGGCCGCCTGTGATCTCGCCGACCTCACGGAGGTGGCTCATCAGAGCCCGCGTCGCGAGCGCGGAGCCGATCGAGCTTTGCGTGAACGGCCGCCCCGTCGTGCCGATGGCGGCGGCGCCCTTCTCGAGCGCGCGCGCGGCGAGCGGGATGTCGGCCGTGACGACGACGTCGCCCGGCGCGACATGCTCCGCGATCCAGTCATCGGCGACGTCAGGACCCTCGCCGACCACCTGCAGTCGGACGGCGCCTCCGCGCGGCGTGTTGATGAAGCGGTTCGCCACGACGACGACCTCAACGCCGTGGCGCTCCGCGACGCGGTAAGCCTCATCCTTCACCGGACAGGCGTCGGCGTCGAGATAGAGAATGGGCAGGGCGCGGCTGGCGGCGTTCAGGGCTCGGCCTCCCGGCGGTTGGCGGCGGCGCTATCATGGCGGACCGTTCGGAGCGGCGCCATCGTCTGGCGTTGCGCTGCGGCCTCAATGGCTTTGCGGGCGCGCGCGTCATTGACTTCCAACGCCTTTGTCACGATCTTGGCGGCAGACGCGGGCGCGATGCGCCGTGGACGCCCGAACGCCTCGTGAGCCGTCACGGGGTTTTTCGTGTTTTCGCCCGCCGTCGCCCCTGTGTCGTCAAGAGGAGATCGCCGCCATTCGTCGTCCCATGAGGCCCGTCGCGCCGGTGCAGAAAGATGGCCCGCGCGTCAATAAGGAGATTCGTGTCCTGGAAGTTCAGCTCATCGACGCAGATGGGCGGAACTTGGGCGCCACCAAGATCAACGACGCGCTCCAGGCCGCGGAGGACGCGGGCCTCGACCTCGTCGAAATCGCGCCGAACTCGGTGCCTCCGGTCTGCAAGCTGCTCGACTACGGCAAGTACAAGTACCAGGCGCAGAAGAAGGCCGCTGAGGCTCGCAAAAATCAGAAGGTCGTCGAAGTCAAAGAGATCAAGATGCGTCCCAACATCGATGATCACGACTACGACGTGAAGATGAAGGCGATGCGACGGTTCTTCGAGGAAGGCGACAAGGTCAAGGTGACCCTGCGTTTCCGCGGACGAGAGATGGCGCACCAAGATCTCGGGCTCAAGCTGCTCGTCAAGGTGCGCGAAGAGGTGTCGATTCTCGCCAAGGTCGAGAGCGATCCGTCCCTTGAAGGACGCCAGATGACGATGGTTCTCGCGCCGCGCTGACGTGCGGCGGGACGCCGTCTATTTTCCTCGCCATGCGATATGTGCGGATCGGGGCTGCGTGCGGGGTCTCTCCCGGCGCGGTTGATCGGCTGCGGCGAACGGTATAAGTGCTTCGATTGGTCGCGGGGAGCGCGCCTCCGCGGACCATGTTTCAGGCGCCTGGGAGGGTGGCCATGCAAGTGACGACGGATACGGGCGCGCCAGCCGAGACCCCCGAGGTCTCAGGCGACATGACGCTGTTGATCGTGGACGACGATCGAGCCTTCGTGCAGCGCCTCGGGCGCGCGATGGAGGCCCGCGGCTATGCCGTGACGATCGCCGAGACGATTCGCGAGGGCTTAGCGGCCGTGGAGAAAGCGCCGCCCGCCTTCGCCGTGGTGGACATGCGGCTTGGAGACGGGTCGGGCCTCGACGTGATCTCCGCGCTGAAGGCGCGGCGCCCGGATGCGCGGGGCATCGTGCTGACGGGCTATGGAAATATTGCGACCGCGGTCACCGCAGTGAAGCTCGGCGCGGTCGACTATCTCGCGAAGCCGGCGGACGCCGACGAGATCCACAGCGCGCTCGCCGCCGGCGACCATAAGCCGGAGCCGCCCGAGAATCCGATGTCGGCGGATCGTGTCCGTTGGGAGCATATCCAACGGGTTTATGAGCTCTGCGGGCGAAACGTGTCGGAAACGGCGCGTCGTCTCAGCATGCACCGACGCACGCTGCAGCGCATCCTGGCCAAACGCGCGCCGCGCTGAGCGGCGCTGGCTACGCGGGTTCGTAGAAACGTCAGCCTAGGCGGTCGGCCAGACTGGCAGGCCTTGACCTGCCGGCGCCACGCTGCGCCCCGCCGCATCTTGGAGCGGGATCACGCCCGCCCGCACTCGTTCGGTTTCTCCCACCGCAGACGTCGTTCCGGGCTTGTTCCCGGAACCCATGTGTGCTGGGTCTTCAGGGATATGCCGCCCGCGGCGGGAATGGATCCCGGGACCAAGCCCGGGAGGACAGTCGAGAATGTCGCGCTTCAAAGCGGGCCGCTCACGATCCGGGCGGCCGCAGTCGCCCTGCTCGACCGATCAAATGCGTTCTGCGGGGGCTCGACCGCCCGTCGTCCAAGCTCCGGACCCCGCCGTCAGGCGACGCGCGCGGCGGGACGGAACGGCACGACATTCGCGGCCGACGTCACGTCCGATCCGCTTCGCAACCCCCTGAGATCGCCGAAGGTGACGACGGAGTCGATCGCGCGCCGCAGGTCCTCCGGGGTGTCGACCTCGTGGCCGAGGTCGGCGGCGACGGTGGCCGCCGCGCCGATCAGAGCGGAAAACACGACGCGCGGATCCTCCCCGCAGCGCTGCAGCGTCCGCGCCAGGCGCAGGATCACCGCGTTCACGTCATCATTGGACATCACTCGTCTCCAGATGCGCCGTCTTAAGCGGCGCCAAGCATCGATGAAGCTCGACGGAGACGCCGGAACTGCCGGGCGCTCGGTTAGTCGTCGAATCACCCGACGCATCGAAGTCTCGCGGCAGAATGTGCCGAATTGAGACGGGAACATGGCGGATTGTGGTTGCGCTCACAGCTTGCGTTAGGGCGCGACGAAGGTCGCTGGATCAAGCTTCGCTTGCAGACGAACCGCAGCGATCTGGGCGAACCGCAGACAGACGGCCTTGCGCCGGGCCGGCGCCAGCGGATGACGCGGTCCGTCGCGGATGGCGGCCGCGCCGTAACGGTCCGCGAGCATCAGCCCGACATCGCCGGGAATGAGTTCCTGCGGGAAGTCGGCGCCGACGGCGAAACTCAATCGATCGCAGAAATCCCGATAGTCCGGCCATTTGCGGTCGGTGCGGAAGTCCTGTCGGCCGGATTTGATCTCGACGATCAGAATCTCGCCCTTCGCGCCGAGCGCCATCACGTCGGCGCGACGGCCGGACCGCAGCGGAACCTCCAGCAGGCAGCCATAGCCGGCCGCGACGAGATGGCGGCAAACGCCGCGCGCCAGATCGGCCGCCACGCCGACGAGCGACGGCCCGCGCGCTTCGCGCCGCACCTCTTCGTCCAGCGCTGGGGACTGGGTGATGTTCTCCATACGTTCGATTATGGCACGAAACAGGAACGGCGCAAGCGGCTTTGCGGCGTCGGCCGGCCGCGGGGCGAGCTCCGGCCTTCCGTCGCTCAGATGGCGGCGAGCGCCGGCCGGGTCCTGCGCAGCCGTTCCGCGATCCGGTCGACGACATATTCGGCGTCGCGCCCAACCGCGCCGAAGCGGCCGGATCCCCAGGTGTTGAGCCAGGGTAGGCCGATGAAGGACACGCCCGGCTCGCCGGTCACGCCGCGCTCGTGGATCGGGGCTCCGGCGCCGTTGAACACGGGCGCGTCGAGCCAACGGAAGTTCGGCCTGAAACCGATGCACCACAGCACGGCGCGGATGCCGGCGGCTGCGATGTCGAGGGTCAGACGTTCCTCCGCGGGCCGCCACACCGGCTCGTACACGGAAGCCGGCGGCGCTTCGATCCCGTTCTCCGCGATGTGCTTGTCGATCGCCGCGTTGATGCCGTTGTAGGTCTTGTCGGCGGAGTCGAGGCTGGCTGCGAGGTCGCCGCGGAAGCGGAGCGCGCCGGCCTCGAAGCCTTCGAGCGCGCCGTAGAGCTCCATGCCCTCCTTGGCGAAGCGCCGGAGATCGATGTCGCGGCCGCCGTCGCGCCCGGTGACGTAATGGTTGGTGTTGTCGCGCACCCCCTCGCGCAGGGGATGCTCGTTCACCGTCATTTCGTAGTAGCCCATGTCGGCGAGCCAGGCGACGACGTCGCGGCCCCGGTAGAAGCGGGCGCAGCGCGGCGCGTGGCCGACCGCGAGATGCACCTTGCGACCGGCGAGGTGCAGGTCTTCGGCGATCTGCGCGCCGGACTGGCCAGAGCCGACCACCAGCACGGGCCCCTCCGGCAGCGCGTCCGGATTGCGGTAGTCTGCGGCGCCGAGCTGGAGGATTTCGGGCGGCAGCTTCTCCGCGAAGCGCGGCACGATGGGTTCGTTGTAACCGCCGGAGGCGACGACGATCTCGTCCGCGGTGCAGGAGCCGGAGGTCGTCGTCACCTCAAAGCCGTCCTGGGGCCGCCGCGTCACGCGGGTGACCGACACGCCCTCCCGGATCGGCGGTTTCACCTTGGCGGCGAAGGCGTTGACGTAGGCGATGATCTCGTTGCGGCGCATGAAGCCGTCGGGATCGTCGCCTCCGTAAGGGTGGCCCGGCAGCTGGCACTGCCAGTTCGGGGTCACGAGAGAGAAGCTGTCCCAGCGCTGGCTGCTCCAGACGTGGCAGGCGGCGCGCGCCTCGAACACCACATGCGCGATCCCGCGCTGCTTCAGCCAATAGCTGGTCGAGAGGCCCGCCTGCCCGCCGCCGACCACGACGACGGGATAATGCGGGAGCGGAGCTTCGGCGGTCGCATCGGTCATGGCGCGCATGTCCTCCGGTCAGTCTTCAAAGGCGTCGATGGCGACGCGCGGATCGGGAGCGTCCGCGAAGCTCGCGGCCTTCGCCTCGATGCGGGCGAGCTGGCCGAGCGCGAGTCCGCAGGGGCGGCCGTATTTCGCCTCGACGCGGGCGCTCGCGATGGTCAGCGCCGTGCGGGCGCGCGCGAGAAAATCGTCGAGCGGATAGCTCTCGCCGGGCGCCATGTGGTCCCTCACGACGAGGGAGGGCGAGTAGCAGCTCTCGGGCGCCCCGTCGGGCCAGCGGATCAGGAAACGCATCTCAGGCATAAGCGGGCTCCGCGAGGCGGCGATAGACGGCGAGGTGGGCTTCCGCGACGCGCCGCCAGCCGTGGCGCGCGGCGACCGCCGGACCGCCGCGCGCGAGCTTGGCGCTGAGGGGCTCCGACAGCGCGGCCATCAGGGCGTTGGCGATCGAGCCTTCCGAGCGCGGGTCGCACCAGACGACCTCGTCGGCGCCGAGATATTCGGTGAAGGGCGGGATGCGGGAGACGAGCGCCGGCAAGCCGCTCGCCAGCGCCTCCAGCGTCACGAGCCCGAACCCTTCGGTGAGCGAGGGAAAGGCGAGCAGGGAGGCGATCCGGTAGAGCGCCGGCATGTCTGCGTCGGGCAGCGACCCGGCCAGCACCACCGCGCCGGAGGGCAGGCGGGCCTCCGCGAGCGCCTGAGCGAAGCGCGCCTGATAGGCGCCGTGGTCCAGCAGCGACGCGCCGCCGACGATCACCAGCTGCACCTCCGGCCGGAACAGGCGGATCTGCAGGAAGGCGGCCAGCAGGCGCAGCGTGTTCTTGCGGTCCTCGACGCCGCCCACCGCGAGCACCACCGGGCCGCTTCCGAGACCGAGCCTGAGCTTGAGTTGACCTTCGCGCCCGTCGGGCTCAGGCCTGAAGCGGGCGAGGTCGACTCCGTTGCCGACCACCGTCGCCTCGACGCCGACGCGCAGCCGCAGGTCGTCGCGCCAGAGACGGCTGACGGTGAAATGGGCGTCGGCCGTCGCGATCGCGCGGTGCTGCAGCTCCTCCAGCCTGCGGTCGGCGAAGTCGTCGACATGATGGACGGTGCGCGCGAAGCGCGCGATGCGGCCGGCTTGCTTCAGGTCCGCGAGCGCGTTGCCGGAGATGCCGTCCTGCGCGTGGAACACGTCGAAGCGGCGCGACTCGGCGCGCTGAAGCCAGCGCACGTAATCGGCGATGCGGGCCTCCACCAGAGCCGTGGTGTCGCCGTCCGCGATCCGGGTCGCCGGCACCGCCACCGTGCCGCAGCGCGCGGGACGGTAGAATCCGCGGGCGTCGGCATCCGGCGCATGGACGATCGCCTCGTGGCCGAGCTCGTCCAGCGCTTCGGCCAGCGACAGCGCATGGGACACGCCGCCGCGCGGATTCACGGAATGCGTGAAGAGCGCGATCCGCAGAGGCCCGGTCATCATGGGCGGCCCCTCACGCTCGCGCGCGTCATGCCGGCGCCCGCTGCGGCGCGAAGCCGATGAGCGGTCGGTCGGCGAAATCCCAAACGGTCTGGGAGGCTGCGCCCCGACGGATCGTGACCCGCGACCCCTGCGAGATCGCGCCGATATCGGCGGCGGCGATCCCGCGGCGCTCGAAGCGCTGATGCACCGCGGCGACGTGTTCGGGCGTCACGGCGAGCAGGTAGCCGTAGCTCGGAAAGCTCGTCAGCCAACGGTCGAGCGTGACGCCGTCCGGCCGCGGGACCGCGTCGACGTCGATCTCGATCGCGACGCCGGAGCATTCCGCGAGCATCGCCGCGGTGCCGACGAGGCCGCCCTGGCTGATGTCCTTGGCGGCGAGCGAGAGGCCGGCTTCCGCGATCTCCGGCAGCAGCTCGAGATCGGCGCGCAGCCGTACGGGCGGCGCGTCGGTCGCCGCCTCCCAGTTGGAGAACGGCTCGCGGTAGCGGCCGCGCAGGTCGATCGCGGCGATCAGCCGATCGCCCGGCCGGGCGTCGAAGCTCGTCAGCAGACGCCGCGCGCGGCCGAGGATCGCGACTGAGAGCTGGCCGCGGTCGCAGGCGAGATTGGTGTGGCCGCCCACCACAGGGACGCCGTAGCGATCGGCGGCCTCGCGCAACCCGGCGAGCACCGGCGAGGCGCGGTCTTCGTCCTCCGCCCACACGGCGTCGACCACGGCGATCGGCCGCCCGCCCATGGCGGCGACGTCGGAGACGTTGACCATCACCCCGCACCAGCCGGCGAACCAGGGATCGCCGGCGACGAAGCCGTTCATGAAGCCTTCGATCGCGAGCAGCAGCCAGCCGTCGTCGGTCGGGATCGCCGCGCAGTCGTCGCCGGCCGGCACGGCGTCTGCGGCGGACAGGCCGAGGCGCGCGGCGGCGCGGCCGATGTCGGCCTTGGCCTTCAGCCCCGATCCGTCGCGGATCGCGCCGGCGATCGCTTCGAGGGCCGCGGTTCCCAGCATCACGCGGCCTTCCGGGGATAGGCGGCGAAGCCGGCCTCCGGCGTCAGGAAGGGCGGGTAATAAGCGAGGTCGGCCTCCATTCTAAGGTGCGGCCGGCCGTGGAGCGCGGTCTCGTCGATCACGCGCCAATGCAGGCGCTGGAACAGCAGTCCGTTCTGCGGCTGGACATAAGCGAGGAAGCGGGTCGCGCCGCGCCCGTGCGCGGACGACACCGCGAGCCGGATCAGCGCCTGGCCGAGCGCTCCGACCCGGCGATAGGCGGGCGCGACCGCGAGCCGCGAGCCCCACCAGACGCCGGGCTCCTCCTCGTGGATGCGCACCGTCCCGACGACCGCGTCGGCCGCCACGACATAGGAGGACAGCGCCACGATCGGCGTCGCGAGCGCGTCGATTGCGTCGCGGTCGGAGCCTTCGAAGATCTTCTGCTCCTCGCAGAACACGGCGCGGCGCAGCGCGGCGGCGCCGCGAAGCTCCCAAGGCTCCGTCGCGTATTTCACGCGGAACTCGCTCGACACGAAGGGGGCGAACGGCTCGAGGATCATCTCGCTCCGCTCCGCTCGTAGGTCGCGAGCGCGGAGCAGGCGCCGCATTTGGCGCAGCCCGCCTTGACGTCGGCAGACCTCAGCCCATTCGCGGCGAGCATGCCGGCGAGCGGCTTCAGAAGCCCGTTCATGAACTCCGCGGACGGCGTCGGATGGCTTTCGAGCGGCGTGCCGGAGATCGGGGTGAACGGCACCACGAAGGGGTAGACGCCGATCGCCGTCAGCCGCTCGCAGACCGACAGGATGTCCTCGGGCGCGTCGCCGAGGCCGGCGAGGATGTAGGTCGAGACCTGGCCGCGCCCGAACACGGGCACGGCTGCGGCGAAGGCCTCGAAGTAGCGCGCGACCGAGACCTGGGCCTTGCCCGGCATGATCCTCCGCCGGACGTCTTCGGTGACGGCCTCGAGATGCATGCCGAGCGCGTCCGCACCGGCGTCCCGCATCCGGGCGAACCAGGCGTCGTCGTCCGGCGGCTCGCACTGGACCTGGATCGGGAGGACGACGCGCGCCTTCACGCCGGCCGCGCTTTCGGCGAGCACTGCGGCGCCGCGGTCCGCGCCTTTCGGCGTGCCGGTCGTCATCACCATGTGGCGCACGCCGTCGAGCCGGACGGCGGCCTCCGCCACCTCGGCGAGCTGCGCCGGCGTCTTGTGCGCCACCGTGCGGCCGGCCGCGAGCGACTGGCCGATCGCGCAGAACTGGCAGGTCTTGGCGCGGCTCTGGTAGCGGATGCACGTCTGAAGCACCGTCGTCGCCAACACGTCGCGGCCGTGAAGCGTCGCGATGTGGCTGTAGGGCACGCCTTCCGCCGTCGTCAGATCGTAGAATTTCGGGCGCAGCGGAAACGAGACGTCGGCGACGAGCTTGCCGTCGCGCGTCAGCCGCGAGCGGCCGAAGGCGTCGGGCTTCTCGACGAGATATGGGCTCTCGAAGGCCGGCGCGGTGTGCACCGGCGCCATCACGGTCATGCCGTCGATGGTGATCGCCTTGTGGTCGGAAGGTCCGGCGCCGCCGCGGCGGCTGTCGGCTCCGGCCCTAGGGTCGACCAGCCGCACTCCGGAGGACTGCAACGCGTTGATCAGCTCCTCCGTCGCGATCGACGTCGGGGCTTTGAGCATCGGTTTCATCGGGGTCTCTCCCGAGGTCGGGGATTTCGGCGAACGGCGAACGGACGGGGGCGTGCGGGCGATCGTCGAGGACGACGCTCAGGAGTTCGGGCCGGGCGTAGTGGCCGACCGAATCCATCATCCGCTTGCGCTTGAGGCAGAGCGCCATGTCGAGATCAGCGATGAGAATCCCCTCGCCGGACGTCAGCGGCGGGACGAGATGGGCGCCTTCCGGCGAGACGATCGCGGTCATGCAGCCGCCGGTCAGCGCCTTGCGGAGCTTCTCGTCGGGCTGGATCGTCTCGCGCTGCGCGTCGGTGAGCCAGCCGGTGGCGTTGACCACGAAGCAGCCGCTCTCCAGCGCGTGGTGGCGGATCGTCACCTCCATCTGGTCGGCGAAGATCGGCCCGACCATCGAGCCCGGGAACTGGGCCGCGTGGATCTCCTCGTGCTGCGCCATCAGGGCGTAGCGGGCGAGCGGGTTGTAGTGCTCCCAGCAGGCGAGCGCGCCGACGCGGCCGACCCGGGTGTCGACGACCTTGAGGCCGGACCCGTCGCCCTGCCCCCAGATCATCCGCTCGTGATAGGTCGGCGTGATCTTGCGGCGCTTGAGCTTGAGCGTCCCGTCGGCGTCGAAGATCAGCTGCGCGTTGTAGAGCGAGCCGTGGTCGCGCTCGTTGACGCCGAGCACGACGACGATCCCGTGCCTGCGCGCGGCGGCGGACACGGCCTCCGTCACTGGCCCCGGCACGACCACCGCGTGCTCGTACAGGCGCAGGTGCTCCGCGCCGATCGCGACGGGCGGGCGCACGAAGGAGAAATAGGGGTACCAGGGCAGGAAGGTCTCGGGGAAGACGACGAGATCGGCCCCCTTGCCCGCGGCGTCGTCGAGCGCGTTCAGCACGCGCGTGAGCGTGCCCAACCCGTCTTCGAGATCAGGCGCGATCTGGACCGCGGCGGCCTTGACGATGCGCTTTTCGGCCATGACGGCCTCCCTGCAGGAACGCATCATCCCGGATCGCCGGCGACCGGCGATCCGGGATCGCGAGCGGCGTTAAAGCGTCCAGGTGTCGAGGATGAAGGCTCCGTCCTTGCGGTGGAGCAGAATGAGGTCGAGCACGTCGAGCGGGCTGATCGGCGTGATGCCCGGAATCAGAGACGGCTCGCCATGGCCGTAGAGCGCCTGAAGCGCGAAGCGGCAGGCGTAGACCTTGCCGCCCTCCTCCAGAAACTTCGTGATCTGGTTGTTGAAGTTGAGGTGGCCCGGAAACGCCTCGTCGCCGAGCTTCGGGAAGCCGCGCTGGACGCCGAGCGTGACGCCGGGGCCATAGAGCAGGATCGAGGTTTCGAAGCCTTTGCGCTTGAGGCGGGTCGCCTGGAGCAGGTTGACGAAGCCGATCGAACCCTCGAACGCCACCGTGTGGAAGGTGACGAGCGCCTTTTCCCCGGGCTCGGCTTTGACGTCTTCGAACAGCTTGGATTCGTAATCGACCAGGAAGTCGCCCTTCTGATGGGCGGGCTTCGTCACTGCGGGCATCGTCGACTCCTCCGACGCGTTGGCGTTGCGGAGAGAGGATGCAACCTCGGCGCCAGATTGACCGAAGCGTTCAGACGCAACAATATGCAGTCATATATCCATTCAATGTCAAGCCATGCGGCTGCCCCCGACGGCCCAACGATCGGGCGCCCTCCGCTTCCAACTTAGGCGCCGGCGTCTAGCGCGCAGGCGGCGGCTCCGCGTCCCGGCGCGTGACAGCGGGCGATTGCAACATTATACAGTCAATCCGTCGGCGGGTCGCCGACGCCTCGACCGGGACGACATCGCCGCATGCTGGACTGGACGCCCGACCTCTCCGCCAATGGCGCGCCGCGCTACATTGCGATCGCCGACCACATCGAGCGCGACGTGAAGGCCGGCCGGCTGTCGGCGGGCGATCGTCTGCCGCCGCAGCGGTTGCTGGCGCGCCGGCTGGGCGTCGACTTCACCACGGTGGCGCGCGGCTATGTCGAGGCGCAGAAGCGCGGTCTGGTCGACAGCCGCGTCGGACAGGGCACCTTCGTCCGGGGCAGGGGCCGTCAGGCCGGGCCGACGGGCCCGAGCCGGCCCGAACTCGTCGACCTCTCGATGAACCTGCCCCCGGAGCCCGACGATCCGGAGCTGCTCGACCTCATGCGCGAGGGCCTGCTGGAGGTCTCGCGCGATCTCGTGCCGCTGCTGCGCTATCAGGGATTCGGCGGCTCGCGCGCCGACAAGGACGCCGCCTCCGCCTGGCTCGGCCGCCGCGCTCTGGTGCCGACGCAGGAGCGCCTGTTCGTGACCCCCGGCGCCCACCCGGCCCTGCTCGGGATCTTCGGCGTGCTGGCGAAGCCCGGCGACGTTGTGCTGTGCGAGGCGGTCACCTATCCCGGCATGCGCGCGATCGCGGCGCTGCTGGGGCTGAAGCTCGTCGGGCTCGCGATGGACGAGCATGGCGTGACGGCGGAAGCCTTCACGGACGCCTGCGAACGGCTGTCGCCCAAAGCGATCTACCTCAACCCGACGCTGCAGAACCCGACGACGCTGACGATTCCCGAGGAGCGCCGCGCGGCGCTCGCGGCGGTGGCGCGCGGCTTTGGCGTGCCGATCGTCGAGGACGACGCCTATGGCTTCATCCCGACCGAGAAGATCTCGGCCTTCGCCGCGATCGCGCCCGATCTCACCTGGCACATTGCGGGGCTCGCGAAATGCATCGGGGCGGGCCTGCGCGCGGCCTATGTCGTGGCGCCGAGCGCGCGGGCCGCATGGCCGTTCGCGGCGGCGCTCAGGGCGGCGAACGTCATGCCGTCGCCGCTCACCGTCGCGCTCGCGACCCGCTGGATCGAGGACGGCACCGCCGATCGCCTGTTGCGATTCATCCGCGGCGAGAGCGCAGCGCGGCAGAAGCTTGCCGCCGAGATCCTGCCGGCGGGCTCGTTCCGCGCCGACCCGCTCAGCTTCAACATCTGGCTGCCGCTGCCCGCGCCCTGGACGCGCTCGGCTTTCGTCGAGCACACGCGGGCGACGGGGATCGGCGTCGTCGCGAGCGACATGTTCGCGGCCGACGGCAAGCCCGCCGAGGCGGTGCGCGTCTGCCTCGGCGGCCCGACCACCCGACCCCAGATCCGGCACGCGCTGGATTTTCTCGCGCATGCCTTGTCGGAAGCGCCGGAGACGGTGCTCGCGACGCTTTAGCCGGCGGGACCGCTCAAGCGAGCAGGGCGACGCCAGCCAGACCGGCGGCGGCCCCGCCGGCGCGGACGAGCCAATCGCCGCGGCCTTCGGCGAGCCGGCCGATGGCGAAGCCCAGCCCGACGCCGGCGGCGTGCAGGAGCGCGGTGGCGATCATGAAGCCGGCGGCGTAGGCGAGACCGCCCGCGGTCTCCGGCATCTCCGCCCCATGCGCGTGTCCGTGGAAGATCGCGAACAGCCCGACCAGCGCCATCGCGGCCGCCGCCGGCGCCTTCACGCCGAAGGCGACGACCGCCCCCAGCACCACGATGGAGAGCGCGATGCCGGTCTCCACGAAGGGAACCTCCACCCCTGCCGCGCCGAGCGCGCCGCCGGCGGCCATGACCGCGACGAAGGTGGCGGGCACGAGCCAGACGGCCCGGCCGCCGAGCTGGACGGCGAACACGCCGACCAGCACCATGGCGAGCACGTGGTCGAGCCCGCCGATCGGGTGGCCGAAGCCGGCCGCGAATCCGACCGCGTCGAGATGGCCGGGATGCGCGTAAGCGAGCGAGGGGACGAGGGCTGCGGCTGCGGCGAGCGCGGGGCGGAGCAGGCGAGGCGTCATCGGGTCGTTCTCCTGACGGACGTTCGGCGCGTCAGCGCGTTTCGGTTTCGAAGAAGGAGGCTTCGGTGCGGTCGGCGAGGCGGCGCGTCGCCGCAAAGTCGAGGCGCCGCACGACGGCGCCGTCATGGAACAGGAAAGCGAGGCGCCGGCGGCGCGACGTCATCTTCGCCGGCAGCGGATCGTAACGCACGCCCTTTCCGCCAAGCAGCGGCGCGACCGCCCCGACGTCGACGCTGTCCTCGGTCTCGACGCGCAGCAGATGCAGCCGCCGGCCGGCTTCGTCCTCGCCGACGAAGGGCACGCCCGCGACGCGAAGAAAGCTCGTCACGTCAGAAGCGGCCGAAAAGGCCTCCACGAAGGCGGCCTCGACAAGGTCGAGGTCGGTCTCGCGCGGGTCCTCCGTCGCTTGGGCGTGATCATGAGGGAGATGCGGCGTCTGCCACTGCACGGCGCGCGCCGCCGGCTGGTTGTGGCCGTGCCCGTGGGAATGCCCGCCGGCATGGTCGTGAGGGTGGTCGTGTCCGTAATGCATTCAGGCCTCCCGACCTTCACGTCTCGCGCGACGGCGTGCGTGCTTCGAGACGGAGCTTCGCGCCTCCTCGGCATGAGGAGGGTTCAGGCTCCCATCCGCCACGCCCCTCATGCTGAGGAACGGACCGCAGGGCCGCGTCTCGAAGCACGCAGATCGCCTCTGCGACCGCATCAGAAGCTCACCGGCTTGTCGATGATCGTCTTGTGCTTGCCGAGGGTGCCGTTGGCGACCATGGACCCCAGCGCCTCGACGATCACGCGCACGCCGAACAAAGCGGTGATGTCCGACGTGTCGTAAGGCGGCGAGACCTCCACCACCTCCAGCCCGCAGATCCCCGGGGCCGTCACCAGACCAAGGATCTTCAGCGCCTCGCGCGGCAGGAAGCCGCCGGGCTCGGGCCATCCGGTGCCGGGCACGAAGCCGCAGTCGATCGAGTCCACGTCGAACGAGATGTAGACCGCGTCCGCGTCCTTCCAGGCGAGCTCGAGCGCGATCTCGGCGGTCTTCTCCAGCCCGAACTTTTCGATGTCGGCGATCGTCAGCACGTTGGTGTCGCGCTTGCGGGCCTCCGAGACGCCGTAGCGCGGCACCTGCCAGCCGCCGATCCCGAGCTGGACCAGGTTCTTCGGCGAGACGTTCGGCAGGTTGGTCGCCCAGAACCAGGGCGTGGTGTGCATGCGCTCGTCGAGATCCTTCTCCTGGATGTCGATGTGCCGGTCGAAATGGATGATGCCGATCCGCTTGGACGTGCATTCCGCGATGCCGCGCACGCAGGGGAATCCGATCGAGTGGTCGCCGCCGATCATCACCGGCAGCGCGCCGGACGAGGCGACGTGGCTGACGCCCTTCGAGATCTGGTCGAAACTCTTCTCGAGGTTCGCGGGGATCGTGAACACGTCTCCCGCGTCGCACAGCGTCATCTGCTCGCGCAGGTCGACGCCCATCTCGTAATTGTAGGGCGTGTAGAGCGCGGAGATGCGGCGCACCCCTTGCGGCCCGAAACGCGTGCCCGGCCGGTAGGTGGTGCCGGAGTCGAAGGGGATGCCGAGCACGGCGGCGTCGTATTTGCCGACGTCGCGGACGTTTTCGACGTAAGGCGCCTTCATGAAGGTGTTAATGCCGGCGAAATGAGGGAGCTCGCCGCGGGCGAAGGTCGGGATCGACTTGTCGACGATCGAGTCGGCGCCGGGCAGGCCCATGTCGAGCGCCCATTGCTGCTCCTTGCGCCAGCCGGTCTCCGGCAGGCGGCCTTCGGCGTCGAGCGCCTTCCAGCCCTGCGTCTCCATTTTGGAGAAATCCGGATGGTGGCGGCGCAGGCGGTCGCGGGACGGCGCAAGGCCCGCGAAGCGCGAGCGGCGGCGGGGTAACCTAGCGTTCATGGTCATCGTCCTTCACGTCGATCCAGTCCGAACGGTCTGCGTGCTTCGAGACGGCTCGGCTGAAGCCGAGCCTCCTCAGCATGAGGAGGCCTAAGCTCTGGCGTCCTCCCGCCTCCTCATGCTGAGGAGGCCCAACGGGC
Source organism: Hansschlegelia sp. KR7-227 (assembly GCF_049446035.1). Lineage (NCBI taxonomy): Bacteria > Pseudomonadati > Pseudomonadota > Alphaproteobacteria > Hyphomicrobiales > Methylopilaceae > Hansschlegelia > Hansschlegelia sp. KR7-227. The sequence goes on from NZ_JBMSEA010000001.1 coordinate 3,243,152, forward strand.
CGTCTCGAAGCACGCAGCACGTTGGTCCAGTCGATCCTCACGCGCCCGCCTCCGCCGCGCCCTTCGGGCTGAAGCCCATCACCGGCACGGGGCCGTCGCGCGTGAGGTCGAGGTCGTAGGTCACGCGCGCCCCGAAGCGGCCGGGGGCCTGCGGGTCGTGGCGCACCTTGTCGAAGGCGACCACGCGAGTGGCCAGGGTGAACGCCTCCCGGAGGTCGTGCGTCACCATGATCACCGTCATGCCGAGCCGCGCCCAAAGCGGCTTGATCAGCGCGTGCATCTGCGCCCGCGTGCCGGGATCGAGCGCGCCGAACGGCTCGTCGAGGAGCAGGACCTTGGGGTCCTTCGCCAGCGCCTGCGCGATCGCGAGGCGCTGCTGCATGCCGCCCGACAGCGCGCTCGGATGTTTGTCGCGATGGGCGCTGAGGCCGACGGCTGCGATCAGCTCGTCGCTCTGCTCGATCGCCCGCCGCCGCGCCGCGCCGAACAGCCGGCCGAGCAGCGGCGACTGGCCGAGCTCGTAGGCGAGCAGCACGTTGCCGAGGACGGTCAGATGCGGAAACACCGAATAGCGCTGGAAGACGACGCCGCGGTCCGGCCCCGGCTCGTCCGGCAGCGGCTTGCCGTCGAGGGTGAGCCGGCCGCGGGACGGTCGGTCCTGGCCGAGCACCATCCTGAGAAAGGTGCTTTTGCCGCAGCCGGACGGGCCGACGATGGCGAGAAAGGCGCCGGAGGCGACGTCGAGATTGAGGTTCTCGATGACGATCTGGTCGCCGAACTCGACCCAGACGTTCTCGACCGAGATCGCGCTCATCGGCGCTCTCCGGCGTAGGCCCAGCGGAACGCGGTCCGCGACAGCTTCGAGAGAGCGAAATCCATGAGGAAGGCGATGAGCGTGATCCAGGCGACGTAGGGCAGGATCACGTCCATCGCGAGATAGCGGCGCACGAGGAAGATGCGGTAGCCGAGGCCGCTGTCGGAGGCGATGGCCTCGGCGGCGATCAGGAACAGGAAGGCCGGCCCGATCTGCAGCCGTACGAGCTCGATCAGCCGCGGCGCGACCTGCGGCAGGACCACGCGCAGGACCGTCTGCCAGGTCGAGGCGCCGAGCGTCTGGGCCTTGACGAGCTGCTCGGTCGGGATCGCCTGCACGGTCATGGCGATGTCGCGCACGATCGGCGGCGCCACGCCGATGACGATCAGGATCACCTTCGACAGCTCGCCCAGTCCGAAGATGATGAACAGGATCGGCAGGATCGCCATCGGCGGCACCATGGAGATCGCCGCGACCAGCGCGCCACCGCTTGCGCCTACGATCGGGATGACGCCGAGCGCCACGCCGAGCACAAGGCCGATCAGCGTCGCGAAACCGAGGCCGAGGGCGAGTCGACGCAGGCTCGAGACGGTGTCGGCGACGAGGGTGATCTCGCCGGTGCGCCGGTCGGCCTCGGTCGCCATACGGGAGGCCGTCGCCGCCATTTCGGAGACCGGCGGCAGCAGCTTGTCGTTCGGATTGTCAGCCCGGCGCTCGGCCGAACCGAGGACGTAGACGGCCGCAAGCAGCACGAACGGAATGAGCGCGAGCAGCAGCCGGCCGCCCGCCGCCGGGCGGATGTTCATCACGCGGCGCATCAGGAGACGCGTCCCTTAGCGCGAAGCGCGGCGGCCCACCTTTCCCCGGCGGGGAGAGGTCGCGAGGCGAAGCCGAGCGGGTGAGGGGGAGCAGGCGTCTCCGGATCCGACGACGCCCCCTCACGCGGCGCTGCGCGCCGATCTCTCCCCGCCGGGGAGAGATGAAGAGCCGCGAGCTTCGAGACGCCCGCTGACGCGGGCTCCTCAGCATGAGGGGGCCTGAGCCTGCTGTCCCCAACGCCCTTCATGCCGACGAGCCGTCCGCAGGACAGCGCCTCGAAGCCCGCAGGACGTCTCGGCAAGGAGGCCGCCGCCATGTCCCGGACCCGCTCAGAGCTTCCCGTCCGCCGCCATCTTCATGTAGGTCGGATCGAAGCGCAGCTTGACGTTCTTTGCGTCGCCGAGCGTCTTGCCGCCGGCGAAGCCGATGCCGACCGCGTCCTTGGACTTCGCGCCCTCGCCGAGCAGGCCATGGTCGAAGGAGAAGGAGCGCACCAGCTCCATGGTCTTCACCAGCGTGTCGCTCTCGACGAAGGCGACGGCGTCGGCCGCCTTGTCGAACAGCTTGGTCGCGGCGAGCTGAGAGTCGTAGCCGGCGAGGTCGGTTCCGGACTGCTTGCCCATCGCCTCGCGCGCCGGCTTGCCCGCCTCGCCCTCCATCGCCTTCATGGTCTCGTACCAGATGCCGACGAGCGCCTTGCCGAAGTCCGGATTGTCCTTGAGCGTCTCGGTGTTGACGGCGAGGCAATCGATGATCTCGCCGGGGATCTGGGAGGAGTCGAACAGCGACGTGGTCCCGGGCTCGGCCTTCACTTCGGCGAGCAGGGGGTTCCAGGTCACGACGGTCTTCACGTCCGGCGCCTTGAACGCGCCGACGATGTCGGCGTCCGACGTGTTGACGACCTTGATGTCCTTCTCGCTGAGGCCGGCCGTGTCGAGGGCGCGCGCCAGCAGGTAGTGCGAGACCGAGAGCTCGACGAGGTTGATGGTCTCGTCCTTGAGGCCCTTCACGTCCTTGGCCGATTTCGAGACGATGCCGTCATTGCCGTTCGAGAAGTCGCCCACGATGACCGCGGTGGTGTCGACGCCGCCGGCGGCGGGAATGGTCAGCGCGTCCATGTTGGTCAGCGTCACGCCGTCGAACTTGCCGGCGGTGTACTGGTTGATCGACTCCACATAGTCGTTGATCTGCGTGACCTTGATCTCGATGCCGTATTTATCGGCCCATTTCTTCACGATGCCGGCCTCTGCGGCGTAGGGCCATGGCATCCAGCCGACATAGATCGTCCAGGCGATCTCGAAGCTTTTCTTCGGCGCGGCGCCGGCCGGCGCGACGAAAGCGACGGCGGAAAGCGCGAGCGCGGCGATGAGCGTGCGCAGCATTGGGGCTCCTTGGGTCCAGCGCGGCCGTGGCCGGCCGCTCGCGTTGTCCAAAGAGTTCGCCGCGCGCATGGGAGGTCGGTCCGCGGCGGCGAACCCGTGCAGTGACCTCCCGGGTTTTTGCCCCGCCGTGTCTCCCCGCATGATCACGGGGAGAGCGTCTCTCGGACCAGCGCCGCATGACCGCGGCCGGAACCCTAGACGCTCTGCACGGTCCATCGGCCCGCAAGTCCCGTGCCATCGGCCGACGCGCCGCGGACGCCCGCAAAGCGCGGTTCGCCCCGCCGCCTGCTCACCCGCGCGCCACATCCTGTCCATTGTTTGGTCGGATCACAGGTCCGTGAGGCGTCGCTCGCTGCGTAAGCTTCCGGCGCTTTTCTGCGTACGTCATCGCACAGCCCTGCGGAGGAGACGGCGATGACGGTGACGAGACGTGGAGCTTTGATCGCCGCGACCGGGGTCGCGGCCTTCGGGTTGTTCGCTACGCGGGGCCGGTCGGTCGCCGCCGCGGAGGCCTTCGAGGTCGCCTATTCCGACGCGGACTGGCGAGCGCGGCTCACGCCCGAGCAATATCGGGTGCTCCGACAGGCGGACACCGAGCGGCCCTTCACCAGCCCGCTGCTGCATGAGAAGAGGCGCGGCGTGTTCGCCTGCGCGGGATGCGGCCAGAAGCTGTTCGCCTCCGACACGAAGTTCGAGAGCGGCACCGGCTGGCCGAGCTTCTGGGCGCCGCTCGCCAAGGCCGTCGGCGTGGGCCGGGATTCGAGCTTCGGGATGGAGCGGCAGGAGGCGCATTGCGGCCGCTGCGGCGGCCATCTCGGCCATGTGTTCGACGACGGGCCGAAGCCCACGGGCCTGCGCTACTGCATGAACGGCGTCGCCATGACCTTCAGCCCGCTTGCCGCGTGAGACGAGAGATCCCCCGCCGCCCCGGCGATCATCTTGCTCGAGAGGAAGCACGACCGATGACACGATCCCGCCTGACGCCCATCGCCCTCGGGGCGATCATGCTCGCTGTCGCCGCCGGCGTGACGGCCACGCCGTCCTTGGCCGGAGAAGGCCGCGCCATCCCTGCCCCTGCGGTCGACCAGCCCGCCGCGGGCCCCTTCCAGAGCGTGACGCTGGCCGGCGGCTGCTTCTGGGGCGTCCAGGGCGTGTTCCAGCACGTCCGCGGCGTGACCAGGGCGGTGTCGGGCTATGCCGGCGGCGACCGGACGACCGCGACCTATCCACGAGTCAGCCGGGGCGACACCGGGCACGCCGAAGCCGTCCGCGTGACGTTCGATCCGAGCAAGGTGAGCTTCGGCCGCATCCTGCAGATCTATTTCTCTGTGGCGCACGACCCGACCGAACTCAACCGGCAGGGGCCGGACGTCGGCCGGCAGTACCGCTCGGCGATCTTCGCCGCGACGGGCGAACAGGCGAGGATCGCGAAGGCCTACATCGCCCAGCTCGCGCGGGCCAAGGCGTTCGACGGGACGATCGTCACGACGGTCGAGACCGGCGGGGCGTTCTACCCGGCCGAGGCTAACCACCAGGATTTCCTGACGCGGAACCCGACCAATCCCTACATCGTCCGCAACGACCTCCCGAAGATCGCGGCGCTGAGGACGCTGGCGCCGGCGCTCTACCGCGCCGACCCCGTGTTGGTCGCGGCCCGCGCGACCAACTGAGCGCCGCCCGTGCGACGGCGGGGTGGGGGGCCGCCCTACGCCGCCGCCGCGCCGTCGAGCGATTTCATGTCGATGACGAAGCGGTACTTCACGTCGCTCTTCAGCATGCGGGCGTAGGCCGTCTCGATGTCCTGCATCGGAATCATCTCGATGTCCGAGACGATGCCGTGCTCGCCGCAGAAATCGAGCATCTCCTGCGTCTCGGCGATGCCGCCGATCAGCGAGCCGGCGAAGTTGCGGCGCTTGAAGATCAGGCTGAACACGGCGACCGCGAGCGGGTCTTCGGGCGCGCCGACCTGGCATAGCGTCGCGTCGCGCTTGAGCAGCTCGATGTACTCATTGATGTCGTGGTTCGCCGCGACGCAGTCGAGGATGAAGTCGAAGCTGGAGGCGTGCGCGCCCATCTGCTCCTTGTCCTTCGAGATGACGACCTCGTCGGCCCCGAGCTTCTTTGCGTCCTCGACCTTGTTGGGCGAGGTCGTGAACAGCACGACATGCGCGCCCATGGCGTGCGCGAGCTTCACCGCCATGTGGCCCAGGCCGCCGAGGCCCACCACCCCGACCTTCTGGCCCGGGCCGACCTTCCAGCGCCTCAGCGGCGAGTAGGTGGTGATGCCGGCGCACAGCAGCGGGGCCACCGCCGCGAGCTCGAGATTCTCCGGCAGCCGCAGCACGAAGTCCTGGTCGACCACGACGGCTTTCGAATAGCCGCCGAAGGTCGTCTTGCCGGTCTGCTTTTCCACGCCGTTGTAGGTGGCGACGAAGCCGTTCTCGCAATACTGCTCAAGGCCATCCCTGCAGCTCGCGCACTCCCGGCAACTTTCGACCATGCAGCCCACGCCGGCGAGTTGGCCGACCTTGAACTTGGTCACCTCCGCGCCGACTTCCGCCACCCTGCCGACGATCTCGTGGCCTGGCAGGCAGGGGTAGACCGTGTTCTTCCACTCGTTGCGCGCCTGGTGAAGGTCGGAGTGGCAAACGCCGCAATAGGCGATGTCGATCTTGACGTCGGTCGGTCCGACGTCGCGGCGCTCGAAGTTGAAGGGGCCGAGCGGCTGGTCGGCGGATTCCGTGGCGTATCCGGTGCAGGCGAACATGGTCGTCCTTCGGGTTTGCGGTTCAAGATCCAGTCGCGCCGCGCGCGGGGGCTTCTCCTCTGACGTCGCTTATATCGCGCGGGCCGCCCTGCGGCCCTTGCGCGCCCGCATGCCGGCGCTTGCGCGCGCTGCATTGCGTTTGCCTGGCCAGCGACGCCCTTTGATCGTCCACGCAGGCGCGGAGCAGGCCCCTGACGCTTCTCGCCCGGACCGCGTGTGGAGATAGATGCGCGATGGACTACGTCAAATTCGGCGCGACAGGCCTCGAGGTCTCGCGGCTGTGCCTCGGCTGCATGACCTATGGCGAGCCGACGCGCGGCAATCACGCCTGGACGCTCGACGAGGAGACCAGCCGCCCGCTGATCCGGCAGGCGCTCGAGCTCGGGATCAACTTCCTCGACACCGCGAACGCCTATTCCGCCGGCTCGTCCGAGGAGATCGTGGGCCGGGCGATCCGGGATTTCGCCCGGCGCGACGAGATCGTCCTTGCGACCAAGGTGTTCAACCGCATGCGGCCGGGCCCGAACGGCGCCGGACTGTCGCGCAAGGCGATCTTCGCCGAGCTCGACGCCAGCCTGAAGCGGCTCGGAACGGATTATGTCGACCTCTACCAGATCCATCGCTGGGATTACGGGACGCCGATCGAGGAGACGCTGGAGGCCCTGGACGACGTCGTGCGCGCAGGCAAGGTTCGCTATATCGGCGCCTCCTCCATGTACGCTTGGCAGTTCTCGCAGGCGCTCTACGCGTCGCGCCTCAACGGCTGGGCCGAGTTCGTCAGCATGCAGAACCACCTCAACCTGATCTACCGGGAGGAGGAGCGCGAGATGCTGCCGCTCTGCGCCGACCAGGGCGTCGCGGTGATTCCGTGGAGCCCGCTTGCCCGCGGGCGCCTCGCCCGCGACTGGGACGCGGGAAGCGCGCGACAGGACACCGACGAATTCGGCAAGACCCTCTACGTCGAGGGCGACCGCAAGGTGGTCGAGGCGGTGGCGTCGGTCGCGGCCGCCCGCGGCGCGCCGCGGGCGCAGGTCGCGCTCGCATGGGTCGCTCAGAAGCCCGAGGTCACGGCCCCGATCATCGGCGCCTCGAAGCCCGGACATCTCGCCGACGCCGTGGCTGCGCTCTCGCTGGAGCTGACGGAGCAGGAGATCGCCCTCCTGGAGGCGCCCTACGAGCCGCACCAGATCGCCGGCTTCAAATGACGAGCGGTCGTTTCCGCGGGCCGGCGATCTGCGGCTGGAAACGAGCGGGAGGGCCGCCAGCCCGGAAGGCGCGCTTTGCGAGAAGAAAATGGCGCGCCAGTCAGGATAAAACCGCGAACACTTATGTTATTGAAATCAAACATGACTAGAGATGTTTCGCATTGCGCTGGATCGACGGTTCTGGTTCCAAAACACATCCACTCGGCAAAAAGCCGCCCGGGGCTGGTCTGCCCCCGGAGAAGTGGTCCTCCCTGAGGTATGGCTTTTGGTCATTTGGAGGACTGTCTGATGCCGAGGAAGAGGCACACGTCTGAAGAGATCGTCGCGAAGCTGCGGCAGGTCGAGGTTCTGACCGCGCAGGGTCGTCCGGTCGCGGAAGCGATCCGTTCGATCGGGGTGACCGAAGTTACGTTCTATCGCTGGCGCACCGAGTATGGCGGCCTGAAGGGCGATCAGGTGAAGCGCCTCAAGGAGCTGGAGGCTGAGAATGCCTGGCTGCGACGAGCCGTGTCGGACTTGACGCTGGACAAGATGATCCTTGCGAAGGCCGCCCGGGAAAACTGATCAGCTCCACCCGTCGCCGCGACTGCGTGGATCGCGTGGTGAGCAGGCTCGGCGTGACGGAGCGCCGGGCTTGCCTGGTTCTGGGCCAACACCGATCGACGCAACGCAAGGTTCCGATGCGGCCTGACGACGAGGCGGCGCTGACCGCCGACATCGTCGCGCTCGCCTTCCAGTATGGCCGCTATAGGTACCGGGGATCGGGGCTCTGCTGCGGTCGGCCGGCTGGGCCGTGAACCTGACCCACCCACCGGCAGGTCTTGGACCTTAAACTCAAAATCATCGCCCTGGAGAAGCGCGGCTCGCCGACGAACGCGGCTCAAGCGCAACGGTTGGAAGCGCACCTGGTGATGTTTGTGGTGGCCCAGCACAAAAGTAAACCTGCAGGCTTGCGGTGGTGCCGTACGTCCTTGTTCAGAGACGCTGTGGACGGCCGCCACGTCCCTGACATGATACTGCGCGGCGGGAGGTTCGGATCGGTCGTCTCGTCGGATCTCTTGCAGGTTTCGATGTGCTCCGACCTGCGCCGCCGCCAGTCTGACGGACCGGGCGGCGAAGGTCGGATGTGCGGCGACCGGGGTGCGCAAGACATCTACGCGCAGTTCCGCTCTCGTGACCATCCCCACCGGATCGACGGCGACGAATCCGACGGCGGAGGCTTGGCTTTTCGGCCGCTCAGATGCGGACGACGTCGGCTGAAACGGCGCCGGACCCGTGGTCATGGTGCAGACGCGATGATATCGAACGGCGTGAATGACGCGTACGACGCAGACGGCAGATATGCGTGGGCTGGTCGATGGTGAAGGATGCCGGGGCATATGCTCGTTGTGGTTCGCGCCTGGATCGCCTGTGGCGCGATCATCCTCGGCGGCTGCGCAACGCGCGTCGAGCCGACCCTGACGGTCGTCGCTGCGGCGCCGTACGCACGGCTCATCCCCGTTTTCGTCGCCACGACCCGCGCTCCCGATGCGCGCTCTCCCGCGATGTTCACCACCGGACGGGCGCGCGAGGTGAGCTATGCGCGCTACGTCGTCTCCGTGCCGCCGGGGCATAAAGCGGGAGAAATCGAGACGTCCCAGACGGCTCGCCCGGATCCCGCGAAGTCGTTTGCGATCGTCGACGCCACACGTCTCGACGAAACTTCATTCTACCGGCAGGTGCTGAAAGCGAAGGAAGCCGGCAAGCCGATCAGCAGGTTGGGCGTCTTCGTTCACGGCTACAACTACACGTTCGAGGAGTCGCTCTTCCGCCGGGCGCAGCTTGCGGTCGATTCGCATTTTGGGGGGCCCGCCTTTGTGTTCGCCTGGCCGTCGGCCGCGTCTCCGACCGCCTATGCCGCCGATCGCGACGCCTCGACGTTATCGCGCGACGGTCTGGCAAAAACCTTGGAACGGCTGACCGATGACCCGGCGCTCCGCGTCAGCGTGTTCAGCCACAGCCTTGGTTCGGGGCTTACGATGGAGGCGTTGCGGGATCTTCGGCTAACAGGACGCGGGCGCACCGTCGACAGGCTCGAACAGGTGATTTTGGCGGCTCCCGACATCGACGTCGACCTATTCGTCGAGCAGCTCGAAACCGTCGGCCAGCTGAAATCGCCCCTCGTCGTCCTGACGTCGAAGGACGACGGCGCACTGTCATTTTCAAGCGCGCTTGCAGGCGGGAGATTGCGCGTCGGCAACACGGACGTCGAAGATCCGAAGGTCCAGAGCGGAGCGCGCCATTTCGACGTGAGCGTGATTGATATATCGCAGCTCAATAAAGCCGACGGAGTCGGGCATGACCGATACGCCGCCATGGCGGCGCTCTATCCGAAACTACGCAGCCAGCTCGACGCGAGGTCCAGCCTCGCGTCAAAGGCCGGGGCGTTCGTCTTTAATCTGGCGCGCGACGAGATCCGTCCGATCGCTTCGGCCCGTTAGCATCTTCTGCGGCTGGAACGACGTCGTTTGAAGGTCGGTCAACATGAGATCGCCATCCGAGTTTAAGCCGGCACAGTGGTATGCCTCGCAGGGGTTCTCGGACGATGATGCGCCATTAGGATATTGACCACCCGGGCCAGCTGAGCAGGCCCCAACTTACGGTTCCAGTGCGTCCACGGAGATCAAACTCTCAATGATCCCTTCCAAACTCTCGGCGCGCGATTACCGACGGCTTGTGACCATATTGCGGGTTCTCGGCGAGGCTGGGCTTAAGCCCACCTTGGCGCGCTTCGGGTTGGTCCGGACCCGAAACGCGCTGCCATATAACGCTGAGGCCGACGCGGAGGCTCTCGTCCGGGCTCTCGAGTGGCTCGGGCCCACCTTCGTCAAACTCGGACAGCTCATGGCGACGCGCGAGGATTTGCTTCCGCCCGAGCTGACGCAGCGCCTGAGCCGGTTGCACGACAATGTTACGCCCGTATCATTCGAGGAGGTGCGATCCCAGCTGACGGATGACCTGGGCGCCGACCCGATCGAGGTGTTCGCCGAATTTTCGTGCACGCCCATCGCCGCCGCGTCCATCGCTCAGGTCTACGAAGCCCGGCTGGCAACCGGGGAGCCGGTCGTCGTGAAAGTGCGACGGCCAAACATAGAGGAAGTTATCCGCGCCGACCTCCGGCTGCTCGCTGGAGCTGCGCGGTTGGTTGAACGACGTGCGCCCTCGCTCAGGCGACATCAACCCACCCTCGTGGTCGAACAGCTGGCGCAGGCGCTTCTCGAGGAGATCGATTTCAGGATCGAGGCGCGCAACCAGGAAGACATCCGCCGGCGAACCACTGTCTTTGTCGTCCCAAGGGTCTATCGACACCTTAGCACGAACAGGACGTTGGTCAGCGATCGCATCGTGGGCATGAGCCCCAACCGGGAATTCAGGCTCTCAGCGCCGGCGCTGGCCCGAACGCTCGCCCCCGAAGCGGCCCAAGGATTGCTTGCCTTGATGCTCCGAGAAGGCGTGTTCCACGCCGATCCTCATCCAGGCAACGTCCTGGTCACGCCCGAGGGTCGGCTCGCTCTGCTCGACTTCGGCTCGGTCGGCCGCCTTTCGGCAAAGCGTCGCGAACAGGTGCTCGTCGTCCTCGGGTCCTTTATCGACGCCGACGTCGGAGCTGTCTCCGATATCCTGATGGACTGGGCTGGACGAGTTGGACCGCCTCCCCCAGGGCTCGAACCAGCTGTCGATCGGTTTTTCGCGCGCTACAGCACGCAGTCCGGCCGCAGCATCCGTCTGACAGAGGCCGTCACGCAATTCATCTCGATCGCCCGAGAACACGAACTTGCGCTCCCGCCTGATCTTATACTCTTGCTGCGAGCTTTCGGTATCTCAGAGGGCTTGGCCCGAACGCTGGATCCCGATCTGGACGTGATCGACGCCATGACGCCCGTCTTGCTGCAAGCGTTCGCTGAGCGCTTCAGCTTCAAGGGTCTGTCGGCGCGAGCTTTTCGGACACTCAAGGAAATTGATCAGCTCGTCGCCATTGCGCCCGAGGCCCTTCGTCGGGGCATGGACAGGCTGAGACGTGAGGGATTGGTTGTCCAGGTTTCGAGCGCAAACCTTGACGTTCTGAGCGGCGCTGTCCGACGCGCCGGCGCCGGCATGGCGAACGCCGTGGTCGCGGCTGCGCTTATTCTAGCAGGCGCTGTCTTCTCGTTGTCGTCGGGTGGAGACCCGACGCGATCTGTCTTTTCGGTGGTTGCGCTGGGCCTAGGCGTGCTGATCTGGCTGTTCTTCGTTCGCCGACGAGACTGACGGACCTGCCTCGATGGGAACGCGGCGAGCCTTTCCCCGAACCCACGCCGATTTCGGCAAGTCCACGGTCAAGAGACCGTCTTGAAGAGTCGCTGCGACGCGTTCGGGCTCGACCGGTTCGGGCATTTGCACGAAACGTTCGAGAGCGACCCGCCGACGGTCGGCCAGAGTTTTGGGGCTCTTCACCCGAACGAATTGCGAGGTGGCCTCCAGCAACAGCTCCTCGCGGGCGTAGCCGGGCACTTCAAACACGACGGTCACCTTCTCCAATGTTTCCGATACGGAAAAACCAGTTTCTGAAATGTGGCTGCTATCGACCCTCTGGACGGGACGCCCCAGAATTCTACCAAGGGCGCGTCCTAAAACGGTATCGTATTCAAGACGAGCTGATACAGCTATACTACCCAAGTTCATCTGAATATCACCCTTCGTCTCATCCGCTGAGCATGTTAGAGGAACGCCGCTACGTGGCGAAATCAAGGCGATGGAGGGTCTTACGCCCGTCGGAGCGCTGCAAAAAGAAACACTGGCCTAGGATGCGGACTCATAACGCTCTGATCCAGAGGCGCGTTGCGACGAGCTTGATCGCTGCGAGGAAGTTGTCGGCCCTGCGGTCGTAGCGGGTGGCGATGCCGCGCATCTGCTTGATGCGGTTGAAGAAGCGCTCGATGAGGTTGCGCTGGCGGTAGACCCAGCGGCTGAAGCTGAACGTCGCTTTGCGGATCGAGCGCGGCGGGATGTTGGGCCAGGCTCCGCGGTCTCGCACCAACGCGCGGACGCCATCAGTGTCGTACGCCTTGTCGGCGACGACCGCGGCTCCCGGCCGAACGTCGGCGAGCAGCGTCGCGGCGACCGGCGCGTCGCCCGCCTGTCCCGCAGTGAGCTCGATCCGGATTGGTCGGCCCTCGGCGTCGACGAGGGCGTGGATCTTCGTCGTCAGGCCGCCGCGGGAACGTCCCATGCAAGGATCGCCGGAGCCCCCTTTTTGCCCGCGGCCCCATGCTGGTGGACCCGGACGCAGGACGAGTCGATCATCACAATGTCGCCGTCGTAAGCCTTGGACACCGCGGCCAGAAGCCGGTCCCAGACGCCAGCCGCCCGCCATCGGCTGAAGCGGTTGTAGAGCGTCGTCCGCGGCCCGTAGCGCTCCGGCACGTCGCGCCAGGACGAGCCCGTCCGAAACCGCCACAGGATGCCGTTGATCACCCGCCGGTCGTCGACCCGCGCGACGCCCCGCGAGTTCCGCGGCAGAAGCGGCTCAATGATCCGCCACTCCTCGTCCGACAGTTCGTGTCGTCGCATGCCCATCTCCTCCAAAGGAGACGGAATAGCATCAGGCTTGAAGCGAAACCCCGTTAATGGGGACGCTGCCTAGAGCCTCTCTTCCGCAGCATCGCACAGCGCGAGACGTCCCCAAAATCGACGTCAAGTTCCAAGCGATGTCCGGTCGGGTGAACCGCCTGACACGCTCGATCCGACGACAGCAGGTGGGAAAGCACCCACCCGACCCGCGAGGCTGCACTTAGATGCTCAGACGCGCCAAGTGACCCCAGTCACCATCCGTGGGGTCTGTGAGACAAGGGCGTCCGTAATCACGGCCATGAAAGCCATAGCCCGTGCTACCGGAGGCGCACACTCAGTTTCCGAACAAACCACCCGTTTTCGGCGGCCGCGCCTCGCCGGTTTTCGCGTCGAAATTTATTCTCACCTCCGCGCCGTCATCCATAAAATAGACGACCTCGTACTCCCCCGCCGAGAACGAAACCGTTTTGATCGCAAAGAACCCCGGCCGGACTTCAGCCTTCGCAATTACTTGAGAAAGCTTAACGCTGTCTGGAGGCGGAAGGCTTGATAGCGGGTCGGATTTGTTACTTGACTGTGCGAATGCGCCTGTTGCCGCAAATAGACTGAGACCGACCAAAACCGTAGCTGTTCTCATGCGAGAGATATCCTGACTGAAATGTGAGTACCGTTTTCGTACACGTGAGATAGCGCGTGAGCTTCCTCGGACCAGTCGGCCCGCCCATTGTGGCTCAAGTCAGACCGGATACGGATGATGCATACCAGCACGGAGCCGTGGTAGCGGACCAGCACTGATCTGTGGGGGTCCCCCGGATTCGTGTCCGGTCTGAATGTGAGGCTCCGGGCCTCATTGGCCGGGGTAAACCCCGGCCAATGAGGCGTATCCGTTGGGCGTCAGCCAGCCCAGGGACGTGCGAGGCCGGCTCTCGTTGTAGTCCCGCCGCCACGCTTCGATCTTGGCCCGGGCGTCCTCCAGCGAGAAGAACCAATGGGCGTCGAGACACTCCGCCCGAAACTTGCCGTTGAACGGCCCGTCTTGGTGCGCCCACGTCCGGGATCAAGCACCGGAACCGGCGTGTCGTCGGCGTGCAGCTTGCTCGCCGCCATGACGTGCTCGCCGATGGCGTCGGCAAGCGGCTGCAGCAACATGGCCGAGCGTCCGACCCAGTCGGCGAGCGTCGAGCGGTCGAGCTCCACGCCTTCGCGCGCGTAGATCTCGCTCTGGCGATAGAGCGGCAGATGGTCGTCGTACTTGGCGACCAGCACCTGGGCCAGAAGACCCGGACCAGGCCGGCCCCGCTCGATCGGGCGGGACGGCATCGACGCCTGATGAACCTTCTCGCAGGAGCGGCAGGCGTATTTGGGCCGAAGGTAACGCACCACCCGGAACGAGGCGGGCACATATTCCAGTTCCTCGGTGGCGTCCTCGCCGAGCCTGGAGAGCCGTCCGCCGCAGGCCGGGCACGAGCATCCGTCGCCAGCGAGCGTTGGTTCGTGCACGACGTCGTGGCGCGGCAGGCAGTCGGGGAGCGGACGCCGGACCGGCCTGCGCTGAGGCGCCTCCGCCCGCGCCGGCGTCGCCGCCGCGACCGTCTCCTCCAGGTCCTCGAGCTGAAGCTCCAGCTGGTCGATGCGCGCCAGACGCTCGGAGGATGCCCCGTAGGCGTCCCGACGCAGGCGAGCCAGCTCGATCTTGAGCTTCTCGATCTGCAAGGCCGCGCTGATCAGCCCGGTCTGGGTCTCCGCCAGTTCGCGGCGGGCGCCGGCCAACGCCTTGGCCTGCTCGATCGCGAACGCCTTCAGCGCCGCGTAGTCGTCCGGAGCCTGGGGTGTATCCTCAAGCACGCCAACAGCTTAGCCGATCCGATCGTCTCTCGCTAAGGCGTCAAGCGCGGCCGAGTCATCATGCCGCGGCTGTCGGCCGGTCGGTTCGGATCGGGGCACGCCAGTCGATCCCTTCGAGCAACATGGCGAGTTGGGCCGGCGTCAGCGTGATGGCTCCATCCTTCGCCAGCGGCCACACGAACCGGCCCCGGTTCAGCCGCTTGGCGAACAGGCAGAAGCCTTGGCCGTCCCACCACAGCACCTTGACCAGGTCGCCTCGCCGACCCCGGAAGACGAACAGATGGCCTCGGAACGGATCCTTCCTGAGCGTCTCCTGCACCAGGGCCGACAGCCCGTCGAAGCCCTTGCGCATATCGGTCGGCCCTGCGGCGACGTACACGCGCGCCGAACTCGGGACCGGGATCATCGACGCTGCAGCACAGCGACCACCGCGGCCAGCGCCTCGGGATCGACGCCCGCGTCCACCTTCAGCTTGATGCCGCCCGGCAGGCCAATCTCCATGCGAGCCGCCCGCGGGGACCGTCCCCTCGGCGGCGCCGGCGGCTCGGTCACATACACAGGGAGCAAGGCGACTGGCTCCGCCCCGCGCGCCGGCCGTCCCTCCGCCATCCGACGCCAAGTGAACAGCAGTCCGGTACTCAGATCGTGACGGCGAGCCACCTCCGAGACCGACGCGCCGGGCAGGTCGCATTCGGCGACGATCCGCAGCTTCTCCTCGACGCTCCATCGCCGCCGCCGACGGACATCGACGACCTCGACCCGCTCCGCCATCAGTTCCAGCCCCGCTCTTACGAGTAGTCCTATGACTACTCACAAGAGCCCA
Organism: Hansschlegelia sp. KR7-227; assembly: GCF_049446035.1. Classification (NCBI taxonomy): domain Bacteria; kingdom Pseudomonadati; phylum Pseudomonadota; class Alphaproteobacteria; order Hyphomicrobiales; family Methylopilaceae; genus Hansschlegelia; species Hansschlegelia sp. KR7-227. Next base: position 3,258,396 of record NZ_JBMSEA010000001.1, read on the forward strand.
TCCTCCCCGCGCACCCCTCCTGCGCAAGGCGGCCGTCACCGGACGCTCTGATGTCCGCTGTCAACGGGGTAGTCGCACGGGATCACCCGCTCCGAGAAGCGGCCTGGCCGCATGAACGCGCACGGGTGGAGGCGGGACCTGTTGGACGTCGGTGATCAAGCTCTGATGCGCGGGTTGGCTACCGCAGTCCCGAGTGAGCGTCCGGGGCTGTCCCGATCTTACGGCGGGCGTCGGCGCATGGCCGGCCACAAAGCGTCTGACGGGCGTTCCCCTGCCGTGGTCCCGCCCCCGCCGATGCGCGAGGGGGTGTCGCCGCCCCGTTCAGGCGGGCCGCGCCTCCCGGGCCACCGCCCACATGAAGCCGGCGAGCTCGCGCGCGATCGCCGTGCACACCACCGTCGTCTTCTTGCCCCGCCCGCTGAGCGCCCGGTAGCGGGCCGTGAGCCGGGTCTGCGCCTTCCAGGCGATCTCCCGGACGGTGGGCGAGACCTGCTCGAGTTTGTAGAGCTTCATCTTGCCGATCCGCGGCGGGTGGCGATAGGTCCAGGCGCTTTCCACCAGCATGTGGCGCACCCGCGCGTTCCCGGCTTTGGTGATCCCGCCGCGGCGGACCGTGTCGCCTGTTGAGCGCTCACTGGGCGCCAAGCCCAGATATCCCATGAGCTGGCGCGGGCTCTCGAAGCGGCTGACGTCGCCGATCTCGGTCGCGAAGGTCACGGCGACGTTCAGGTCAACCCCGCGCAGCGCCTGCAGCGTCTTCACCACGGGTCCGAGCGACCAATCCGGCACGAACTCCTCGATCGCCGCCTCGAGCCGGCGCACCCGCTCCTTCGAGGTGTGGACCGCCTCGACCATCTCCTGCAGAGCGATCTGGTGGGCCGGGTGCTGGAAGCGCTGCTCCTGGAGCCAGCGCAGGTAGCGCATGGACCGGGTCGTCGGCCTCGGGAACACGCGCCCGTGCTTGAGCATGAAGGCGCCAACCTGCTGCCGATGCACGCGCAGGCTCTCGACCGCGGCGGCTCGGGCTCGCACCAGATCACGCATGGCCTCGTGCCCCTCATCGGGAACCCACACGGCGGTGAGTTCGTCGGCGCGCAGCAGCCGGGCCAAGCTGATGGCGTCGCGCCGGTTGGTCTTGACCCGATCGCCCGGCTTCCGCGGAATCAGCGACGGAGCTACGACCGTGCACGCATGGCCGAGCGACGTGATCAACCGATGCAGCCCGTAGCCCGTCGGACCCGCCTCGTAGCAAAAGTGCGCTCGCTCCCCCTTCACGGTGAGCCGCTTCACGACGCGACGCATGCTCTCCTCGGAGGCGTCGACCTCTCCGATGAAGCGCACCTCGCCGCCACGCTCCCCATCCGCAACTGCAATGGCGTTCCGTACCTTCGAGACGTCAATCCCCACGAAAATATCGCTACAATGCCCCACGGCTCGTCCTCCTGTGGTGAGGATCGGCTCGGCCTGTCCGAGCAACCCTCGGAGATGCAGTGTAGGACGAGCCGCCTCGGCTCAGCGGACATACGGTCTTACGCCGTTAGAAGCTTTGGATCGATGCGGGTCGCGCCGAGCCCCCGGCGGATCGGCTGCATGGCGCCGCGCACGGCGTCCAGGAAGGCGGCGCTCGCATTCTCCATCAGATGCCACCGGTCCGCGACCTGAACGGCGTGAGGCAGAGCGCTGGCGGTCGCCTCGCCGTAGCCTCCGCCACGATCGCGGGACACGACCGCGATGCCTGGATGCCGGCTGAGCCAGGCGGCCACGGTGGCGATCTCACGATCGGGCAGCAGGGCGACAGGACGTCGGCGCTCCAGGTCGACGACAATCGATCCGTAGCGAAAGTTGCGTCGGAACGCCCAGTCATCGACGCCGACGACGCGCAGCGGCGCGTCCGGCCTCATCGTCCGTCTCCGCACGACCCGCAGCAGCGTGTCGTTGCTAACCGGCAGAATGAGGCGTCGGGCGAGGCCCGCTCCCGGTCGTCCGCCCAGCGCCAGGCCGAGATGATGGAGGATGATCTCCAGCCGTTCGGCCCTCCGAGCTCTATGGCCCAGGAGGCCGGCGAATGTCTCGCCAAAGATCCGGCGCGGGCAACGCGCCTGCTCACACATGAACCGTCTCGCCCTCAGGCGTAGCCGAACGGGTCGGCCGCCGAGCGGCAGGTCGGCAACCCTTCGGACATAGCGGCTGTGGATGCGCCGCGCCGGCGAGGAGCAAAGCGGACACCGGGCGTCCGCGGCCTTGGACCGGGCGCAAACCTCTATGCCGTTCGCCTCGACCTTCACCCGATCCACGATGAGCCCGGCGGGCGCCAGCGCGTTCATACGAAAGTAAGCGGTCATGGCGGTGCTCCTCCTCAAATCAGAGGCGAAGGCCACCAGCCACCTTCATCGAGAGTGAGTCAGACCCAAAATCCCACGCCGGATCCCACCGACCGGCGTGACGGAGGTCACGTTCTATCGTTGGCGCACAGAGTATGGCGGGGCTGAAGGGTGACCAGGTGAAGCGCCTGAAGGACCTCGAGGCCGAGAACGCCCGGCTCGGCGAGCGGTGTCGGATATGACGCTCGACAAGATGATCCTGGCGGAGACCCCCTGGGGAAACTGATCAGCCCCCGCCCGTCGGCGCGACTGCGTGGATCGCGTGGTGAGCAAGCTCGGCATTACGCAGCGCCGGGCTTGCCTGGTTCTGGGCCAGCATTGATCGACACGGCGAAAGATCCCGACCCGGCCCCACGACGAGGCGGCGCTGACCGCCGACATCGTCGCGCTCATTGTCCAGTATGGCGGCTACGGCTACCGGCGAATCGCGACCTTGCTGCGTGGCGTCGGCTGGCTGTTGACAAGCCCTCCGGCACCCGCCAACTTTGTCCGGATAACCGAACAATATTAAAAGGAGTGCCGTGTTTTGGTGCAGGAGGGTCTTTCGTGAAAAAGATCGGCGAAAAGCGTTATCGAGGCGAGGTTGGCCGATATTACGAGGATTTCGAGGTCGGTGATGTGTACGAGCACCGTCCTGGCCGCACGATCACGGATGCGGACAACATCAATTTTTCGCTGATGACCATGAATCAACATCCGATGCATTGCGATGCTGCCTATGCGGCGAAATCGGAATTCGGCAGGCCTCTGGTCAACAGCGGGCTGACGGTTGCCATCGTCCTCGGCATGACGGTGCAGGACGTGAGCGGCAAGGCCATCGCCAATCTCGGCTGGCAGGACATCAAGCTGACTGGCCCGGTGTTCCCGGGCGACACCATCTATGCGGAGTCCGAGGTTCTCGACAAACGCGAATCCAGGTCCCGGCCCGGCGCAGGCATCGTGAAGGTCCGCACGACAGGGAAGAAGGCCGACGGCTCTGTCTTCATGACGTTCGACCGTTCGGCCCTGATCCAGAAGCGCGACGGGAACATCGACGACCAGGCCGGCTACTAACGCACCAGCGAAAGCAGCGGGCAGCGATCCTGCCCGCATCGCTTGAATCAAGAAAAGAACCCAGCTGGGAGGAGACGACGACATGAAGAGCGCCATAGGAAGGTTCATCCTGGCCGCCGTGTTGGGCGCGACGGCCATAGCCGGCCCGGCACGGGCGACCGAGACACTCATTCTGCCCAATGAAGTGGCGACGACCCACTGGAAGACCGATTACCAGAAGCAGTTTTCCGATCTGGTGAACCAGAAGACCGGCGGCAAGATCGACGTGAAGGTTTTCGCCGCGGGCCAGCTCTACAATGAGCAGGACGCGCTCGCTGCGCTCGGCACCGGGGCGGTGCAGATGGTCTGGCCGGTCTCGGTCCGCGTTGAGACCATCGCGCCGCAGACGGGCATCCTGAACCTGCCGTTCGCGATCAGCGACAAGATGATGACCAACGCCTGCTTCTCCAGCGGGCTGACACAGATGATCTCGTCCTATGTGGAGTCGCGCGGCCTGAAGGTCCTCGGCCTGATGCGCACCGCCGACCTCTTCTTCATCTTCAGTGGCAAGGAAGTAAAGAAGATGGAGGACATCCAGGGCACCAAGGTTCGGGTTACCGGCGGTCGCGTCTTCCTCGATACCATGAAGCGCCTGGGCATCAGCCCGGTCTCCATGGCCGCCTCCGAGATGAGTTCGGCCATGTCGCAGGGTGCCATCGACGGCGTCTTCTCCTCGCCGGCCGGCTGGGCCGAGATGATAGGTATTTCCGGCAAATACGGTTGGTACGTCCCCGGCTTCCAGCTCTCCACCTATGCGGTGGTGGTGGACAAGGGCTGGTACGACAAGCTTGCGCCGGACTTGCAGCAGGCTGTCAGTTCCGCAATCGACGAGATTTCCAAGCGCGAGTGGATCGAGGCCAAGGCGGCTGACGAGAAGCTGATCCAGAAGATGAAGGATCAGGGCGCCAAGTTCCACGTGGCCGACGAAGCCGAGATCGCGCGCTGGCGCAAGCTCGCCGAGGAAAGCACCACCCCGTTCGACAAGGCGCATCCCGACGTCGTCGGTAAGTTCAAGGCTCTGGAGGCGTCCTGTGGCGTCGGCGGCTGATCCCGGGGCCGCGCCCCACCCCTCCTCCGACCTCGCGGCCGGACCTACGGCCGGACCCACCGGCAACCTCTGGACGCGGCTGGAATCCCGCTGGCTGCTGTCCTTCGCCACCCTTCTCGCGGTCACCGCGACGGTGATCATGCTCGCCGACGCCTTCGGCCGCGGCTTCCTCGGCCACAGCTATTTCTGGGCCGAGGAGAGCGTCCGCTACCTGATGATCTGGGCATTCTTCCTCTCTGTCGGCGCGGGCGGGCGGGCGGGCACGCACATCCGCACGGAAATGCTGGTGGACATACTGCCCCCGCGCGGCAAATGGCTGTGCAACCTGCTGGCGAGCCTCGCCGGGCTCGCCTTCGGCATCATCCTGTTCCTCGCCTCGATCCCGCAGGTCGAGCGCTACTACACCATGGGGATGATGACCGAATCGACCCTCGACCTGCCCATGTGGGTGCTGTTTCTGGCCATGCCGGTCGGCGCCCTGCTGATCGGGCTCTACTACCTCGGCTGCGTCGTGCGGGCCCTCATGGGGCAGGAACCGTTTGCGCCACTGCCGGGCAGCGCGGCTGCCGACCAGGGAGAAGCATCATGAGCATCGCACTCGCAATTCCGGCGGCTCTCTTCTTCTTGGCCATCGGGAGCCACGTGGCGGTCGCTCTGGGGCTGGTGGCGGCGGTGCTGCTGCTGGCCTTCGGCGGGGTGCCCATGACGGTGATCGCGCAGACCGCCTTCAAGTCGGTCAACAGCTATTCCCTCATGGCGATCCCTATGTTCCTGCTCGCCGGCAACCTGATAATGAAGGGCCGCATCGCCGAACTGATAATCGAACTGGTGGGCTCCATCGTCCGCGCGGTTCGCGGCGGTCTTGCCCAAACGGTGCTGATCACCTCCGTGTTCTTCGCGGCGGTGTCCGGCTCCTCGGTCGGCTCGGCCGCGGCCATCGGCAGCTCGACCGTCGAGGGGCTGAAGAGGGAGGGCTATCCCGCCCGCTTCGCCGCCGCCCTGGTGGCGGTGGGCGGCACCCTCGGCCTGATGATTCCACCGTCTCTGGGCTTCATCCTGATCGGCTCCATCGTCGGGTTGCCCGTGGACAAGCTGTTCATGGCGGGCATCCTGCCGGGCCTCATGGAGGCCGCGCTGCTGATGATCGGCGTCGCCTTCATGGCGCGCCGTCACAGCTACGGGTACAAGATCGCTCGGCCGGACTGGAAGGGCTTCGCCAATCGTCTGCCCGCTGCGGTCCCCGCGCTGGCAATGCCGGTCCTGGTCATCGGCTCGATCTATTCGGGCTTCCTGACGCCGACGGAGGTGTCCGCCTTCGCCGCCGCCTATGCCGCGCTGCTGTGCCTCTTCGTCTATCGCAGCGTGACGGCCGGCGTGATGTGGGAGACCGCCCGTCAGTCCCTACTACAGACGGCGATGATCTTCGCCGTGGTCATGGGCGGCAGCCTGGTGGGGTTCGTCATGGCCCGCATGGGCGTGTCGCAGGCGCTCATCGGCGCGCTGCATGCGGCAGAGATGAACCCCTACATGTTCCTGCTGATGGTGAACCTCGTCCTGCTGGTGCTGGGCATGTTCCTCGACGGCATTGCGCTCATCGTGCTGACGGCACCCCTCCTGTTCCCCGCCGCCACCGCGCTCGGCATCGACCCCATCCACTTCGCCGTGATCATGGTGGCCAACGTCGAGATTGCCACGCTCACCCCGCCGATCGGCCTCAACCTGTTCGTGATGAGCGGCATCGCCCGCATTCCGGTGCACGAGGTGGCTCGTGGCGTCCTGCCCTTCTTTGGCGTCCGCCTCACCGGCCTCGCGCTGATCACCTACATCCCCGCGATCTCGCTCGCCCTGGTCCAATAGGGAGGAAAACCCCTTGAGCGAACATACCCGGATCGAAACCTCCGAGACCATCGCCCAGCGGCTTGCCGGCTTCGTCGAAGGGCTCGACGGCGCGGCGGTGCCCGCTGAAGTGCGCGCGCGCGCCCGCCATCTCATCCTCGACGCGGTGGGCATCGCGCTCGCCTCCACGCAGTATGATTTCTCGCATCGGACGCTCGCGGCCCTGCGCGAGTTTGGCGCGGGGGACGGTGACGTGATCGGCTACGGCGCCGCCCGCCTGCCGCTGCGTGACGCCGTGATGATGAACGGCTTCCTTATCCACGGGCTCGATTACGACGACACCCACACCCGGGGCGTCATCCACGCCACCGCCAGCTGCTTTCCCGCAGCCCTCGGCGTCGGTGCCGAGACCGGGGCCTCGGGCCGCGACCTGCTGACCGCCTATGTGGCGGGCATGGAGGTGGCGACCCGCCTCGGCTCGGTGGCCAAGGGCGGCTTCCACCAGACCGGCTTCCACCCCACCGGCCTGATCGGCGCCTTCGCCTGCGCGCTCATCGCCGGCAGGCTGAGGGGCATGACGGACCGGCAGCTCGGCCATGCGCAGGGCATCGTCCTGTCCATGGCGTCTGGGAGCCTCGAATTCCTTGAGGATGGGGCGTGGACCAAGCGGCTCCATCCCGGCTGGGCGGGGGTGGCCGGCATCACCGCGGCGGCCCTTGCCCGCAACGGCTTCGTCGGCCCCAAGGCCGCCTATGAAGGGCGCTTTGGCCTGTTCCCGAGCCATCTCGGGGCGCATTTCGACCCCGCCAACCTCGCCATCGCGACCGATGGGCTGGACCGCGAATGGGAGGTGGCGCAGGTGGCGGTGAAGCCATTGCCGGCATGCCACTTCACCCATGCCTGCGCGGATGCGGCGGTGGCGCTGCGGGCGGCGCATGCCATCCGCCCGGAGCAGATCGCCCATGTGCGGGCCCTGGTTCCGGCCGAGGTGGTCAAGACCGTGTGCGAGCCGGTGCAGCACAAGAAAAAGCCGCAGAACAGCTACGACGCGCAGTTCTCGATTCCCTTCGCGGTCGCCTCCGCCTTCGTCCACGGGCGTTTCGGCCTTGCCGAGCTCGAGCCCCAGGCGCTGGCAGATCCCGCGACGCTCGCGGTGGCAGCCAAGGTGGATTACGAGGCCGATCCGCGGTCGGCCTTCCCCAAATACTATTCTGGCGAGGTCATCGTCACGATGAAGGACGGGCGCGAGCTCAGCCATCGCGAGCACATGAACCGCGGCGCGTCCGACCGCCCCCTCAGCCCGGCCGACATCGTGGCCAAGTTCCGCGAGAACGCGGCCATGGCCCTGGCGCCCGCTCATGTGGCGCACATCGAGGAGGCGGTGCTCGGCCTCGACGATGGCATCTCGGCGCGTGAGCTGTCGAAGCTGCTGGCCGGCCGCGCCTGAGGACGCCTCCGCCCGGGTCCGACCCGACCCGGGCGCACCGGCGTCCCGGACTTCAGGAAACAGAGCGCCTTGCCGATCCGGTCGGTACATGCTCCAGGGGAATGAGAATGCTGAACGAGAAAGATATGGCCGAGCAGGAAGACCTCATGCTCGACATGATCGACCGCTTCCTTGAGACCGAGGTGGTGCCCCATGTGCGCCATCTGGAACACCAGGATATCTATCCCGCCGAGATCGTCGAGAAAATGAAGGATATGGGTCTGTTCGGCTGCACCATCGCCGAGGAATACGGCGGGCTGGGCCTGTCCACATCCACCTATGCCAGGATCGTCGAGCGCATCTCGCGGATCTGGATGTCGCTATCGGGCATCATCAACTCCCATCTGATCATGGCCTCGGCCGTGCAGCGGGCGGGGACCCAGGCGCAGAAGGCCGAGTTCCTGCCGCGCTTCGCCACCGGGGAACTGCGTGGCGGCATCGGGCTCACCGAGCCGGATGCTGGCACCGACCTCCAGGCGATCCGCACAACGGCGCGCCGCGAGGGCGACGAATATGTGGTGAACGGCGCCAAGACATGGATCACCAATTCCATGTACGGCAATTGCCTGGCGCTGCTGGTGAAGACCGACAACACGGCGCAGCCGCGCCACACGGGCATGAGCCTGCTCATCGCCGAGAAGGGGCCGGGCTTCGAGGTGGTGCGCAAGCTGGAGAAGCTCGGCTACCGCGGCATCGACACCTGCGAACTGCTGTTCCGCGACTACCGGGTGCCGGTGGACCGGCTGATCGGCGGCAAAGAGGGCCTCGGGCTTAAGCAGATCTTGTCCGGGCTGGAGCTGGGGCGGATCAATGTAGCGGCGCGCGGGGTTGGCGTGGCGCGGGCGGCGCTGGATGAATCGCTGAAATATGCGCAGATCCGTAAGACCTTCGGCAAGCCCATCTGCGAGCATCAGGCGATCCAGCTTATGCTGGGCGAGATGGGCACGCGTGTGGAGGCGGCGCGCCTGCTGGTGGAGAGCGCCGCCCGCGCCTTCGACCGCGGCGAGCGCTGCGACATGGAGGCCGGCATGGCGAAATATTTTGCCACCGAGGCCGCCCTGACCAATGCCACCGACGCCCTGCGCATCCACGGCGGATACGGATATTCCAAGGAATACAACGTGGAGCGCTTGTATCGTGACGCCCCGCTGCTGACCATCGGCGAAGGCACCAATGAAATGCAGCGCCTGATCATCGCGCGCCAGCTGGTCGAAAGGAACCCCGCATGAGCCTGCCCCTGGAAGGCGTCCGCATCCTTGCGGTGGAGCAGTATGGCGCCGGCCCGTTCGGCACCCAGCATCTGGCGGATCTTGGCGCCGAGGTCATCAAGATCGAGAACCCGCTGGAGGGCGGCGACGTGGGCCGGCTGGTCGGCCCCTATTTCTTCGAACCCGGCGACAGCCATTTCTTCCAGTCGTTCAACCGCAACAAGAAGAGCGTCACGCTGAACATGAAGAGCCCCGAGGGGCGTGCCATGTTCGAGGCGCTGGTGGCCGACGCGGACGCGGTGTTCAACAATCTGCGCGGCGACCTGCCGGAGAAGCTGGGCCTGACCTACGAGGCGCTGGCGCACATCAACCCGGCCATCGTGTGCTGCCACCTCTCGGCCTATGGCCGCGAAGGACCGCGCAAGGCTTGGCCGGGATATGATTATCTCATGCAGGCGGAGGCGGGCTATTGTTCCCTCACCGGCGAGCCGGATGGGCCGCCCGCGCGCTTCGGCGTGTCCATCATCGACATGATGACGGGCACCACCGCCGCCATGGCGCTGCTCGCGGCTCTGGTCTCGGCCCGCGCCACCGGCAAGGGGCGCGACATCGACACCTCCCTGTTCGATGTGGCGATCCACAATGTGAACTATCTCGGCACCTGGTACATGAACGAAGGTGTGAAGACCGGGCGCTTGCCGCGCGGCGCCCACCCTTCGCTGACCCCCAGCCAGATGTACAAGACCAAGGACGGCTGGCTCTTCATCATGTGTAACAAGGAGAAGTTCTGGCCGATCCTAGCGGAGCTGATCGACCGTCCGGAATGGGCGAGCGACGCGCGCTATTCCAGCTTCAAGGGCCGCCTGGCGAACCGGGACGCACTCACCGCCGACCTCGACGCCGCCCTCTCGCCCCACACCACGGCCGAGTGGATCGCGCGGTTCGCCGGAAAGGTGCCGGTGGCGCCCGTCTATGATGTGGCGCAGGCGATGGATAGCGACTATGTGCAGGAGCAGGGCCTGATCGCTCAGGTGCCCCACCCCGCGCGCGGCACCATCAAGACGCTCGCCTGCCCGGTGCGCTGCCCCGGCGAGGACCCGCCGCTGCGACCGGCGCCCAGGCTTGGCGCACACAACGAGGAAATCCTCGGGCCGCTCGATGCAGAGAAGGCGCGGCCGAGACAACCGGTGTGTGGCGACGCCTCATGACCCAGTCCTCCTCCCAGCCCTTCGGCGCAGGGCAGCCCCGCTACCATGCCCTCGCCCAGACGCTGATCGACGACATCACCTCTGGCCGCTACGCGGTCGGCTCGCTTCTGCCGACGGAACACGAGCTGTGCGCGCAATTTGGCGTCAGCCGCCACACCGTCCGCGAAGCGATCCGGCGCCTGGCGGATCTTGGGCTGGTGAAGCGGCAGCCAGGGGTGGGCACGCGCGTGCGCGCCATGAAGAGCGCCTCGCGCTACGTGCATTCGAGCACGGGGTCGGGTGACCTGTTCCAGTATGTGCGTGACGTGAAGCTGGTGGTCTTGCAGCAGATCGATGTCATCGCCGACCAGTATCTGGCGGAGCTTCTGGAGTGCCAGCCCGGCCAGGCTTGGATGAAGGTGGCGGGTGAGCGCCGCGTTACGGGGGAAGACCAGGCCATTGCCCTTTCCGAGGTTTTCATCATGTGGCCCTATCGCGATGTGCTCAAGGGCGTCAGTGCGCCGGATCTGCCGCTCTATGCCATGATTGAGCAACGCTATGGGGTCGTCGTCACCGAGGTGCGCCAGCAGATCAGCGCCGTGCCCATCGACGAGGAGAGCGCCAAGGTGCTCGGCGTGGAGCCGGGAACGGCCGGCTTGAGGGTGATCCGCAAGTATCTCAATGCGGCGGGCAACATTATGGAGGTCGCGGTGAACCTTCATCCGGGCGACCGCTTCAGCCATTCCATGACGCTGCGCCTGGAGAGCGACCAGGCCCCCGGACGCGGCGCATGAAGGCGCAAGGGGTAACCCCGCCCAGCGGAGTGGCGCTGGTTCCGCTTGCCGTGACCATCACCATCCAGGCTCTCGTCTCTCTTGCCTCCCTCGCCGCGCCGGTCATGGCGCCGGCGGCCACGCGGACCACGGGGCTGGCGGCCGAGATGGTGGGCCTGTTCGTGGGGATCGTCTACGCCACCGCGAGCCTGTCGAGCCTCGTCTCGGGCGACATGGTGCGCCGGTGGGGCGCCATCCGCATAAGCCAGGTCTCGCTGCTGCTCTGCGCCCTGGGGCTCGCCGCGGCGGCCAATGGAACCCCCGCCATGATCCTCCTCGGGGCCATACTGATCGGCCTCGGCTATGGCCCCGTGACGCCTGCCAGCTCCCACATCCTGGTGCGCACCACCCCGCGGCACAGCATTGGGCTCACCTTCTCCCTGAAGCAGACGGGCGTGCCCCTGGGCGGCATGCTGGCCGGCCTCGTCCTGCCGCCGCTCATTGGCGGCCTGGGCTGGCAGATGGCGGCGCTGGTGGTGGCCGGTCTGTGCGTAGCGGCGGCCATCGCCACCCAGACCATCCGCGAGCAGTTGGACGATGACCGCGACTCCACCCGCGCCATCTCCGCCAAGGCGCCCCTGCGCGCACTCCAGCTGGTGCTCACCACGCCGGCCATCCGCGACATAGGCGTGTGCTCCTTCTTCTTCGGCGCCATGCAGCTCTGCCTCACCACCTTCCTGGTGATCTACCTCACCACCGCCCAGAGCATGGGGCTCGGGTTGGCGGGGACCATCCTCGCGGTGGCGCAGGTGGCGGGCGTAGCGGGGCGCATCGGCTGGGGCTGGCTATCCGATCGTTTCATCCCGCCGCGCCGTCTCCTCGGCCTTCTGGGCCTCGCCATGGGCGCGGCGGGCGTCACGTTAGCCGCCGCCGGAACCACATGGCCCGCCGCCGCCTTCATACTCCTTGCCGCGATCTTCGGCGCGAGCGCCATCGGCTGGAACGGCGTCTTTCTCGCGGAGGTGGCCAATCTCGCCCCCGCCGGGCAGGCGGCGGCCGTGTCGGGGGCGAGCCTCTTCATCACCTATGCGGGCGTGGTGGTCGGTCCACCGGCCTTCGCTCAGGTGGTGGCGCGCACGGACAGCTTCTCCGTCGCCTATCTCACCATAGGCATCGTCATGGTGCTGGTGGGCCTCTTTCTCCTCCTGACGCGGTCCGGCACCCGCCGGTGCCCACAGCCTGTCTGAACCGAGGGTACGACCCTGCGTCGAGCCAGGACATTGACCCATCGCAGCTATCTCTTCGTGCCTGGCGATCGGCCGGAGCGGTTCGACAAGGCCGTAGCGGCCGGCGCCGACGTGCCGGTGCTCGACCTTGAGGACGCCGTTCTGCCAGACGCCAAGGGGCGCGCCCGCTCAGCCGTCCGGGATTGGCTGTCAGCCGGCGGCCGTGCCGCGGTCCGGGTGAACGGCATCGGCAGCGAGTGGCACGAGGAGGATGTGGCGCTGCTCGCCACCCCCGGGGTCACCCATGTGCTCCTGCCCAAGGCGGAGGATGCGGCGTCCCTGGCCGCCTTCGCCGCCCGTTTGCCCACGCGCCTGCCCATCGTCCCGCTCATCGAGAGCGCGGTTGGCCTGTGCGAGGCGCGCGCGCTAGCGACGGTGAAGGGCGTCCGCCAGTTGGCGTTCGGCTCGGTGGATTTCCAACTGGACACCGGCATAGAGGACGATGTCACCGGTCTCCTATATGCCCGTTCGCGCCTTGTGATCGCCTCCGCCGCGGCGGGCATCGCGCCTCCGCTGGACGGCGTAACCCTCGCCCTCGACGATGAGCAGCGCCTTTTGGCTGACGTGCGCGCTGCCCGTGGGCTCGGCTTCGGCGGCAAGCTCTGCATCCATCCCAAGCAGGTGGCCGCAGTGCACCGGGGCTTCGCGCCCGATGCGGCCCAGCTCGCCAAGGCATCCGCCATCGTCGCCGCTGCGGGCAATGCCGGCAACGGCGCGGTGCGGCTGAACGGCCAGCTCATCGACCGACCGGTGGTCGAGAGGGCGCGCCGCCTGCTCGCCCAGGCGGTCTGACGGTGCCAAGGTGGGGGAGGAAACAACAAGATGACCCATCCCGAGCGCATCACTGACGAGCTGGCGCTCATCACGCGCCATGTGCCGGTTCAGGGCGGCCATCTCCTAGACCTTGGCTGCGGCAGCGGGGACATGACGCGGCGCCTCGTGAAGGAGGGAGGCGCGGCCTCGGCCCTTGGGCTAGACATTGAGGCGGCCGTGCCGGGTCAGGCGACACCGGTGGAGGGCGTCGCCTTTCGCGCCGGGCAGGCCGAAGCCCTCGATCTGGCGGATGCCAGCTGCGACGGCGTGCTGATGCTGAAATCCCTGCATCACGTGCCGGTGGGATACATGGACGAGGCGCTTGACGAGGTGGCGCGCGTGCTGCGGCCCGGCGGCGTGCTCTACGTGTCCGAGCCCATGGCGCGCGGCCCGTTCGACGAGATCATGCGCAACTTCCATGACGAGGCGGAGGTGCGCGCCGCCGCGCAGGAGGCGCTGCGGCGGGTGGACGCCCTGCGTGTGGTGGAGGATTTCATCTTCCTCTCGCCGGTCACCTTCCCGGATTTCGCGAGTTTCGAGCGTCGCATGATGACGCTGCCGACCCTCGTTCAGCCCATCACCCCCCAGATGCGGCAAGCCACCGAAGACGCCTACCGCGAGCGAGCGGCGGCGGACGGTAGCTTCTCCGTTGAGCGGGAATTCTCTGTCAAGGTCATGCGCCGGCTCTGAAGGGCAGGGATCCGGGAGGGAAAAGCCTTCCGCCGTGGCCACCAGCAACTGTCCGTCGTCAAAATATTGGCGCAGACCGCAGCGTAAATTAGCGGAGTTCGGGTCTCGTCTGTGGGTTGTTGCTAGTGGATTGAATCCAACGTCTGGTGCCCGCGTGCTGCGCAGCGATGATGGTATCGGGATCGGCCTGCCATCGGAAGGGTTTCGGGTCGACGTTGTGTTCGGCGGAGGTAGCGGTTGATCGAGGCCTGGAGGTCGACGACGCCGAGGAACGTGCCGCGTCGGAGGCGCCGCTTGTTCAAGGTCGCGAAGAAGCCCTCGACGGCGTTGAGCCAGGATGCGCTGGTCGGGATGAAGTGGAAGGTGACCTGAGGGTGGCGGGCGAGCCATGCGATCACCTTCGGGTGCTTGTGGGCGGCGTAGTTGTCCAGGATGACGTGCATGGCCTTGCTGGCCGGGACGGTCTTCTCAACGGCGTTGAGGAAGCGGATGAACTCCTGATGGCGATGGCGCTGCATGCACCGTCCGACGACCCTGCCGTCCAGCACGTCGAGGGCGGCAAACAGCGTCGTCGTGCCGTGGCGCTTGTAGTCGTGCGTCATCGTGCCGGCTCGGCCTCGCTTCAGAGGGAGGCTGGGCTGCGTTCGGTCGAGCGCCTGGATCTGGCTCTTCTCGTCGATGGACAGGACGACCGCGTGGGCCGGCGGATCAACATAGAGCCCACGATGTCCCGGACCTTGGTGGCGAAGTGAGGGTCGTTCGAGAGCTTGAAGGTACGGATGCGGTGCGGCTGGAGCCCATGCGAGCGCCAGACGCGCTGAACGTAGGAGAGGCTGACGCCGGCCGCCTTGGCCATGGCCCGTCCCGTCCAGTGGGTCGTCTCGCCTGGCGGTTCGGCGAGCGTCAGGGCGATGATGCGCTCCCCCACCTCGGGCCCGAACGGCGCGATCCGAGACGGGCGGGTCTTGTCGCGCAGAAGGCCTCGACCCCTTCTTCGGCGAAGCGCTCCTGCCAGCGCCACACGGCAGTCTTGCTCTTGGCTGTCCGACGCATGACCTCGTTCGCGCCAAGCCCATCGGCCGGGGCGAGCACGATGGCGGCGCGCCAGACGTGCTTCTGAGGGCTGTTGCGGTCCGCCACGATGGCCTCGAGCCGGGCGGTCCGCGGCGGTCACGTCGATGATGATCCCTGGGCGCATCGCTCAGACTCGCACGCCATCAGCGCCCCGGGAAACCCATCCGGGACTCTTTCGTCACCTTCAGACCACTAACAAAACGCCCGCCCCCGGGCTGGAGCCGAGAGCGCGCGCTGCTCACGTCAGTAGTCTGGAGCTTACCAGCCGAATTTATAGGCGATGCCGCCCATGACGCGGTGCTCGGTGTAGTCACCCTTCACCCGGACTCCCGCGATTTTAAACTTGTCGCTGCCGAGGTCGGTGTAGCGCTACTCTGCGCGCACGATGACGTTCTCAGTCGCGGCAAAGTCCACGCCACCGCCGGCGGTCCAGCCGACCGAGGTCTTGCTGTCCTTGTCGATGCCGTTGACCTTGAGCTCGCGGTCCGCGTAGGCGACGCCGCCCGCGGCGTAGACCAGGACCCGATCGAACGCGTAGCCGATGCGGGCTCGGGTCGCGCCGGTCCAGTTGAAAGAATCCTTGCCGCGGATGCCGAACACGCTCTTCTTCTTGTCTACATCGGTGTAGTTGAAGTCGGTTTCGATGCCGATCACGACCGGCGAGCCGTCGAACTGGTAATTATAGCCAGCATAGCCGCCGACGATAAAACCCTCAGGCTTCACTTTGGTGCTCGCGCCAAACGCCCTGAGCTTTGTGTCGCCCCATGCGTAGCCAGCCTGCGCGCCGATGTAGGCACCGGTCCAGGTGAAGGACGAAACGGCCAGGATCGGCTCTTCCATTGGAAGGTCAGCGGCTTGGGCGGACGTGGCGAGCAGCGCCATGGACGCAACGCCTAGAAGGAAACGACGGATCATTTTCGAATCTCGGAAAGGAGGCTGCCGGTTGCGCCGGCTCGTACGCATACTCTGGCACTCTTATAAATCTTCGTGCGGCCGAAATCTGTGCCTAGAGCGGATTCGTCTTAATCCGGGTCGTATCCTGCGGCTTTGAAGAAGTTGGCGCATTCGCTGGGCTCGATGATGGTGGCGATGCGGGCGATGGCGTCCCAAAGGCCGTCGACGGATCGCTCGGCGGCCTTGCGGAGCATCGCCTTAAGCTTGGAGAAGGCGTTCTCGATCGGGTTGAAGTCGGGGCTGTAGGGCGGGAGGTAGACGAGCGTCGCGCCCGCCGCCTCGATCGCCCTTCTGACGCCGGCGCCTTTGTGGCTGCCGAGGTTGTCCATGATGACGACGTCGCCGGGCGTGAGCTCCGGAATGAGCACCTGGTCCACATAGGCCTGGAAGCTGCGGCCGTTGATCGGCCCGTCGAGCGCCATCGGCGCGACCATGCCGGTCAGGCGCAGGCCCGCCACGAAGGTGGTGGTCTTCCAGTGGCCGTGCGGGACCGCGGCTCTCAGCCGCTCGCCCTTCGGGGCCCGGCCTCGACGGCGCGCCATGTTGGTCGAGGCCCATGTTTCGTCGATGAAGACCAGCCGTTCCGGATCGAGCTCCGGCTGGGCGTCAAACCAGTCCCGCCGGCGCTTCAGGACGTCCGGCCGCTCCTGCTCCTCGGCGTGAGCGGTCTTTTTTTGACCGTCAGCCCCGCGCGGCCGAGGAAGACCCACACCGCCGTCCGTCCGACCGCGATCCCGCGCTCCGCCCTGATCCTCTCCGCAAGCTCGGTGAGCGTCATGTCGGTGGTGCGGGCGAGCTCGAGCACATAATCGCGGTGCGGATCGAGCTTCGAACGCCGCGGCTGCCCTTGCCGGCCGGGCCTCCGGTCGCCGCTCTCCCGCGCCTGCCGCACCCACCGGATCGCCGTCGCGATCCCGACCCCGAACCGCGCCGCCGCATGGCGCGCCGGCGTTCCATCGATCAGCGCCGCGTCGATCACCCGGTCCCGAAGGTCCTGGCTGTAAGCCCGAGCCATCCCGAATCCCCCGCCGCCTGAACGACGAAGGACTCGCATGGCTCAAGCTTCAACGGAATCCGGTAGAATCGGAAAACCACGGACCCGCTCTAGAGCGCCACAGGTTGTTGAATTCAGTGGTCCTGATCCTCAGAACTGTTGCGGTATGAACGCGACTTTTTCGGGCATCCTGATCCCTGCAAGAAGGCTTGCCATAAAGTAACAACGTTACGCGGACGAGCAGATTGCCTTCGCCTTGAGGAGGCTGAGCGCGGGATACTGGCCGACGAACCTGCCGCAAGGTGGGCTACGCCCACCTTGCGGCATAACGTTCTTCGGCGCAGCATGGTGCACAGGTGTGAGAACTGCAAATCCCTTCGTTCCGCTTCGTCACGCTCCATCATGCTGCGTTCTGCTTGTTAGTGCAGGAGTTTGCAGCATAATGCAGTTCGATTCAGATGGCTGGCTGGAGTGAATCGTGGTTGAGCGGAGGGGGCGCGGGGACGTCGAAGCTGAGGATCAGGCGTTCGAGGCGTATGCACGAGAGATGGCGCGTTGGTTCCAGCTACCTGGCGGCGGTACGGCGTCGTTCGCGAGTCTGATGCGCACACACAGAGCCTGGTTTGATCAGGCACGTGCGCGTTCGATGGATTGGGAGAACATCCGGCGCTACTTGCGGGATGTGGGAATCACGACGGAGACGGGCGAGGCGTTTCCGCTCAGCTCGCTGACGGCAGCGGACACGCGATACAGAGCGGACGTCAGATCCGGCAAAATAACGGTCGCTGCAGAGCCGGCCGATGCTTTGCCTCATGGGTTGGACGCGGCGCCAGAAGCCCAGAAACGCGCGCCGGCAGAGATTGCAAAACCTTCCGCAATAAGGGTTCGCAGGCCGCAGCGCGGCCACGCGATTTCTCAAATGGCCGAACTGGCGGCACCGCGCGATGTTGGCGCCGATCGGCTCGACCTCTCCTCGTCCGAGCCAAGCAGCACCGGGAGGCCGGCGGCTCTGCTCGCCGCAATGAAACGTTCAGCGCGGCTGCGTGATCGTGACGGCAGCGATGAGCTTTGAGGAGCAACTGCACGCACGTCAGATGACCGTTTATTCATTGGCTTCTTAACCTGCCGATCCTCAGACCGCGAACCAAGTGACGCCCCGCCCGGTGATCCGGACGGGGCGTTTCGGCGGCCTCAGTCGCCGTTGCGCTTGTTCGGGCGCGACCAGATCAGGCTGTAAGTCTTGCCGTCAGCGTCGTCGAAGAGGTTGGCGAAGATCGGGGCGGCGAAGCTCGGATCGTCGAGCTTGAGGCCGAGGTAAGCGCGGCCCTCGTTGGAGCTCTTGGTCCAAGCAGCGCCGATCTCGGCCTTGCCGGCGAAGACCCGGTGGGAGGGAGCGTTGTCGTTCGTTTGGTTGGCTTCCGGGACGATGCGGACACCCTTGGCCTGGACGTAGAGGGTGACGATGTCGCCGGTGAACTCGTTGCCGGCCTTCTTGAAGGTTCCGATGGTCGCCATGTCGATCTCCTTAATGCTGTCTTGAGCGCCGCCCATCGCGGCCTCGATGGCGATCACGAAGCCGGGGGCGATCGGCGCCGCAGCCAAAGGCCCGCAGCGAAGCGGAGGACGGCGAACCGCAGCTTTGTTGGCTCGCGAGGAATGACCGCAGGTCAGGGGAAGAAAGCTGCAGATCGCGGTTGCGGCTCAGCCGATCGAGGCGAAGCCAGCCTCGGCCAGATCGGGCCAAGAGAGGACGACTGGGCAGCGCTCCGGCAAGCAGTATGAGATTCAGGCGCTCACGCGAACCACGAATGCCGCGAGACGGGCGCGACTACGCACTGAACCCAAGGCCTCTTCAGGATGGCGCCACCCGCTGGCCTCTGCACGTCAACGATAGAGCTTCAGGCGAGCGTCACGACGAACAGGTACGCGCGCCTCGCTTTTGGACAAGACGCGCGTTTGCTGTCGACCGAAGACCTCAGAGACGAGCTCTTACGGCTGCATCGAGCCAGCGAAGGACTTTTTCGACGCGGGCGTCAGCGTCGGGGCCGCCGTAGAGTGGATAGCCGGAGACGCTAACGCCGTGGGCGCCAACGTCGATCGAGCACTGGACGCGGGCGATGATGATTCCCGCGGACCACTCGTCTTCACCCCAATCGGCTTTCGCCTGCTTAATGACCTCCGGGAGGATCATGGAGGAGATCAGAAAGAACCCCTGCTCATCCGGGGCCGGCCCAATCGCGACGCGGGCGGGCTCAAAACCGGCGGCCTTGGCCTCCGCCCAGGTCGTGGACACGAATTCGACCAGGCCGTTGTCGATCCCGAGCTTGGCGTCGCGGGCGTGTTCGGACGCGTGCGCTTCTGGATAGCTATCGAGACCACACAGGTGGTCGGTGAGCGCGGACTGTTCGTCTGAGAGCGTCCGCCCCTCATAGAGAGCGGTCATGACGCCGTCCGTGTCGCGGGTGATCGGACGGATGAGAGAGAGGTCGTGCGGCGTGCGCATTTCGATGCCTTTCGAGTGCATGGCTTTGTCGGGTCGATCACAACCAGTCGGAGCCAGCTGAGGTTTACATGACCATCAGTGACGCCCAATGCATTTGAAATCGATGTATAGATTATCGGGGCTATTGCAACGAAGGTCAATCTCAACATACTCAAGGATTATAAGTCTCCAACCCTATGTTTGAAAACTAATCCCTCATCCAATCCATCTAGTTATACGCTTCGGTTCGGCAATCCCTCATTCGAGGCGCGAGTAAGCCGTATTTGAAGGATAGTAATTTCTTCACTATGTTCTAAATCAGCGGCAATTGAGGGATTGGCAGCGGCGAGCGGGTGAGGGTTAGAGGCGCCTTTTTGGCCGTTCACCCGAATGGATCAAACTCGTGGACGATGCCCGCCAGATCACCGTCAAACTCGGCGGCCGCCATGACGCTGTATCCGAGCTCGGTCTGGAGAAGGACGACGCAGGCCATAAGGGTAGTGGCGAGGCTCCAGGCGTGGGCTTGGGCGAGCTTGAGGTCGGTCGACATCGTGTCCGGCTCCTGTCGTGGGAAGCGAGGACCGTCCCCGCTCGACAGGCGCCCGATGCGTCCGGGGCGCGGCCGCGATCACCTCGAAGGCGTCAGCCGCAGAGGCCGCACGCGTTTAGCGTAGCGGACCCTTGATGAGGTGGAACGGCCCGCTCCGACAGCATCGAAGTGCTAAAAGGTGGTCGTTGTCGCAAACGCCACAAGGAGGGGCCGTTCCGTGAAAGATGTTACGACTATTGGACTGGACTTGGCGAAGCACGTTTTCCAGGCTTTTGGCGCGGATGCCGAGGGCACTCCGCTATTCAACAGGAAGCTTCGTCGCGCCGAGGTGCTGCGTTTCTTCGAGAGATTGCCACGGTGCCTGGTCGGGATGGAAGCCTGCGCCAGTGCGCACTACTGGGCGCGTGAGATCTCGGCCTTCGGCCACGATGTCAGGCTGCTACCGCCTCAATACGTCAAGCCATTCGTCAAGCGCGGCAAGACCGACGCCGCCGACGCAGAAGCCATCGCTGAGGCGGTGACGCGAAAGACGATGCGGTTCGTCCCGGTTAAGACGGCTGAGCAGCAGGCTGCGGTGATGGTGCTCAAAACGCGGGCCTTACTGGTGCGTCAGAGGACACAAGCGATCAATGCATTGCGCGCCCATTTGGGAGAGCTGGGTATCATCGCTCCGACCGGCATCGCCAACGTCAAGGCATTGGCGCCAATCATCCGGGATGAGGAAGACTCCCGACTTCCTCCGGCTGCGCGGTTTGCCCTGACCGAAATCATCAATCAGATCGAGATGCTTGCCACACAGATCGACAAGCTCGAACGTGAGATCGTCATCCAGGCCAAGCAGGATGATGAGATCCGGCGCCTTGCGACCATCCCTGGCGTTGGCGCCATTATCGCCATGGCCGTAAAGGCATTCGTTCCCGATCCCGCCGGCTTCAAATCCGCTCGCCACTTTGCAGCCTGGATCGGGTTAACCCCGAAAGCGCATTCCAGCGGCGGCAAAGAACGGTTAGGGCGAATATCGAAGATGGGCAATCCGGTGCTGCGATCATTGCTGACGACGGGGGCGGCATCGGTGCTACGTCATGTGCAGTATCGCGACCGAGTTTGGCCGTGGCTTGGAGTGGGCCCTTCGAGGTGGACGGATTGAGCTTTTGGAATTGACCGTAGGCCGGGCTTTCAGAGGATGAGAGCCCATGACACGCCATCGATCCCACAGCATCGCGTTCAAGCGCCAGATCG